>CALMLL010000016.1 GCA_937868075.1 uncultured Marmoricola sp. | reverse complement strand
AACGTGGCCATCCGGTGGGCGAAGGTGTGCTCTGTCAGGGTGCGGGCCCGGGCCGCCCGACCGATGCCGGCGGCCCAGTCCCGATCGCGTAGCGCCCGACGGCACAGATCGACGAGTTCGTCACCGCTTCGGTAGACGAGAACCTCGCGGCCTGGCTCGTAGAACTCCTCGACATCGGGCCGGTCGATGAGTTGCAGGCCGCCGCTGCCGGGGATTTCGAACGTGCGCATCGTGAAACCGTCTTGGTCGTTGTGCACGTTGAGCGCAGCCGCAGCGCCCCCCAGCATGGCGTAGGCCGTTGCCCGGTCGACGTCTCGATCCCATGGGAGGTCCGGCCGCTGCCCACCCCACGTGCGGGCGCGATCGAACCAGTGGTGAGACCAGTCCCTGCCGACCGCGCGCACCGGGATCCCATGACTGTGCAGGAGCGAAAGTTGAGCTTCGCGATTGGGGTAGCGGGCGCCGACGAAGACGATCTCCGAACTCGGGCGTGGACGAACCTCGTAACGGGAGTCGAACGCGTTGGGGAGGTAGGTGACCCCGAACCCCTGATCGGTCAACGCAGCGAGGTCGAGGCGGGAGTATGTCACCAGGTGGCCCCGCTCACCGACGGCTCCACGCAGGCTCTCTGGGGTGTGCCGCATCCGTCGGATCTCGTCGTAGAGCCACAACACGTGCGGGATCTGTCGGACATGAACCTCGTCCCAGAACTCCTGGCCGATGATGTCGGCCTTGATCGCCACGACGATGTCGGGGTTCGTGGTGCGCAAGGCCTCGATCGCACCTTGAGTTGCGATCCGGCGCACAAGGCTGGCGCTGCTGCCGCCCACGATCCGGTTGGGCAACTCATAGGCCACCTTGGTGCGGACCTTGGACCACAACGTGTTGGACCGGTTGTAGAGGTGGGGCCGCACCGTGTAACCGAGGTCGGTCAACGGCGCACTGATGGACTCCCAGTAGCCGTGAAAGGCCGGACTGAGCAGCAGCAGAGTTCGAGACTCCTCAGCCACGGGAGTCCCTGGCGCGGGCGACGATGAGGAACTGCAGGTATTGGGAGTCGCGCAGCACCGGCCCGAGTCGGCGCTTGAGCACAGCAGCGGGTCCAGTGTGCGAGCGCCAGGCGTCGACGATGCTGTTGAGGCCGATGCACTGCTGCACCTCGTAGCCGCAGTCGGTGAACATCTCCACCATCGTTGCCCGGGTGAAGAAGCGCACGTGCGTGCGGTCCAACGTGCCGGCGTCGGTGTAGTCCCAGCGACCCTTGATGAGTTCCTTGAGGATCGAGATGTATTGGATGCTCGGGATCGCGGCTAGCACCCGCCCCCCGGGGGCGAGGTGGTCGTGGGTCTCTCTCAGGGTCTGCCACGGATCCAGGATGTGCTCGAGGACGTCGTTGAAGTAGATCTGCTCGAAGCGCTCCGAACGTCCGGCCAACACCTGGGGGTAGTAGCCGGTGAGCACCTCGTCGTAGGCCAGGGTCGCGGCTGCGGCGTTCGCGGCTTCAGCGATGGCCTCGATTCCGACGACCCGGGCATCCTTGCCCAGGCGCGAGCGCAAAGTGCGCCCGAACCCGCCGCGGCTGCACCCGACGTCGAGGGCGCTGCCCGCGCCCGTGGGGACGTGCACCCCGACGTCGGTACGAGGATCGTCCGCATAGGTGGCCTGCTGGGGCAACTCCTCGCTCACTCCGGCTTCCTTCCCACGGCCCTGATCAGATCGCGAGGCGGCCAGGGTTGGTTGGTCAGCATGCTCTGGCGTCTGCGCTCGCGAACCTCTTCACGAGGTCGGTAGAGGCTATTCGACATCACCGTGAAGCGCTCGATCTCGAGCCCCGCCGATTCCAGGGCCTCACGCAGGTCGTCTTCGACCATGCCGGTCTCGGCCAGAGGATCGTCGGCATGGTCGATGAGATTGTATTCCAGGAGCACCCGGCCACCGTGGGGCAAGATGCCGACCGCCTTGGCGAGTTCCCCGGTGACGTCGGCCCCCGACCATGGAACGTAGAAGAAGGTGATCGCCTGGGGATGGATGCCGGGGTTATCGGTCTTCCAGGCCGAGATGCCCAGGTCGGCATCAGAGGTCTGCGTAGCCTGGGCCACGATGCCTTCCTCTGTCAGCGCTCGCAGCAGGTCCTCGTTGCTCCCGACGCACAGCACGAGGTCATCCTCAACGAACTCGTGCAACCACAACGCCAAGATGCGGGCGTTGTCGATCGGCGGGGCGGCCACACCGGCTCGGCGATAGGTCTGGGGCGCCTCGTGAGGAGCCTCCAATCCCTCGCGTTGGTAGGCGCGCTCGCGGCGCAGCCGACGAATCCGACGCTCCACGCGCTCGTGGGTGTCCCTGGTCCACTCGATCGCCGACCGACGCCTGATCAGGTCCGGATACTTGGCCACGAGTCGCTTCTTGGCCTCATAGAAAGCCGTCGAATCACCCAACGTCGCCTTGGTCCGGTGAAACACCTCCAAGGGGCGTACGACGACGCGCAGCCCGCGCCGACGCGCGCCCAGACAGAGGTCCACGTCGTAGCCATGCCAGGCCGGCAAGGTTTCGCCGTCGAAGCGGAGTTCTGCCACCGCCCGGGGGCTGAGCACCATCAAGAAGCCGTCGACGGTGTCGACGTCGGCGTGGCGATGCGCGAAGTTGCCCACGACCTCGGGGGTGTACATCGCCTCACCGGCCCACCGCCGTGACTCCCACCAGGCGGCGTTCCAGAGCCCGCTGCCACCGATGACACCGACCACGGCCACGTCCGGTTCGGCCACCGCGGCAAGGACCTTCGCCCGGAACTGGGGATCGAGGAGTTCCACGTCGTCGTGCAACAGGACCAGAGCTTCGCAGTCCGGCTCGGCCTTCGCTCGGTCGAGGAAGTCGTTGTACGCGCTGCAGATGCCGGTGGCACCTTGGGTCGTCCAGAGTCGGTCCTCGGGAGCCATGGTTTCACGCAATGCGGGTTCGGCGATCTGACGGAACTTCTCACCGTCGCCGCCAACGCACAGCGCGAAGCAGATCATGAGGCTTCCTTGGAGCTCGCCGGGGCTGACGGGACGCGACGCGAACGCGTGCGGCAGCAGGAGTCTAGTCGGAGCCGGGCCGCGGTGAACGTGGATCGTCCGCCCAGATCAGTCGCCATTCCTCGCGGGCTGTCTGCCAGGGGCGGACCGGGCTACCCAGTCCTCGCCGCAGCCCGTTGACGGCCAGGTTGAGTCCTGTGGCCGCCGTCAGGGCGACCTGGAGCCGGCGTACTCCGCCCCATTTGCGGGCGTAGGTCAGGCGTGCCGTGCTCAGCCAACGACGTCGAAACCCCGAGTCGGAGGAGCCGCCGCCTTCGTGGACCACAGTGATGCCACCGAGGTAGACCGACGTGAGGCCGCGCTCGGTGAGACGGCGCTGCAGGTCGATCTCTTCGGCGTTCATGAAGAACCGCTCGTCGAACCCGCCCACCGCTCGAAAGTCGGTCGTGGGAATGAGCAGCGCTGCCCCCACCAGCCAATCGACGGTCACCGTGGTGCCCGGGCGGGCATGGAGGTCGTGGCCAACTCGCCGATGCCACCAGGAGGTGTGCCGAAACCGCGCCAGCGGGGTGAGCCACTCGGTGACCTGGTGGGCCACGGTCGGGAAGCGGCGCGCCGTCCACGCCGGGTGCCCGGCGTGATCGGTCATGGCCGGCGCCGTGACGGCAGGCTGGAAAGGACGGCTCTCGGCCACCATGCGGGCGACGAAGTCGGCGGCGACCTCGAGGTCGCTGTTGAGGATGAGTAGGTATTCCCCGGTTGCCAGGGCTGCCCCGCTGTTGACCGCCGAACCGAAGCCGCCGTTCGTCGTACGCCGGACGACCCGCACCCCCGAGCGTTCGGGGAACGGGGTCGGGGAGGCGTCGTCGCTGACGATGATCTCCATGGGCACGTGGCCGACTTGAGCCGCGAGTCGATCGATGAGGGCCAACGCGCGCCCCGGGTCGCCGTAATGAGGGATGATGGTGCTGACCACGGGACCCTCAGGCATGCCACGAAGCTACCGCCTGGGCGGCCGTGAGGTATGGGAAGGGTCTTGGAGTCGTGATCGTGTTTCTCTCCCCTGATCTGGATGCTCCAGGCGGGGGCGTTCGCATCATCTACGCGATGGTCGAGGCCCTTGAGGCCGCCGGGATCGATGCGGCGGTCTGGCAGGGCCAAGAGGGCTTCTCCTCTCGCTGGTTCCGGCACAAGGCGAACGTGGTGGTGGGTCCCGAGCTCACGCTGAACCCGGGCGACCTGCTGGTGATGCCGGAACTTGGCGGCGCCCGATATCAGCACCTCGTCGCCGGGGCGCGGGTGGTGCTGCTCAACCAGCGGCACTTCTACACGATGTTCGGCGCCAAGTGGGACCGCGCCAGCTCTGAGGCCTACCCCGGGTGGCCCAATGCGGTCGGTGCGATTGTCACCTCGCAGGCCATCGAGCGGTTCTTGACCGCTCTCGTGCCGCCGAGATTCCCGGTGTGGTCGGTGCCGGTCTTCGTCGATGATGAGATGTTCCTAGACCGGCCCAAGAAGCGCAAGATCGCGGTGATGCTCAACCGGCGTACCGACGACCTGGCCTCGATCTTGGAGTTGATCCGCCGTGATCAACGCCTGCCGAAGGGCTGGGAATTCGCGACCGTGGGCGGAATGACGAGTTCCATGGTGGCTGAGACCCTCGCCGAGTCGGCCATCTTCATCAATCTCTCCGAACGCGACGGGTTCAGTCTGCCGGGCGCCGAAGCCATGGCCGCCGGTGCCTACGTCGTCGGCTTCCACGGCGACGGCGCTCGCGAGTACATGCGGCCCGAGTTCAGCACGACCGTGGAGGAGCCCGATCTCGTCGGCTTGGCACAGGCCGTGGTGAGTGCAGCATGTCGCTACGACACCGACCCGGACTGGGTGGCCGACACTCGGGCCCGGGCCAGGGGCTACATCAGGGGGCACTACTCGCGCGAGAGGTTCGACCAACAGGTGGTCGAACTCTTCACTCGGATCCAGCCACTCGACATCGGTCAGCCCCGCGCGGTGAGAGTGCGCCACTACAGCTGGCTGGGCTATCAGGTTCGCCGTCGCAAGTTGCGCACCGGACTCCGCAGGCTGCGCGAGTCGCTGGGGCCGAGCACGACGGCGATTGCCCCGCCGCCACCCAACCTCGACAGCCCTATGGCCGGGGTCAGCGTCGTCATCCCGCATTACGGCGACCCCGCCTTGGCGCTCTCGGCGGCCAGCGATGTGATGGCCCAGGACACCCGGCACGCCGTGCAGGTCATCGTTGTCGACGACGCATCGCCGACCCCGTTCCCCGAGACCGCAGGGGTGGAGGTCGTTCGCCGCAGCAGCAACGGCGGCTTCGGGGCTGCGGCCAACACGGGCGCCGCTCGGGCCACCCAGCCCTGGCTATTGGTGCTCAACAGCGACATGAGACTGCAGCCGGGCTTTCTCGATGCCTTCGTCGAGGCCGCGCAGGAGGTGCAGCCGGCCGTCTGCAGTCCGCAGTTGGTCGAGGGCGGCCACGAGGCACCCACCGCCAACCTGTTCACCTCCGCGCAGCCCTGGTCGCTGGTCGGCGCACTAGCCCCGTTGGCTCGCTGGCGCGATCGCGGTCGCCTGGATCGGCGGCTGGGTCACGACACCAGTATGGTTCCGGGCCAGCGGGCTCGCACCGATTGGCTGACGGGTGCTTGTCTGCTGCTGCCGCGTGAGGAGTTCGAGCTGGTGGGTGGCTTCGATGAGAGGTTCCACATGTTCTATGAAGAACTCGACCTCATGCGGCGGTTGGCCCAACGCGGCGTCCCGGCGTGGTACCTCGGCGATCTACGTGCAGAGCACGCCGGTGGCGGTTCGACCGCAGCCGGCACGCGAGTGCCCGGCCTCATGCGTTCGCACTTCGTCTATGCCCGCAAGTACCACTTCGCCCGCCGACTCCGCCTCGCCTCCGAGGCCGTTGCCCTGGTCAACCTTGCCTATAACCTGATCCGCGATGCGGCTGGCAAGAAGGTCGACGCTCGGGCGACGTACGCCGTCGAGCGGAAGCGGATCGACACGGCTTGGAAGACCTCGGCTGCCCAGAGATAGTCGTGTCGCCGGGGTGCCATCAACCAGGCTCGGCGATAGAAGCGTTCTAGCCGCCCGGCTATGGGTGAGGATCTGCCAGCCCGGCGATGCCTTCGCATCACGTGAGTGCGCGCAGTCTGCTGCGGCGCCGAGGCAGCGAGTTTGTGTTGCAGGCGCACGCTCAGGCCTGCTCGTCAACGACGCCGGCTGGGACGGGGGTGAGCAACGTGCCGAGCTCGACGAGTTTGGCGAATCCCGCAGAGCGGTCCCGAACCTCATCGAAGGTGCCGATGGACATGATCTTGCCGTTTTCCATGTAGGCGATCTGATCGCAGTGCCGCACGGTGGAGAGGCGGTGAGCGACGACGACGACTGTGATCTGGCCATGCAAAGACTCGATGGTGTCGGTGATCTTGCGTTCGGTGACGTTGTCGAGGGCGGACGTGGCCTCATCCAGAACCAGCAGTGTTGGATCACGAAACAGCGCCCGCGCGATCCCCACGCGTTGGCGTTGCCCACCCGAGAGTCGGGTGCCGCGGTCACCGACATGGGTCTGGAGCCCGAGCGGAAGTTCGGCGACCAGATCATCCAACTGCGCCTGCCGAATGACTTTGGTCAACCGCTCGTCGTTGTGATCCTCACCGACCGGGGAGAACCGGATATTGTCGGCGAGGGTGGAGTCGAGCAGATAGACCTCTTGCGGCACCATCGAGAGATTGGCCTGCCATCGCGGGATGTTGTCGGCGATGTCGACCCCGTCCACGGTGATGGAACCCGAGGTCGGCTGCTGGAGCCCCAGCAGTACGTCGACCATGGTGCTCTTGCCAGCGCCACTGCTGCCCACCAGCGCCAGAGACGATCCGGCTGGTAGATGCAGATCGATCCCGGCCAGGACATCGTCGATGCCGTCGTCGTAGCGGAAGTGAACGTCGTTGAAGTCGACCGTCCGGGTGAACGGCAGTCGCTCCGCGTCGGCCACCGGTGTGGACTTGGTTCTGGCGGCCGCTTCGAGGTCTCGCTCGACGAGCAGCGCGTGCGCATCGAGGGCTCGGGCGTCGTCGTCCCGACGACGGCTGCGTCGTCGGTACGTCGGCCGCTGCGCCAGACGAGCGGACTCTGTGTGGCTGCGCGTCATGGGCGTTGCCA
>CALMLL010000015.1 GCA_937868075.1 uncultured Marmoricola sp. | reverse complement strand
GGCTGGGTGCTGCTGCTGGCCTTCCTCTTCGCCGTCCAGGACGCCGACGCGGTCACCGCTGGTGGCGGTGGCGTGGCGGTCATCTTCAACCAGGCGCTGAGCAGCGGCTGGGCCGGCACGGTCTTGATGATCGCCAGCATCGGCCAGTTCTTCTGCACCTCGGCCTGCTTGACCTCCACGAGTCGCATGCTGTTCGCGTTCAGCCGTGACGGTGCCGTGCCGTTGGCTTCGCTCTGGGCGCGCTTGGATGCCAACAAGATGCCGCGCAACGCGGTGCTGATTTCGACCATCGTGGCCGCGATCATCACCCTGCCGGCCCTCAAGGAGGTCAACCTGGGCACTGCGGACGCACCCCTGATCGTCCCGGTGGCGTTCTATGCGGTGGTGTCCGTGGCCGTGATCGGCCTCTATCTGGCCTTCCTGGTGCCGATCTTCCTGCGGTGGCGGGCTGGGGACAACTTCGTCCAGGGCACGTGGAACCTCGGCAACAAGTGGAAGTGGATGGCCCCGATCGCCTGCCTGGAGATCGTGATCATCTCGATCTACTTCATCCTGCCGTTCACCCCGGCAGCCAACCCCTTCAACAAGGGATTCGACTGGAAGTTCGTCAACTACGCACCGATCCTCACCGGCGGCACCTTGCTGGCGTTGTGGATCGGCTGGCACCTGTCGGCCAAGAAGTGGTTCACCGGTCCCAAGACCACGATCGACCTGCCCGAGGGCGTTTCCTCGGCCGATGAGATCGCCTTGGAGCACGAAGGCAAGACCGCTCACGGCGGCGAGATCCACTCGCTCGAGGGGTAGATCTGAACGACGAGGAATTGATCGCCGCGATCCCGGCTCTGGCCGGGACGCGGACGATCACCGTTCTCCCCGGTGGCCTGACCAACCGCAACCTGCGGGTGATCACCGCCACCGGGGATTTCGTCGTCCGCTGCTCCACCTCGGACGCGGGGCTGCTGGGCATCGACCGGGACGCCGAGCACGTGAACACCGCCCGGGCCTTCGAGGCCGGGGTAGGCGCACCGGTGATCGACTACCGGCCCGATCTCGGTGCCTTGGTGATCGGCTATCTCACCGGGGTCACCCTCGAGGACGGATCCTTCACCGATCCAGGGGTGCTCACCCGGGCCGCCGACGCCGTACGCCGGCTCCACGCGGGCCCACGCTTCGAGGGTGACTTCGACATGTTCGCCCGTCAGGCGGCATACCGAGGGCTCATCGCCGAGCACGGCTTCCCCCTCCCAGCGACGTACGACGACTACGCCGGTCACTGGGACAGGATGCGCGCTGCACTCGCCGTGGATCCGCGCCCGACGGTGCCCTGCAACAACGACCTCCTGGCCGGCAACTACATCGACGACGGCACCGCGGTCTGGCTGATCGACTACGAGTACTCAGGCAACAACGAGGCCTGCTTCGAACTCGGCAACACCGCCAACGAGTGCGATTTCACCCCGGATCTCACCGCAGCCTGGACCGAGGCGTACTTCGGGCCGGCGACGACGAAGGCAGACGTGGCCAGGGTGCGGTTGCAGTCGTTGGTCAGTTCCTACGGCTGGTCCCTCTGGGGCTACATCCAGGCGGCCAGTTCGCCTCTTGACTTCGACTTCACCGAGTGGGGAGACCATCGCTTCGACAAAGCTGCTGCGGTCTTCGCCTCCCCCCAGTTCACGACACTTCTAGAGGATGTGGCAGGTGGCTGAAACCGCAGCGGGGTTCCCCGACCGCGCAGAGATCGTCATCGTCGGCGGGGGAGTGATCGGCTGCTCGATCGCCTACCACCTCGCCAAGCTCGGACACACCGACGTCGTCCTTCTCGAGCAGGGCCACCTGTCCGGCGGCACGACCTGGCACGCTGCCGGGCTGGTCGGGCCGCTTCGCGCGTCCGAGAGCGGCACCAAGCTGGTGGAGTACTCCGCCCAGCTCTATGCCTCGCTCGAGGCCGAGACCGGGTTGGCCACGGGCTATCGCAATGTCGGTGGAGTGATCGTGGCTCGCACCCCCGAGCGCATGACCGCACTTCGGCGTACGGCGGCCAACGCGGCTGCCTACGACATGCCGTGCGAGATGATCAGCCCCGAGCGGGCCCAGGAGCTCTGGCCGCCGATGCAGGTCGATGACCTCCTGGGGGCGATCTGGCTCCCCGGTGACGGCAAGGTCAATCCGGCCGACGTGACCCAGGCCCTTGCCAAGGGAGCCCGCATGCGCGGTGTGCGCATCCTGGAGCGCACCCGTGTCCTGGGTTTCGAGGTGCGCCGCTCATCCATGGGCGCCCGAGTCACCGGCGTCCGCACCGACCATGGGTCGATCGAGGCCGAGATCGTCGTCAACGCGGCCGGGCAGTGGGCCAAGGCGCTCAGCGACCCGATCGGGGTGTGTGTGCCGCTGCATTCGTGCGAGCACTTCTATGTGGTGACCGAGTCGGTCCCCGGCACCCATCCGGACCTTCCGATCATGCGTGACCCCGACGGCTACACCTACTTCAAGGAGGAGGTGGGCGGCCTCGTGGTCGGCGGGTTCGAGCCCGAGGCCAAACCGTGGGTTGCCCCGGACCAGATTCCCTACCCCTTCGAGTTCGCCCTGCTGGAGGAGGACTGGGAGCACTTCTCGGTGCTGATGGACTCGGCCATGCATCGCATCCCGGCTCTGGGGGAGACCGGGGTGCGCAAGTTCTACAACGGCCCGGAGAGCTTCACCCCGGACAACCAGTTCATCGTGGGTGAGGCCCCCGAGGTGGGCGGCTATTTCGTCGCGGCGGGGTTCAACTCCGTCGGTATCGCCTCGGCCGGGGGGGCTGGGAGGGCGCTGGCCGAGTGGATCGACGCCCGCGAACCCACCTCCGATCTTGTCGGCGTCGACATCCGGCGGTTCGGCGAGTTCAACGGCAACAACCGCTGGCTGCACGCCCGCATCCCCGAGGTCCTGGGCATCCACTACGACATCCCTTGGCCCAACCGAGAGTTCACTTCGGCCAGACCTTTCCGCACCTCGCCGTTGCACGACCGACTGGCCGCTAAGTCGGCCAGTTTCGGATCCCGGATGGGCTGGGAACGCCCCAACTACTTCGGGCCGTCTCTGGAGTACTCCTGGGACAAACCCACGTGGCTGGAGGCCTCCAGCCACGAGCAGCACGCCTGCCGCGATGCGGTGGCGGTCTTCGACCAGACCTCGTTCTCCAAGTACGTCGTCGAGGGTGTCGGCGCACCGGGGTATCTCCAGTGGCTGTGCGCGGCCGACGTCGACGTACCGATCGGCCGTTGCGTGTACACCGCATTCCTCAACCGCCGCGGAGGGTATGAAGCCGACCTCACCGTGACCCGCACGGGACCCGAGGAGTTCCTGCTGATCAGCAGTTCGGCGACCACGACCCGTGATCTCGACTGGCTTCGCCGACACGTGCCCGCCGGTTGCGAGGTGAGTATCCGCGACGTCACCGGGGCCTACAGCGTGTTGGGGGTGATGGGTCCCAAGGCACCCGAACTGCTCAGCAGCCTCTCCTCGCTCGCGTACGCCGACCTCCCGTTCGCGCACTCGGCCCAGATCAGCCTGGGCTATTCCCAGGTGCGGGCCACTCGGATGACCTACGTCGGGGAGGAGGGCTGGGAGTTGTTGGTCCCGGCTGCTTTCACGGCGGGGGTCTACGACCTGCTCCATGAAACTGGGGCCGACTTCGGGCTGCGTGACGCCGGGTATTACGCCCTCGAGTCACTGCGACTGGAGAAGGGCTACCGTGCCTTCGGCCGCGAGCTCAACCCCGACGTGTTGCCGACCGAAGCCGGCCTGGTGTTTGCCACCAAGGTGGCCACGGACATCGACTTCGTCGGCCGGGACGCCCTGGTGTCCGAGCGGATCCGGCTTCAGCAGAGCGGTCCACGACGCCGCGTCGTCTCTTTAGTGGTCGAGTCCAGCGAGGCGATGCTTTGGGGCGGGGAGCTTCTGGTGCGCGACGGTGAGCCGGGCGGTCAGGTCACCAGCGCCGCATGGGGAGCCACGGTTGGTGCGTGCGTCGGGCTGGGCTACGTGCGCAGCGACGAGCCGGTCACCCAGGCCTGGTTGGACGCGGGGACCTACACCGTCGACGTTGCTGGGGATCGGTGGCCGGTGCGGTTGAGTCTGCGAGCGCCGCTGGCCTGAGGTCAGTGCTGGTAGGTGCCGTGAAGGATCGCCCGACCGGCGGTCTTGAAGGCGAGATTGAAGCTCATCACCGCATTCGAGGCCTCGGCGTCGATCCCCAAGGACTCCTGGTCGACGGCGTGGACGACGAAGAAGTAGCGATGCACCTGGTCGCCTGGCGGAGGGGCAGCGCCCATGAACGCGGCCTGCCCACCGTCGTTACGCAGCATGAACGCGCCTCCTGGCAGGACTGCGCCAGCAGCGCCGGCCCCGGTGGGAAGTTCGGTGCAGTCGGCGGGGAGGTCCACCAAGGCCCAGTGCCAAAAGCCACTGGGCGTGGGGGCGTCGGGGTCGAAACAGGTGACGGTGTAGCTCTTGGTGCTCTGCGGTGCTCCGGACCAACTCAGCTGCGGGGAGGTGTTGCCCAGAGCAGCGACCTGGTCGTCCTTGAGCGGTTGGCCGTCGGCCACGTCAGCGCTGGTGACGGTGAAACCGGGCACGACCGGGAGCAGGTCGTAGGGATTGGGGTGCACGGGCCGGTCGAGGCTCATGGTGACTCCTTCGGATGTGGACGGTGCTTACTTTCCGAACGTAGCCCGATGTGGCGGCGCTGGTAACCCTCTGCTGCCACGGCGCTTCGATGAGCAGCACGGACGCCTCGACGCGCCAGGACCGAGTCGCACCTGAGATCATCGTCTCGCCCCGCGACATCGGGGCGATCGGGCGAGGATCGGGAGGTGAGCGGTGGCAGAACTCCTCCACCTCCACAGCGCCGACGACCCCAGACTCAGCGACTATCGCGACCTGCGCGACGTGCAACTGCGGCAGTCCGTCGAAGCCTCCCAGGGACTCTTCCTGGCCGAGGGCGAGAAGGTCGTTCGCCGTGCCGTCGAGGCCGGCTACACGGTGCGCTCGTTCCTGATGGCACCGCGCTGGCTCGACGGGCTCGGTGATGTCCTGGACTCCACCCAAGCTCCCTGTTACGTCGTCAGCGAGGACCTGGCCGAGCAGGTCACCGGCTTCCATGTCCACCGGGGCGCCTTGGCATCGTTGGTGCGCCGACCCCTGCCCAGTGTCGAGTCGGTCCTTGCCGGCGCCCGCACCGTCGTCGTACTCGAAGACGTGGTTGACCACACCAACGTCGGGGCGATCTTCCGGTCTGCGGCCGGGCTGGGAGCCGACGCGGTGCTGTTGTCCCCGCGCTGCGCCGACCCGCTGTACCGACGCTCGATCAAGGTCGCGATGGGCGCGGTCTTCTCACTGCCGTGGACCCGGCTCCCGGACTGGTACGACGGATTGGGGCTCCTCAGCGATGCCGGCTTCACGACCGTGGCCCTGACTCTCGCCACCGATGCGGTGCCGATCGAGGAGGCCGTGGCCGGAGTCGAACGACTCGCCCTCGTCCTGGGTACCGAGGGCCACGGGTTGTCTGCGCGATGGACCTCTGCCGCCGATCGCCGAGCAATCATCGCCATGTCGGCGGGGATCGACTCGCTCAACGTGGCTGCCGCCTGCGCGATCGCCTGCTTCACCGCGCAGCGCCGCTGAGCGCGCCAGCCCATGCAGCGACCTAGGATGCTGCCGTGGTGCGCACCCCTGCTGCAGACGACGAGGTCTCGGCCAACTCCCATGCCCTTCCCACCGGTGGCGCGGTGAGGCCGATCGTGCGCTGGGGGACCCCGGTCATGCATGAGAAGGCCACCCCGATCACGGCGTATGACGAGGACTTGCGCGCCCTGGTGGCCGACATGACCGCCACCATGTACGCCGCCGACGGGGTCGGTCTGGCGGCCTGTCAGATCGGCGTGGACGCTGCGGTGTTCGTCTTCGATTGCCCGGACGCCAACGGGGTCATCACCCGCGGCGTTGTCTGCAACCCCAGCCTTCATCTGCCAGAGGGACGGGACCGGGTCATGGATGTCGACGACGAGGGGTGCCTGTCCTACCCGGGGGCCTTCGTGGAATGCGCTCGCCCCGATGTCGCGCGCGTGAGCGGCTTTGATATCGACGGTCGACCCGTGGAGTTCGAGGGGGACGGGCTGTTGGCCCGGTGTCTGCAGCATGAGACCGACCACCTCTACGGGACCGTGTTCGGTGACCGGGTGACCGCCCGCAACCGCAAGAAGCTGCGCAAGCAGATGGAGGCCGCGGCAGACGATTTCCCCGACCAGTGGCCATCCCAGATCGGAACCTAGAGACGTTGCTCACCCAGAGGCTGGCAAAACCTAAATCCTTGTTAGATTTTCGCCATGGCGTCCACACCACCAACCCCAACGCGCATGGCTGAGCCCGGTCGCTTCGGGCTCGCTCGGGGCGAGCACCGCGATCCCACCGGAGTGGCGGTCGCAGCCCTGACTCGCCTGGCCAAGAGCCCGTTTCTGGACCGGTTCGGATTGCGGCAAGGCGTCGAGCGACTCGTCACCGACGTTGCTACCGCAGGCTTCAAGGGCGCCCGCACGGCTCAGCGGGCCTTGCGTTCCTTCCCGCGGTCCGGGGCACCCTCGGCAGGGCAGCGTCCGACTCCCGCAGCTGTGCGCGGCCAGTTCGACCTGACCCCCACCGACGACGAGCAGATGCTGGTCGACGTCGCCAAGGAGTACGCCGCCGACGTGCTGCGACCAGCGGCCTCGTCCGGCAACGAGACCTGCGCACCCGATGAGGAGGCACTGGCCGGGGCTGGTGAGATCGGGCTAGGACTGCTCGGTGTGCCCGAGTCCTTGGGCGGCATCAGCGAAGGGCGCTCGGCGACGTCCTCGACCTTGGTCCTGGAGGCACTGGCCCACGGCGACATGGGCTTGGCTGTGGGGGTGATGGCGTCCGGAGCGGTGGCGACGGCACTGTCCCTGTGGGGGACCGAGGAGCAACAACGCACCTACCTCGGTGCCCTCACGACTGACGAACCCGCCGTCGCGACCCTGGCGCTCAACGAGCCCCGGGTCCTCTTCGACGCGATGAACCCGCACACGGTGGCGACCCGCGACGGTGACGGCTTCGTGTTGTCCGGGGCGAAGTCCCTGGCTCCTCGGGCCGGGGACGCCGATCTGATCGTGGTCGGTGCCGAACTTGAGGGGGCGGGCCGCCTCTTCGTAGTCGAGGCCAGCGCGGACGGACTGAGCATCGCCACGGAGCCTGCGATGGGAGTTCGCGCCGCAGCCACGGCCACAGTGCGCCTCGACGGCGTCCGGGTCGACTCGATCGCGCTCTTGGGCAGCGAGGAGGACTACCGCGAGTGTGTCCGCCTGTCCCGGCTGGCCTGGTGTGCGCTGGCTATCGGCACCGCCCAGTCCGTTCTCGACTACGTCATTCCCTACGTGAAGGAGCGCGAGGCCTTCGGAGAACCGGTGGCGCACCGCCAATCGGTCGCCTTCGCGGTAGCCGACATGGCCATCGAACTGGAAGGCATGCGCCTGGCGACCTATCGAGCCGCCTCCCGGGTCACCCAGGGCAAGGACGCCCGCCGCGAGATCGCGCTCGCCCGCGCTCTGTGTGCTGACAAGAGCATGCGGATCGGTCTGGACGGGGTGCAACTTCTCGGCGGCCACGGCTTCGTCAAGGAGCACCCGGTGGAGCGCTGGTACCGCGACCTCCGTGCGGTCGGAGTGATGGAGGGTGGGGTGCTGGTCTGATGGCGATCAACCTCGAGGTTCCCAGCAAGTTCCGCCCGCTGGTCTCCAACGCACACCAGGTCGCGATGAACATGCTGCGACCGATCTCTCGCGGCTACGACCAAGCCGAGCACGCCTATCCCAAAGAACTCGATCTGCTGGCCGCCATGATCGACGGCATGTCCGCCTCCGGTGCGGCCGAGGGTGCTGGTGCCTCCGGTGGGCCCGCGGAGGACGATGGCACCGAGACCAACCGCAACGGCACCAACCTGGCTTCGGTGCTCTCGATCACCGAGATGTGCTGGGGCGACGTGGGAATGCTGTTGAGCATGCCGCGGCAGGGTCTGGGCAACTCCGCGATCGCGGCCGTGGCCAACGACGAGCAGCGCGAACGCTTCGCCAGGGTGTGGGCGGGGATGGCGATCACCGAACCCGGGGTTGGCTCGGACTCGGCGAACATCACCACGACCGCAGTCCTTGATGGCGACGAATACGTGATCAACGGCGAGAAGATCTTCGTCACCGCGGGTGACCGGGCCGATCACATCGTCGTGTGGGCGACTCTGGACAAGAGCCTGGGTCGGGCCGCGATCAAGTCCTTCGTGGTCCCCAAGGGGACACCGGGGATGGTCGTGGAGCGCCTGGAGCACAAACTCGGAATCCGTGCCTCCGACACCGCCACGATCCGGTTCACCGACGCCCGGGTGCCCAAGGAGAACCTCCTGGGTTCCCCAGAAATCAACACCGAGCAGGGTTTCGGTGGGGCGATGGCGACCTTCGACAATACCCGGCCACTGGTAGCCGCCATGGCGGTGGGCTGCGCGCGCGCCTCCCTCGACCTCACTCGCGATCTCCTGGACGCTGCCGGCGTCACCATCGACTACGACTCCCCGCGGCACGTCCAACATGCCGCAGCGGCACGTTTCATCGACCTCGAAGCCGACTGGGAGGCGGCCTACCTCCTCATGCTCAAGGCCGCGTGGATGGCTGACAATCGCCAGCCCAACTCCATGCAGGCTTCGATGGCCAAGGCCAAAGCAGGACGGATGGGCTCCGCGGTCACGTTGGGTTGTGTGGAACTGTGTGGTTCTGTGGGGTATTCGGAAACCGAGCTGTTGGAGAAGTGGGCCCGCGACTCCAAGATCCTCGACATCTTCGAAGGCACCCAGCAGATCCAACAACTCATCGTGGCCCGCCGGATCCTGGGGCTCACCTCCGCCCAACTGAAGTAGTTCAACCTCCTGTCTGCCCGTGGTGAAGGCGATGATGTGCGGCATGAAGTTCTATGCCGACCGTCCTTCTCGACGTACCCGACAGATCGTGGGGGACCTCTTCTTCATCGCCTGGGTCTATGCCTGGGTGCAGACGGGACTGTCGATCCGCTCAGCAACCCTCGCCCTCGGGAGCCCCGGGGAAAAGATCGACGAGTCGGCCACGGGTCTGGCCAGATGGCTTCATGACGCCGGCTCTCGAGCGGGGGACATCCCCTTGCTGGGGGACCGGCTGGCCACCCCGTTCCGTGGAGCAGGCGACGCCGCCACCCAACTGGCAGCCGCGGGCCAGGCCCAGGTCGAGGCCGTGCATTCGCTAGCTATGTGGTTGGGCATCGCGGTCGCACTGGTTCCGATCGCCCTGGTGGCCTTGGTCTACGTGCCCCTGCGGGCGAGGTTCGTACGCCGAGCCACCGCCGGCGCCAGGTTCATGGATTCCGCCGACGACCTCGACCTCTTCGCTTTGCGGGCCATGGCCAACCAGCCGCTGCACGTGCTGGCTCGGATCAGCCCGAACCCGGCGGGGGCGTGGCGCAACGGTGACCGAGAGGTGATCGCCCGGCTGGCCCAGGTCGAGCTGGCCGACTCCGGGCTCCGAATGCCGCCGCAGGGTTAGGAGGCCGGCGCACCGGCCTGCGCGAGAAGGAAGGTCGGCACTCGCCACGATCGTGAGTGGAAGGCCTGCTCGACGGCGGCGGCGACGTCGGAGACCTGATCGGCGCGCACAAGCGCGATCGCCGATCCGCCGAAGCCGCCCCCGGTCATGCGGGCGCCGAGCGCGCCCGTGTCCAGGCAGGTGTCGACCACGAGGTCCAACTCAGGGCAGGTCACCTCGAAGTCGTCACGCAGCGACGCGTGCGAGTCGACCATGAGACCGCCGAACCGGCCCCAGTCATCGCGGCCCAGCGCCCCCGCTGCCTCGTGCACGCGAGCGGTCTCGGTCACCACGTGGCGGGCCCGGCGGAGCAACAGCCCATCGAGGGAGCCGAGGTCGCCGGCCTGGGCCAGTGTGTCGACGCCGAGAATGGCTGCGGCCTCTTCGCATTGGCGGCGGCGCTGCGCGTAGCCCCCCTCGCCATCGGCCAAGGCGTGCTTGACCAGGGTGTCCACCACCAAGAGCGCGAGCCCATGGTCGGCCGGGCGGAATGGGACCTGCCGGTGTGAGCCATCGGCGAAGTCGATCAGCAGGGCGTGATCTTGGGCACCGAACACCGCCACGGTCTGATCCAAACCGCCCGTCGGAGCCCCGACATAGTCGCGCTCTGCGGCGACCGCGACGTCTGCCAACCGCTGACCCCGCAGCCCGAGCGCTGCGCCAACGGCACACTCCAGCGCCGCCGAGGAGGAAAGCCCTGCACCCGTCGGCACCGTGGAGGCGATCGCGATGTGAGCCCCGGTGGTGGCCTGACTGGCCCAGAGGACGCCGGCGACGTAGTCGGACCAGGTGCCGTCCCCGGGCTGGGAGAAGCCCCTCTCGACCACCTCACCGTGTTCACCGGTCGTGCAGTGCAGCACGGCGTCGGCGGCCGGGGTGTAGGCCGCCCAGGTGCCGTGCCGCAGGGGGATCGGCAGACAGGGGCCGCCGTTGTAGTCGACGTGTTCACCGATGAGGTTGACCCGACCGGGGGCGAATCCGATCCGCTGAGGAGGAGCGCCGTATGCCTCGGCGAAGCGGGCCGCGACCTGGTCGCGCATCTGCTCAGCCGGGGTCGCCTCGATCAGTCGCATGGGTAGATTCTGGACCCATACCGCCGGTTGAGCACATGTCCGGCTCGCCCGATGATCCGGGCGGCGTCACGGAGTCCTCTGCGGCACCAACGGCGGAGGCACGGTCAGGGTCTCGGTGGTCCTCGACGATGGCGACGAGGTCGCCTTCGACTGGGACACCATGCGGAAACAGGCGGCCAACCATGTGGGTGGCTGGGTAGAGCCCGTCCTCCCAAGCCGGTGTGAGGAGGCCGGTGTTTCTTTGCTATCGTTGCGGCGCTGATCGGCCCCGGCCGGTTCCACTCGTCCGGGTGGCGGAATAGGCAGACGCGCTAGCTTGAGGTGCTAGTCCCC
>CALMLL010000014.1 GCA_937868075.1 uncultured Marmoricola sp. | reverse complement strand
TCAACGGTGAGCCTCTTGACGAGAGGAAACCCTTCATGCGCAAACGCCACTCCGCCGTCCCCCACAGACTCGGCCGACGGACCAACTTCATCCCCTCACTCGAGGGACATCCCGCGAAGTGGGCAGAGGTCATTGACGTCGCTGGCGACGCCGCCGAGCGGGTGAAGGTGGCGTCAGCCGCCACCGCGACACTGCTGACGATCGACACCAACTGCTCGCCCATCGTTGCGACTGCCGACATCGCCTCCTTGATGTCGATGGTGCCGGACCAGCTGCTGCCCGTCCGCCGGCCCGCCTCTCACAAGGGAATGAAGAACTACATCTCCAGAGTGGTCGTCCCGACCGAGGCCCACGAGTGCCGGGCGGTGTGGTGCGAGAGCTTCAACGAGCTCACCCATCTCCGCGACCTGCTGATCACTCGACAACCGACCCAAGTGGCTACACAGCCCCTTCGGCTGGAGTGGGTCATGACGACTGGAGTCCGGGGACACGTCCCCGACTTCCTCCTCCGTGACGCTGACGGGCGTGCGCTCTTGGTCGACGTGACCACGCGGACCAAGCTCGACGATCCAAGATTGCAGGCAGTACTCCAGCTGACGGCGGCGACGGCTGATGCCCTGGGTTGGGAGTACCAGGTGCGGACCGAGCTCGCCGCCCAGCGGGTGCGGAACCTCAACTTCCTCCATGCCGGACGCAATGACACCGTTCAAGACCGGGTTGGCGCGTCACGGGTCTTGCGCCAAACACCAGGCTCGACGGACGTCCAGCGTGCCAGCGACCTTCTTGGGGGAGGGCCACAAGGCTTCGTCCGCCTGTGGGATCTCGTCGCGCACGGCCACGTGCACGTCAACCTCGACGCCGTGCTGGAGCTTGACAGCACCGTCGCATTCCAGGCGTCGGGAGGGGGTGCGCCGTGGCTGCACGCCATGTGACCGCTGCTCATCGTCGTCGGCCGATCGGTGCCGGACACCCGGTCGACGAGCAGCCAGATGCGGGCAAGGTCATCGGGATTACCCGCGATGAGGATGGCAGGGTCGTTGTCGTCGTCGACCATGGTGACCACCGAACGCGAGTGACGTGGATGGCCCTGGTTAAGGCGTCACTGACCCGCAAGCCTGCACCACCCCTGGATGCCCTCGAGCAGCATCCAGCGCCCATGCTGGCGGAACTGGCCGAAGAAGAGCGCGCGGCCGTCTCGAAGCGGTACCGCGACCTGGTGCAGATCGAGACGGGGTCACTGCGGGGGAACCCGGAGGCCGACCGTCGCGCTGGAATCCTCAACCCGGCCTACGACCCGAAGACCACCACCTCCGCAGAGCGACTGATCACGAAAAGCCGCGAGCTCAAAGCCCTCGGCGAGGTAGGCGCTTCCCGAGCCTCGCTCTACCGCCAAGTTGGCCGTATCGGAGAGGGACCCGACTTCCTCATCCACGGGAACCGTCGGACTCTGACACAACGACTTGATGAGTTTGATCCGGCCGTCGTTGAGATCGTCCGTGAGGAAGTCGCGGCCGAGAGTCAAAGGCCACGCAAGAGCCAGCGCAAGCTGCTCGTCCGGATCAGAAGCAGGCTCGACCGGGCCGCCGTGGCGGACGAGGTCACCCGCCATCAGTTGGGCGTCTTGGTCGGGGAAGTCTCTCGCGGACGCGGCCTTCACCACGTGGCAAAGACTCGACGGTCTGAGTCCAGCCGGCCCCTCGCCGTCTACGGGGCGCAACGCGTCAGTCGCCCCGGTGAACTGGTCCAAGTCGATGCCACCCCTACGACGGTGGCCATTCTTGGTCCCCAAGGCGTGCTGGTCCCGGCGGTCATCCTCAGTGCGATCGACGTCTACACGCGCTGGTTCGTCGCGCTTCGAGTCTGCGTCGGCGCGGCAACATCACGGGACGTGTGCGCCTTGATCGCGCAGATGGGCCGCCCGACGGTGACCAGAGCCGGCTATCCCTACGAAC
>CALMLL010000013.1 GCA_937868075.1 uncultured Marmoricola sp. | reverse complement strand
TCCGGGTGGGTGAATGTTCCGAATGACCGAAACATCCGATTGGTCGGGCTGACAGGATTTGAACCTGCGACCCCTTGACCCCCAGTCAAGTGCGCTACCAAGCTGCGCCACAGCCCGATGGCCCTCTAGGAGAGCCGCAGGAGACCTTACCTCAGCCGAGGCGTCCACACTCAATCGGGTGCGGGCTGTGCCGCCCTCGTCACAGCACCACCGCGGCCTCAGCGCTTCCGCTTCTCTCGGGGGCGTTGCTGGAGGTGGATCGGAGTCCCTACGAAGCCGAACTCCTCACGCAGTCGGCGCTCGATATAGCGCAGGTAGGAGGCTTCCAACTTGCCGCTGGTGAACAGGATGAACGTCGGCGGCGCCGTGCTGGCCTGGGTTGCGAACAACACCTTGGGCTGCTTGCCCCCGCGCACCGGGTGTGGATGCTCGGCGACGAGTCGGCCGAGGAAGGCGTTGAGCGCACCCGTGCCGATCCGGGTCTCCCAACCGGCCAGGGCCGCGTCGAGAGCGGGCACCAGTCGGTCGACGTGCCACCCGGTGCGAGCAGTGATGTTGATCCGCGGAGCCCAGGGCACCCTGACCAGGTCGCGCTCGATCTCGCGTTCGAGGTAGTAGCGGCGCTCCTCATCGACGAGGTCCCACTTGTTGAAGGCGATCACCAGCGCCCGCCCGGCCTCGGCCACGGTCGCGATGATCCGCTGGTCCTGCTCGGAGAAGGGTTGGGAGGCGTCCACGACAAGGACGGCGACCTCTGCCCGGTCGATCGCGGTGTTGGTGCGCAGCGAGGCGTAGTACTCCTGCCCACTGGCCTCCTTGACCCGCTTGCGGATGCCGGCGGTATCGATGAAGCGCCAGGGCCGTCCACCCAGTTCGATCAACTCATCGACCGGATCCACCGTGGTGCCGGCAGCATCGTCGACGACGACACGGTCGGCCTTGGCCACCTTGTTGAGCAGTGAGGACTTGCCCACGTTGGGCTTGCCGACGATGGCGACGCGGCGGGGGCCGCCGACCTCTTCGAAGGACTGCTCGGGAGCTTCTGGCAAGGCGCGGAGTACGGCGTCGAGGAGATCGCCGGAGCCACGACCGTGCAGTGCCGAGACGGCGTACGGCTCCCCCAGACCGAGGTTCCACAGACCGTAGGCGTCGGCCTGGGCGCGCTCGCTGTCGACCTTGTTGGCAGCCAGGATGACCGGCTTGCCACTACGTCGAAGGATCCGAACCACCGCTTCGTCGGCGTCGGTGATGCCCACTCCTGCGTCCACGACGAAGAGGACTGCGTCGGCGATGCCGACCGCGACCTCGGCCTGGGCGGCGATGCGCTCGGCTAGTCCCCTGGCGTCGGGGTCCCAGCCTCCGGTGTCGACCACGGTGAACGCGCGTCCGTTCCAGACCGCGTCGTAGGAGACCCGGTCGCGGGTCACGCCCGGGCGGTCCTCCACGACCGCCTCACGGCGGCCGATGATGCGGTTGACCAGCGTCGACTTGCCCACGTTGGGGCGGCCGACGACGGCAAGGATCGGGGTGGTCATCAGTTGTCTCCTGCGGCTCGCGTGACCTTCTCGACGACGATCGCGATGACCTCCTCGAGGGTGAAGGGCGTGGTGTCCAGGTGCTCAGCACCTTCGGGCACGACGAGAGGTGCCGTGGCCCGGCTGGAATCGATCGCGTCGCGTCGCAAGAGGTCCGCTTCGGTCGCGGCTACGTCGCCCAGTCCAGCCTCCGCCGTACGCCGAGCCGCGCGGGCCGCAGCATCGGCAGTGACGTAGAGGCGGATCTCGGCCTCGGGCCAGACGACCGATCCGATGTCGCGGCCCTCGACCACGATGCCTCCGGTGCCGATGATGTCGCGCTGCAACTGCAGCAGTCGGGCCCGCACCTCGGGCACTGCCGCCACCGCGCTGACCGCGGCTACGACCGGCTCGGAGCGGATCTGGGTAGAGACCTCGACTCCATCGAGGGTGATGGTCGGGTGGTCGGGATCGGTGCCGGACTCGATCACGGGCTGATCGACCACCGCCGCAACCGCCGCCGGATCATCGATGTCGATGCCGTGTTGCAGCATCCACCACGTCATCGCCCGGAACTGGGCTCCGGTGTCGAGGTAGCGCAGCCCGAGAGTGTGGGCCACTCCCCTGGCGGTACTGGACTTACCCGAACCCGATGGTCCGTCCATGGCAACTACGACGCGCTCGATCACCGCAGCAGGCTACCGGTGGACGACCCAGTTCCTCGATTCGAGTGACTCGCGCAACTGCTCGGCCGCCGCCGCGCCCACGACCAACTCCACCAATCCCACGGGGCGACCGGGGTCGTGATCGATGTGCAGGTCCTCCAGGTTGGCTCCGATGGCGCCCACATCGGCCAGCAGGCGGGCCAGTTCGCCGGGATGGTCGGGCACGGCCACGTACACAGATGCGGTCGGCAACGGCGGCCCGCCGTGCTTGCCCGGGATGGCCTGTGTGCCCCGCACGCCCGCGTCCAGCACCGTCACCAGTGCCTCCGGGTCGTCCAACGCGGCCAGCAGGCGGTCAAGGTCGTCGCGCACGTCCAGGAGCAGCGTCCGCAACGCCACCGCATTGCCGGCGATGATCTGCTGCCACAGACGCGGCTCACCGGCGGCGATCCGAGTCACGTCACGCACGCCCTGCCCCGACAACGCCAACTGGGCCGGATCGGCATCAGCCAACTGCGCTGCGACGACGGCCGCCATCAGGTGCGGGAGATGAGAGGTGCGCGCCACTGCCTCGTCGTGGGCACGGGGCGACATCGTCAGGGCCACCGCCCCGCACGTGCGCGCCAACGCCTCCACCAGGGCGACGACCCCGGGCTCGGAACCCTCATGAGGCGTGATCGCCCACGGCCGGCCATCGAAGAGCGCCGCCGAGGCCGCCAACGGGCCGGAGCGCTCACTGCCTGCCATCGGATGGCCCCCGACAAAGCGCGAGGCGTACGCCGACGAAGCGATCCCCGCCAGCGGACCTGACTTGACACTGCCCACATCGGTGACCGCGGCACCGGTCGCCAGCGCGGACCGGACCGCCTCGGCGATCCCCGACGGCGGCACCGCCACGACGACCAACTGGGCCACACCGGACCGGTAAGCGGTGCCGGCACCGAGCCCGGCCGCGGTGCGGACGTGGTCGGGATTGGTGTCGCTGAGCCAGACCGGAACCCCTCTGGCTGACAGCGCGAGCCCGATCGAAGTGCCGAGCAGGCCGGTGCCGATGATGTGGACCGGTCCGGTCAGCTCGACGGTGGGCCCATCACTCATCGGGAACCGCCCGGACCTTGGTCAGGTCCCTCCGCAGCGCCGCTGCTCCATGGAGGTAGACGTGGGTGACGTCCTGACGAGCCAGATCGGTCTCCACATGGGCCAACAACCTGACCACGCGAGGCATCGAGCCGTCGATCTCCAGTTCCCGGGCACACAGGAGCGGGACGTCGTCGAAGCCGAGCTGTCGGGCGGCGTACGCGGGGAACTCGGCGTGCAGGTCGGCGGTCGCGGTGAAGATCAGACTGATGAAGTCATCGACGCCGAGCCCGTTGGCCGCCATGACTTCGGTGACCATCTCACTG
Organism: uncultured Marmoricola sp.; assembly: GCA_937868075.1. Taxonomy (GTDB): domain Bacteria; phylum Actinomycetota; class Actinomycetes; order Propionibacteriales; family Nocardioidaceae; genus Marmoricola. The sequence goes on along the minus strand of CALMLL010000013.1, from coordinate 16,007 downwards.
ACGCGGTCGAGCATCTCCTCGCGGGAATCAGCGGTCAGCTGCGTCGCTGCCCGCACCGCACGAACCGACTTCGCCACCTCGCCTCGACCCCTCTCCTGCGACCCTGGGCGGACGCCCAACGCGCCGAGACGACCCTAACGGGTATCAGGGCCGGACTCGGCGACACCTTGAATGCTGGATGCCACACAGCATCCGCGGGCTCGACGGATCTTCCCCGATCCCGTGGACCAGGACTACGCTCACGAACAGTCTGACGGGGGTCAGGTATGAGGACACGGTGGCGCAACCGCATCTCGGAAGTGTTTGCCGTGCCCATTTTCCGCCGCATCGCCTTCCACCTGCGCCGCATCGGCGGTGAACTCGACCGAGGTTTCTTTCTTCGCCTCGGGGTCGGTCTAGGCGCGATCGTCACCATCGCCGCGCTGATCGTGACCGCCATCGAGGGTCCCCACAAGTCGGTCGGTGAGTTCTTCAGCACCCTGGCCGGGGGCATCTACTGGGCGGTCACGACGGTGATGGGTTCAGGTGACGCTTCCTACGTGCACTCGCCCGTGGGGTACGTCGTGAGCTGGCTGTTGGTTCTCTTCGGGGTCGCCATCGTGGCCACGATCACGGGCGCCCTCGTCGGGCTGCTCATCGACTTCTTGATCAAGGAGGGCCAGGGAATGGGCGCCGCCGGATACCGAAACCACGTTGTCATCTGCGGATGGAACCCGACTGCTCGCGAGCTCGTCGCCGAACTGAGCGGGGACGACTACACCCACAAACTGGTGTTGATCCACAACACCGAGAAGAACCCGGCTGGCGCCGGGGTCTACTTCGTCAGCGGCGACCCGACCAGTGCCGACGACCTCCGCCGCGCTGGGATCGAGGAGGCGATCGCCGCGGTGATCTGCCCCGGCGACCCGAGCAACGATGCCGACATGCGCTCCATCCTGACCGTGATGGCGATCGAGTCCATCGCGCCCCAGGTCCGCACGGTGGTCGAGGCGAACAACCCGGCCCACGTCGAGCACTTCAAGAGGGCCAACGCGGACGAGATCGTTGTCACCTCCCGGCTGACGTCTCGGCTGATGGCGCGTTCCTCGCTCTACCCCGGACTCACCGATGTGGTCACCGACATCGTCTCGGGTGGGATCGGCTCGGAGCTCTACCGCGTCCGGCTGCCCGAGGACTGTGTTCACCTGAGCATCGACGACTTGTCCACTCGGCTGCGGGCCGAACACCAGGCCACGTTGCTGGCGGTCTGCCGGGGCGACAGCGTCTTCGTCAACCCGAGCACCGACTTCCAGACCGCCCCCACCGACGACTTGATCGTGGTGGCCGAGGAGCTGGGCGACCTCGAACCCGTGGATGCTCCGACCGAGCTGGGTGAGGATGTGCCGCGTCAGCGCTCGGCGGCGTCGAGCAAGGAGCCGAGCTCCGAGGCGGTCAAGTCCCGGGCCTGACCCTTCCCGAGGCTGCCCAGCGCGACCGGACCGATGCGAGTGCGGGTCAGCCGGCGTACGGGGTGGCCGAGGTGGTCCAACAGGCGGCGCACGATGCGGTTGCGGCCCTCGTGGATCGTCAGCTCCACGATGCTGCGCTCACCCTGCACCGAGATCACGCTGGCCCGCGAGACCGTGACCGGCCCGTCGTCGAGCGTCACGGTGCTGCGCAGACGGGCTAGCACGGACTTGTCGACCCGCCCTACGACCTCGGCGACGTAGGTCTTGTCCACTTCGTACGACGGGTGCGCGAGCCGGTGCGCGAGGTCTCCGTCGTTGGTCATGAGGATCAGGCCGTCGGTGTCGGTGTCGAGGCGACCCACATGGAAGAGCCGCTCGGGACGATCGGCGACGAGGTCCGCCAGCGTTCGTCTGCCCTCTGGGTCCGACATCGCCGAGACCACTCCGCGCGGTTTGTTGAGCGCCAGATAGACCGAGTCGCTCACCGGAGGGAGCCGCACCCCGTCCACGCGGATCACCGCGCGCCGGGGATCCACTTTCGTCCCGAGCCTGGTGACGATCTCCCCGTCGACTTCGACGTGCCCGCCCAGCATGAGCTCTTCGCACTTACGCCGACTGGCCACACCTGACTGAGCGAGCAGTTTCTGCAGCCGGACGAGACCCTCATCCTGGCTCATGCTGAGGCGGACTCCCCGGCGTCGCCGGCATCGGCGAAGTCGTCGACATCGTCGAGCTCGGGCAGGAACGGCGCCAACTCCGGCAACTCCTCCAGCGATCCGATACCGATGCGTTCCAGGAAGTAGCTGGTGGTTCGATAGAGATGAGCACCGGTCTCGTGGTCGACGCCGCACTCCTCGACAAGGCCGCGCATGACCAGGGTGCGCATCACCCCGTCGACGTTGACCCCACGCACGGCACTGACCCGGCTACGACTGACCGGCTGCTTGTAGGCCACGACCGCGAGGGTCTCCAGAGCGGCTTGGGTCAATCGGGCTTGCTGGCCGTCGAGGACGTAGCGCTCTAGCAGCGGCGCGAAGTCCTCCCTGGTGTAGTAGCGCCAGCCGCCACCGACCTGGCGGAGTTCGAAGCCGCGCCGCTGGTCGTCGTACTCGGTGGCGAGAGTGGTCAAAGCGCCCACCACATCGTCGTGGGGGTAACCCACTACCGCGGCCAAGTGGAGCGTATCCATCGGCTGCTCGGCCACGAGCAGCAGTGCCTCCAGCGCGGGCTTGAGCTCAGCCAACGGCACCGCGAGGGTGCTCTCGTCGTCGTTGGCCTGGTCGTGCTCAGTGGTCATCGTGGAGGTCACTTTCGTTGCTCGAATCGGGCGAATCCTCGTCGAACTCGTCATCGATGTCGATCTCGCCCTCCTCGGTGCCGGTCCAGCGGATGGTGAGTTCCCCCAGGGGAGTCACTTGATCGAACCCGAGGACGCCTTCGCGGAAGAGTTCGAGCAGGGCTAGGAACCGTGCGACTTTGGTGATCACGTCGGGAGCGTCGCCTGCCAAGGCCCGGAAGGTCATCGCCCCGTGCCGCCGCAGGCGCTCCACCACCACCACGGCCTGCTCCTTCACACTGACCGTGGGAGCGTGGATGTGGGTCAGTGACACCACGGGCTCGGCCTTCGGGGTCAGGGCCCGAGCCGCGAGCGCCGCGAACTCCTCCAGCCCCAGTCCGATCAGCACATCGGGGAGCAGCTGAGCGAAGCGCTCATCGAGCCCGACCACACGGGGGTGCCGACGACCCTCGTCGTGCATGCGCTGTTGGAACACTCCCGCTACCTGCTTGTAGGCGCGGTATTGCAGGAGCCGGGCGAACAGCAGATCCCTCGCCTCGAGAAGAGCCAGGTCCTCCTCGTCCTCCACGTCCCCTTGAGGGAGTAGTCGTGCCGCTTTGAGGTCGAGCAAGGTGCTGGCCACGACGAGGAAACTCGTGGTCTGGTCGAGATCCCAGACGTCCCCGGCTCCCTTGATGTGGGCGATGAACTCGTCGGTCACCCGTGAGAGGGCCACTTCGGTGACGTCGAGCTTGTGTTTGGCGATCAGGCTCAGCAGCAGGTCGAAGGGGCCCTCGAAGTTGTCCAGTCGAACCTCGAAACCGGACTCCGCGGCCTCCGCGGGAGCGGCGGACATCAGGCCTTCAATCTCCGCACCAGGTCACTGGCCGCGCCCCGCTCGGCAATATCAGCCAAGGCGATCGAGACGGCTTCGCGCACCAACCGACCGCGATCCACCCGCACGCCGTGGTCGGCCTTGAGGGCGAGCCGGGCATGCTCGAGTGCGAGCATCTCCTCGGTGGTGACATAGACGGTCATCTTTTCCTCATGGCGAACCCGCCCACTCGACCCGGTCACCTCAGCGACCCCACCGCACAACGCACTCGCGGGCCAACTGGCGGTACTGCTCGGCCCCACCGGAGGTGCTGGCGTACGTCGTGATCGGTTCACCGGCCACCGTGGAGTCGGAGAACTTCACCGTGCGGCGGATGACAGTGTGGAAGACCTTGTCACCCCACGCCTCGACCAGGCGCTCCATGACCTCGCGCCCATGCAAGGTGCGCCCATCGAACATCGTGCCCAGGACCCCGTCGATGACGAGATCGGGGTTGAGCCGGGCTCGCACCTTGTCGATGGTGTTCTTGAGCAGCGCGACCCCGCGAAGCGCGAAGTACTCACACTCCAGCGGAACCAGCACGCCGTCCGAGGCGGTCAGAGCGTTGACGGTGAGGAGCCCCAGGGACGGCTGGCAGTCGATCAGGATGACGTCGTACGAGGCGAGCGCGGGGCGTAGCACCCGGGCCAGAGTCTGCTCACGGGCCACCTCGTTGACCAACTGCACCTCGGCACCGGCCAGATCGATGTTCGACGGAAGGAGGTCCATGCCGTCGATGCCCGAGGGCACCACCACGTCGGCCAGTTCCACGTCGTCTTGCATCAAGAGGTTGTAGATGGTCAGTTCCATCGTGTGCGGATTGAGCCCCAGGCCCACCGACAGGGACCCCTGAGGGTCGAAGTCGACCAACAGCACCTTGCGGCCGTATTCGGCCAGTGCCGCACCCAGGTTGATGGTGGTGGTGGTCTTGCCGACCCCACCCTTCTGGTTGCACATCGCCACGACGCGAGCCGGGCCGTGGGTGGTCGGCGCCGCAGGCACCGGAAAATCGGGCACGGTGCGCCCGGTAGGACCTGGTTTGTCCACCGCCGCTGTCGGCGGCGCCGTGGTCACGTCGAGGGCAAGTTGGGCAGCCGAGTCCGCCTCGCCGTGGCTATGCCCCGTGGTCATCTGGTGGCCTCCCTCGACGTATTCATGATCAATGGCATGGTGCGCTGGGATGCACCCTAGTCCAACGCCCGGGGGTGACTGGCGGCGTACACCTCACGAAGACTGTCGACAGTGACCAAGGTGTAGATCTGGGTTGTGGTCACCGACGCGTGGCCGAGTAACTCCTGCACCACGCGTACGTCGGCGCCACCCTCGAGAAGGTGCGTCGCATAGGAGTGGCGCAGCGTGTGCGGGGAGACTTCGGCCTTAACTCCGGCACGTTCGGCAGCGCGCACAATGACCGTCCACGCGCTCTGGCGCGAGAGTCGGCCGCCGCGAGCGTTGAGGAACAGCGCCGGACCCCCGGTCCCGACACCCGCCAGCGCCGCCCTGGCCCCGGTCAGGTAGTCCCCCACCGCGTCGCGTGCGTAGGACCCCACCGGGACGAGTCGTTCCTTCGAACCCTTGCCCCGCAGCAACACAGTGCCCTCCTCGAGATCGAGGTCGTCGATATCGAGTCCAACCGCTTCTGAGATGCGGGCCCCGGTGCCATACAGAATCTCCAGCAACGCCCGGTCGCGCTGAGACAACGCCGTGCCAGGTGCCCCGGCGGCGGTGAGGATCGCCTCCACCTGGGCCAGTGACAACGCCTTCGGCAGGCGTTTGGCCGGGCTCGGAGGACGCACCCCGGACGATGGGTCCACGTCACTGAGCCCGTCGCGCACACAGAACTTGTGGAATCCGCGGACCGCCACCACCGTGCGCCCTGCCGAGGCCGCCGACAAGGCGGGGTGGTCGGCGTCCCCTTCCCGCAACGCCATCAGGAAATCGGTGACCAGTGCCTCGTTGATCTCGGCCAGCTCGACGACGCCGCGCTCGGCCAGGAACCCCCGATAGCGCCGCAGGTCGCGACGATAGGAACTCAGGGTGTTCGCGGCTAGGCCGCGCTCCACCGAAAGGTGGTCGAGATAGGTGCGGACGGCGCGGCCGACCGGGTCCTGGTCGCTCAGCCGAGCACGTCCTCGGGCGCGATGGCATCGATTCCGTGAGCCTCACCGACCGGGACATAGGTGAGCTTGCCTGCGTGCGTGTTGAGACCAAGCGCCAGTGCACGATCATCGCGGCAGGCCTTCTCCCAGCCCTTGTCGGCCAGCGCGACGGTGTAGGGCAGCGTCGCATTGGTCAGCGCGTAGGTGGAGGTGTTGGGCACCGCGCCCGGCATGTTGGCCACGCAGTAGAAGACCGAGTTGTGCACGGCGTACGTCGGGTCGGCGTGGGTGGTTGGCCGGGTGTCCTCGAAGCAACCGCCCTGGTCGACGGCGATGTCGACCAGCACCGAGCCGGGCTTCATCTCCGCAACCAGCTCGTTGCTGACCAGCTTGGGTGCCTTGGCACCCGGAATCAGCACTGCGCCAATGACGAGGTCTGCCTCGAGCACCTGCTGCCGGATCGCCAACTGGGAGGAGGCGAGACCGTGCACCCGGTTGTTGTAACGCCAAAAGGACATCCGCAGCTTGTCCAGGTCGGTGTCGAGCAAGGTCACGTCGGCGCCCATCCCGAGGGCGATGTTGGCCGCGTTCTGGCCGGCGACGCCCGCCCCGATCACGACAACCTTGGCGTTGGCGACACCGCCAACGCCGCCGAGGAGGGTGCCGCGTCCACCTTGAGCCTTGAGGAGGGAGTGCGCGCCCACCTGAGGGGCAAGGCAGCCAGCCACCTCCGACATCGGGTAGAGCAGCGGCAAGCCGCCGGAGGGCAACTGCACCGTCTCGTAGGCGATCGCCGTCACCTGGCGCTTCATCAGTTCTTCGGTCAGCGGCCGGTCGGCAGCCAGGTGGAGGTAGGTGAACAACGTCTGGCCCTCGCGCATGCGGGGGTACTCCTCCGCAATCGGCTCCTTGACCTTCAAGATCATGTCCGCGGTGCCCCACACATCGTCGGCCGAATCCAGGATCGTGGCCCCGGCGGCGACGTACTCGGCATCGGTGATGGAGGAACCGAGACCGGCACTCTTCTCGATGAAGACATCGTGACCGTGAGCGGTCAATTCGTGCACGCCGACCGGGGTGATCGCCACCCGGTATTCGTGGTTCTTGACTTCCTTGGGAACGCCGACCTTCACCGTCGTACTCCTCCTCGTTGATGCTGCCCCGTTGATGCTGCACTCACAGCGTTGGCGAGACACTACTCCTAAGTGCGTGTGCGAGAACCGCGATCACAAGACCCGCGTTCTGGACCTCTCCGGCCAGAACAGCACGGCGAAGTTCGCCCAGCCCGACCCAGGACAACGTCATGTCATCCTCCTCGTGGTCCAACTCGATGTCGCCCCGATCCACGGGGGTCAACTCGGTGGCCAGATAGACGATGTGGCGCTCGTCGGTGATGCCCGGGGAGGCGTACGTCGTGATCAGGTGCTCCCACCGCTGGGCTTGCAGTCCGGCCTCCTCCCACAGCTCACGCTGGGCCGTGCGCAACGGATCCTCCCCCGCCTGATCGAGCAACCCCGCGGGCAACTCCACCAGGCGCCGTCTGGCCGGGTGACGGTACTGGTGCAGGACCGGAACGCGCCCCTGTTCGTCGATGGCGAGCACGACCACGGCACCCGGATGCTCCAGCACGAGCCGACGAAACGCCGCGTCCGGGTGCCCGGGACGGTGCACAGTGTCGGCTCGCAACGCCATCACCCAGTGGTCACGGAACAGGTCGAGGCTGGCCGAGACCGGCCACGACTCCTCCTCGTCGCGCAGCACGCGGGCTAGTCCTCGTCGTCGTGGTACTCGCGACGCAGACCGGACTCGTCGATGGGGAACCGCTCGGCCCGCTGGCGAGCGATCGCCGCGCCGATCAGTCCGGCGAAGAGAGGATGCGGCCGGGTGGGACGACTGCGGAGTTCGGGGTGTGCCTGGGTGGCCACGTAATAGGGGTGTACGTCGGCGGGCAACTCCACGAACTCCACGAGATTGGAATCGGGGTTGATGCCGGAGAAGACCAACCCGGCCTCTTCGAGCCGCTCACGGTAGGCGTCGTTGAACTCGTAACGATGCCGGTGCCGCTCCTCGACGTGCTCGCTCTGGTAGGCCGTGGCCACCACGCTGCCCGGGGTAAGCGTGGCCGGCTGTAGACCCAGACGCATCGTGCCACCGAGGTCACCCGCGCCCTCCACGAACTTCTTCTGCTCCTCGATCGTGGAGATGACCGGCTCGGGGGTCTGTGGGTCGAACTCGGTGGATCCGGCCTTGTCGATACCGGCGACCGAGCGGGCGTATTCGATCACCATGCACTGCAGGCCCAGGCACAGCCCCAATGTCGGCAACCGGTGAGTGCGCGCATAGGTCAGAGCGCCCAACTTGCCTTCGATCCCCCGGATCCCGAAGCCTCCGGGGACGCAGACCGCATCGGCCTCCGCCAGTCGGTGCGCGGCTCCTTGAGGAGTGGCGCACTCGTCGGACTGCACCCAGTCCACCTTGACCTTGGCGAAGTGGGCGAAACCTCCGGCCCGGAGGGCCTCGACGACAGAGAGATAGGCATCGGGCAGGTCGATGTACTTGCCGACGAGAGCGACCCTGACCTCCTCCTCTGGGTGGTGGACCCGCCGCAAGAGATCGTCCCAGGCGGTCCAGTCCACGTCGCGCCAAGGCAGGTCGAGTCGGCGTACGACGTAGGCGTCGAGGCCTTCACGATGCAGGACCTTGGGGATGTCATAGATCGAGGGCGCATCGGCCGCGGTCACCACGGCCTCGGTGTCGACGTCACACATGAGGGAGATCTTGCGTTTGACCGAGTCGGGCAACTCCCGATCAGCGCGGCACACGATCGCATCGGGCTGGATGCCGATCGACCGCAACGCAGCCACCGAGTGCTGAGTCGGTTTGGTCTTGAGTTCCTGGCTGGGCCCGATCCAGGGAACCAGTGACACGTGGATGAAGAAACAGTTGTCTCGACCCAGGTCGTGGCGGACCTGCCGCGCAGCCTCCAGGAACGGCAGCGACTCGATGTCGCCGACGGTGCCGCCGATCTCGGTGATGACCACGTCGATACCGGGGGTGCCCATGGCCCGGATGCGGTCCTTGATCTCGTTGGTGATGTGCGGAATCACTTGCACGGTGTCACCGAGGTAGTCCCCCCGGCGTTCCTTCGCGATGACCGCCGAGTAGACCTGCCCCGTGGTGACGTTGGCGATGGCATTGAGGTCGGTGTCGAGGAACCGCTCGTAGTGCCCGATATCGAGGTCGGTCTCGGCTCCGTCGTCGGTGACGAAGACCTCCCCGTGCTGGAACGGGTTCATCGTGCCCGGGTCGACGTTGAGGTAGGGGTCGAGCTTTTGCATCGTCACCTTGAGACCGCGCGCCTTCAACAGGCTGCCCAGGCTCGATGCCGTCAGGCCCTTGCCTAGTGAGGAGGCGACCCCACCAGTCACAAAGATGTGTTTGCTGGGTCGGGTTGCGGCGCGGCCGCTAGGGGCGGGGGCTACCACCGCTGACTCCGGGGAACTGAGGCTGTCTCCACGGGGTTCGACCCTAACATCAATGCAGCCTGCTTCGGGGATCGCCGCCGACCGCGCGCCGTGCCCGCATGGGTTACACCGCGGCCTTGGTCGCCCGGGCGTGCGCGAGGAGTTCGCGGGCGTGGGCCAGCGCGGTTTCTGACTTCTCCAGGCCGGCCAGCATCCGCGACAACTCAGTGACCCGACCGGCCTCGTCGAGGACGCTCACTCCCGATGTGGTCACCGACCCGTCGGACTCCTTGCGAACCACGAGATGGCGGTCGGCGTACGCGGCAACTTGGGGCAGGTGGGTAACCACCAGGACCTGGGTGGTCCCGGCCAGGACCGCCAATCGGCGACCGACCTCGACCGCAGCCTTGCCACCGACACCGGCATCGACCTCGTCGAAGACCATGGTCGGCACCGGGCTCGTGGCCGCCACGACCACCTCCACCGCCAACATGATGCGGGAGAGTTCGCCTCCGGACGCCCCCTTGCCGAGAGGTCGGAACTCGGACCCGGAATTGGCCGACATCTCGAAATCGATGATGTCGATCCCGGAGGGCCCGAAGCCCACGCGATCGTCGCCGATCTCAAGTCCGGCATCGTCGAGGCGCTGTCTGACCGACACCCGCACACGGGCCTGAGGCATGGACAGCGCGACGAGCTCCTGGGTCACCCGGGCCGAAAGTTCCGCCGCGGCGACACGGCGTACCTGGCTCAGAGCCGACGCCTGCTCGGCGAGCAGCCGACGCAACTCCACCCGCTGGGCGGTGAGCTCATCGACGCGTTCGTCGTCGGTGTCGAGGGTGTGCAGGCGCGCAGCAGCTTCCTGCGCCCAGGCGATGACACCCTCGATGGTGTCGGCGTACTTGCGCGTCAACGTGGTCAGCGCTGCGCGGCGCTGGGAGACCGCAGCAAGTCGAGCCGGATCGGTTTCGATAGCGGAGGAATAGGAGGCGACATCCGCCGCGACGTCGCTGAGCAGGTAGCTGATCTCCCCCAGCCGATCGGCCAAGGATCCAACCTCGGCGTCGTGCTCGCGCACCGACTGGAGTGCAGCTCGAGCGGCGGCAACTGCGCTCAAGGCATCGAACTCGCCGTCGTGACTGGACAGCGCCTCGTGCGATTGTTCGGCTGCTGCCCGCAATGTGTCGGCGAAGCCCAAGCGGCTCTCTTCGGAGGCGAGAGACTCCGCCTCCCCCGGCTGCGGGTTGACAGCAGCCACCTCGGCGAGTCCGTGGCGCAAGAGATCGGCTTCACGGGCCCGCTCACGGGCATGAGTCACGACATCGCGCAACTCCGCCTCCACCGAACGAAGTCGAGTGAAGGTTTGTCCGTAGGCCTCGAGAGCCGTGGCCGCGGCGGGGCCGGTGAATCGGTCGACGACGGCAAGTTGGACATCGGGGCGGAGCAATCGATGTTGGTCTGCCTGCCCGTGAACTGCGATGAGGTGCTCGGTGAGACTGGCAAGGCTGCCTGCTGGCACCGCGGCGCCGCCGACGAAGGCTCTGCTACGTCCTTCGGCGGCGATCTGTCTGGCCAGCAGAACCGTGGCGTCCTCGACCTGTCCGCCAAGTGCCTCGACCGAGTCGGCGACCTCGCCGTCGACACCGAGGAGACCGTCGACGCGGGCGGCACGGGCCCCCACTCGCACGGCGCCCGGGTCGGCTCGCCCGCCCATGAGGAGTCCCAGAGCGCTGACCAGCATGGTCTTGCCGGCGCCGGTCTCTCCGGTGATGACGTTGAGTCCCGGGCCCAGTTCGAGAGTGGTCTCGGCGATGATCCCGAGGGAGGAGACACGAAGTTCTTCAATCACGACGCGGACCCACGGTGACGACGTTCGGCCGCACCCCGCCAGCCGTCGACGGAGAGCCCGAACTTCGCCACCAGACGATCGGTGAAGGGAGCCCGGTGCAGCCTGGCCAACCGGACCGGCCGACGACCACGGCGTACCTCGATGCGGGCACCCGGGGGCAGGTCCACGGTGCGACGACCGTCGCACCACAAGACGCCGAAGCCTTCGGTGCGCTCCAGCACTTCAACGGCCAGCACCGAGGTTGGCGAAACCACCATCGGGCGAGCGAACAGGGCGTGGGCGCTGATGGGAACCAGGAGCAAAGCCTCGACCCCGGGCCACACCACGGGGCCGCCGGCGCTGAAGTTGTAGGCCGTGGAGCCGGTCGGCGTCGCGCACACGACTCCGTCGCATCCCCACCTCGACAATGGCCGGCCATCGATCTCGACCACCACTTCGAGCATGCGCTCGCGGGCCGCCTTCTCGACCGAAGCCTCGTTGAGCGCCCAGGTGGTGGCCACCACCTGCTTGCCGCGATACACCGACACGTCGATGGTGAGTCGTTCCTCCACCGAGTAGCCGCGCCGAACGATCGCCTCGATCGTGGTGTCGAGGTCTTCGCTCTCGGCCTCAGCCAAGAATCCGACATGCCCGAGGTTGACCCCCAGGATCGGGGTGTTGTGCTCGTGGGTGAGTTCGGCCGCGCGCAGGATCGTGCCGTCGCCGCCGATCACGACGGCCAGCTCGCAACCTTGGGCGGCGTCCTCAGCGCGCCCGACCGTCTCGGTGTCGGGCGGCAACTCGAGATAGCCGGCGTCTTCCTCGGGAACCCGAACAACGATGGCGTGCTGGCTCAGTGCGGCCGCCACCGTGTTGGCAGCCGCTACCGCCTCTTCACGCTGGGTGTGAGCCACCAGCAGGATCCGGCGCACCTTGGACGTCACGGGACCACACTCTCATCCGGCACGGACAGTCGTCGCCGGTCGACCACAACCCGGCGAATCCCCTTGGGGTCCATCCCCGCGGAGTCTGTGCGCAGCCAGGCGAAGAACTCCACATTGCCCGAGGGCCCAGGCAGCTGACTCGTCGTGACCGCCTGTGGGCGCCAACCGAGACTGGCCGCCCTGTCCAGGACCGCCGTCACCGCTTCGGCCCGCAGATCAGGATCCCGCACAACCCCACCCTTCCCCAGTCGCTCCCGACCGACTTCGAACTGAGGCTTGATCATCAGCACCAGGTCTCCTGATTCCTTGGTCACCGTGGCCAAAGCTGGCAGCACCATCTCAAGAGAGATGAACGACAGGTCCCCAACCACCAGATCAACCGTCCCGCCGATCATTTCGACGGTGAGATCGCGGACGTTGGTGCGGTCGTGGACCACCACTCGGGGATCTTGTTGCAGTCTCCAGACCAGTTGTCCGTAGCCCACATCGACGGCCACGACCTGGGCAGCTCCGGCTCTGAGCAAGACGTCGGTGAAGCCCCCGGTGGATGCGCCGGCGTCGAGACAGCGACGACCCTGGATGCCCAGACCGAGCGGCGTGAAGTCGTCGAGAGCGCCGGCTAGCTTGTGGCCCCCGCGAGAGGCAAAACCGGGATCCTGTTCATCGGGGCGAACCACGAGATCGGCGTCGGTGGTCACGGAGGTGGCTGGCTTGAGCGCCACGAGTCCGTTGACTGTCACTCGGCCCTGGTCAATCAGCGCGGAGGCTTGCTCGCGCGATCTGGCCATCCCTCGGCGTACCAACTCCGCGTCGAGGCGAAGCCGTCGCGGTGGCATAGCGTGGTCCTCTCTGTGCGCCCCGGCCGTGCTACTGCTGGGTGGCGCCACGGGCCAGGGCCGCGCGCAGGGCGTCGTGGGCGGTTTCGAACACGGCCACATGCTCATCGACGGGCCGCTGGTCGAGGTCGGATAAAGACTCGAGCCGATCGCGCAGGTGGGGGTCGTTGATTCCGGACAGTTCGATGGGCTCGGACGGGTTCGACCCCTCGGCACCGACCAGTTCACTCATGGTGACAACCTATCCGGTGGCGGCACACACCCAGTGACGTCTGCGGGGCGTCGTGTCAGATCGAGGTGACTCCAGGCCGCGGTGGCCAAACACCGCCACCAGTCATCAATGCCCCCCGAGCCGTCGAGCCGCACGAGGCCGTCCGGGGTGATATGGGAGCGCCAACCACCGAGGTGCCAGCCCTGAGCGTCTCGGTGCGTTACGCCGTGGACGGCCTGCAGCCCGCGCAGGTCTGCTGAAATGAAGTCGGGGCGCTGGCTAGGCGGAGCCGAAGCGAGGGTCTGCGCATCGGTGACGCCGGTCATCACCAGCAGGCTCGGCCATTGCGCTGCGCGAGCGCCGCCGATGTCGGTATCGAGGCGGTCCCCCACCATCAGCGGGCGCCGAGTACGGAGGCGGAGCCGAGTCTCGGTGAACAACGGCTCGCTGGGCTTCCCGGCGACGACGGGCTGTCGCTGGGCGAACCGGGACACCAACTCCACCAGCGCCCCATTGCCTGGTCCGATGCCGGCGGGGATCGGGATCGTCATGTCGGTGTTGCTGGCCACCCAGGGCAATCCCGACCGCACCAAGATCGCACCCAGGACCACCTGCTTCCATGGCATCTCTGGGCCATAACCCTGAACCACCGCTGCCGGAGCGGGATCATCGGTCGTGACCGGCTCGAGCCCGCGCTCCCGAAGGGCTGTCGCCAGACCCTCGCCGCCGATGAGGTAGACCCGGCTCCCGGGAGGCACCATGCCTTCGAGCAGTCGGGCGGCAGCCTGCGCCGAGGTCACCACGTCCTCGGGGCGCGCCGGCACACCGATGCGTTGCAGGTGGACTGCGACCTCTTCCGGAGTGCGGGAGGCGTTGTTCGTGATGAACGCGAGGCGGACCCCCGTCGCCTGCACTGCTCCAAGGGTCTCCACCGCCTGGGGGACCGCAGCACCGCCGATGTAGACCACACCGTCAAGGTCGAGGACCACCACATCATGGTGGTCGGCCAGAGGGCGGGTGGTGGGTTGAAGCACCCGCAGATCCTCCCACGGACTACCCCGCCGCCTAGGCGACGCGCTTGGCCTTCAGAACCTCGATCTCGACCACGCTGCTGGCTATGCCGGACCAGTTGGCAACGTGATGGCGACGCATCGATCCGGAGATGATCACATGGTCCCCGACCTTGAAACTCTTCACCGCGCGTCGTGCTGCCCCGGACCATGCGGTGCAGGAGAACCAGTCGGAGACAGCCTTGGACCCCCGAGTCATCGCGGTTGAGTCTCGGGGAACGACGATTCGGAACCGGCTGATGGTCGTGCCACTGGGCAGATCCACCTCTGTGGGTTCCCCCGAAACCCGTCCACCGAGACGGACTTCGTTGACCGATGCCTCGCTGCGCGTGGCACGTTGTGCGTTCATCACACCACCTCCTGCCCTCTATCCAGCCAGGTGGTGACCGGGTGCTCCAGGCGTGCCCTCAGGCCTGTGGAACAGGACCCGGGAATGAGCGCCTGTGGACAATCCGCCTAGGTGCCGATCCGGTCGAGTGCATCGGTGATCTCGTCGGCGTCGATCGCCGCGGTGCGGTGGAACCACTCAGTGGCTTCCTCCACACGGCCGGACGCGTGCAGCGCGTCGGCGTACGCATAACGCAGCCGCACCACCCAGTCCGCCCGGGAACGCGACATCAGCGGTGCCTTCTCCAGCAGACGCAGCGCCGCGTCGATCTCTCCACGATCGCGGCGGGCGCCGGCCTCGACGATGGTCAACTCGGCTGCCAGCGCGGGATCGAGGCCCTCGCGCTTGAGGTTCTTGATCATTGTCAGCGCCCGCTCGGGCCGGCCCAGGGCCCGCTCGCAGTCGGCCATAACCGCCATGTACGCCGACGAACCATTCATCCGCCGTGCGGACTTAAGTTCACTGAGTGCCTCGGCGAACTCACCCGCCGCGTAGGCCGCCTCACCGACTGCCTCCCGAATGATCGCCAAGCGACCTGCCCGCGCCCGCGCCGCAAGCGTGTGCTGGTAGGCGGTCTTCGGATCTGCCTCCATGAGTTCGCCGGCAGCGACCAGATGGCGGGCGACCCGCAACGCCAACTTCTCAGGCAATGACTTCAACTGACCGGCGACGTCTCGGTCGAGTTCGCGACCGGTGATGTGCTCGGGGATCGGCGGACCGTCGTAGGCAGCCTGCTCCTGGGAGCGTTCCACGTCGCGTTCGCGACGGTCCTGGGGCTTGCGGCTCCAGGACCGCTCTGAACGCTCGCCGCGATCGGAGGTCGCCCCGTCGCGACCTGTGGAGCGGGATGCACGCCCGGCGCCGGCGGCCCCAGCCCGACCCGGCGCACCGGAACGAGCGGGGCGACCACTCCCGGAGCGTCCAGAGCCGGCCCCGCCGCTACGACCCGAAGCCGGTCCGCGGTCTCCGTAGGGTCGCTTGGACCCGCCTTTGCTCTCGCTCACGTCGCCTCCTAACAACGACGGGCCTGCACGGACCCGCACGACTACTGTCTACACCTGAAAAGCACGATAGGGGCCACCTGGGGTGGCCCCTATCGCAAAAAATTGTCCGGCGACGTCCTACTCTCCCACAACCTCCCGGTTGCAGTACCATCGGCGCTGAGAGGCTTAACTTCCGGGTTCGGAATGGAGCCGGGTGTTTCCCTCTCGCTATGGCCGCCGAAACTCTATTGAGTTGATCAGCTGACAAAGCAACTTGTTTGTCAGTTCCCGACCGTAACTCGGGAACCACACAGTGGACGCGCAACATCTTTGAGGGACAAGCCCTCGGCCTATTAGTACCGGTCGGCTAGGCATTACTGCTGTACACCTCCGGCCTATCAACCCAGTGATCTACTGGGGGCCTTACCCGGTTAACCCGGTGGGAAACCTCATCTTGAAACGTGCTTCCCGCTTAGATGCTTTCAGCGGTTATCACTTCCGAACGTAGCTAACCAGCCGTGCTCTTGGCAGAACAACTGGCACACCAGAGGTTCGTCCATCCCGGTCCTCTCGTACTAGGGACAGC
>CALMLL010000012.1 GCA_937868075.1 uncultured Marmoricola sp. | reverse complement strand
CCACGGACGTAGGACTCGACCTCGAAGACGTCCTTGCCGAAGCCCGACGACGGGTTGCGCTTGGGGCCCATGTCCTCGGTGAACATCGCCGGGTCCTTGGCCGAGGCGCCGTAGAAGCTGGTGCTCGACTTGACCACCAAGTGGCGTAGCGAGGGGGCGTTCTGGCAGGCGGCGAGCAACTGCATCGTGCCGATGACGTTGAGTTCCTTCATCGACGTACGCCCGCCGGCGGAGCCGGGACTGGCGATGACGCTCATGTGAACGACGGTGTCGACCGACTCACGAGCGATCACCTTGGCGATCACCGGATTGCGAATGTCGGCCCGAACGAACTGGACCGAACCGAGATCGGCTCGGGGAGGCAGCACATCGACACCGATCACGCGGTCGATGCCGGGAGCCTGGGTCAGTTGTCGCGCGAACTGGCCGCCGAGGTCCATCGAGACTCCGGTGACAAGTACGACGCGGCCCATGGGAAAGCTTGCCGTTAGTTCAGCGAAGGCGTCACTTGCCGAGACGACGACGCTGAACGCGCGTCTTCTTCAGCAACTTGCGGTGCTTCTTCTTCGCCATGCGCTTGCGGCGCTTCTTGATGACTGAACCCACGTGTGGACCTTTCGAATGAACTGCTGAGAGCCAGGCACAGCCGCTGGTTGGCCGACCGAAGGTTCAGCCTAACCGCCGCAGGGACGCGGCGCCGAATCGGGTACATGCCCGACCAGGGGGCCGGACATAGAGATGCGCGGAAGGTGCGAACTCGTCGCACCCTCCGCGCAATGTCTGACCAGCGGGCTTTCAGCCCGTCTGGAAGAAGCTGTCCTTGAGGAACTCGTTGACGTCTTCTTCGCTGACTCGGAACGACCGGCCCACGCGTACGGCCGGCATCTGACCGGAGTGCACGAATCGGTAAACGGTCATCTTGGAAACTCGCATGACCGCTGCCACTTCGGCCACGGTCAAGAACTTCACTTCCGAGATGTCACCTTTGAGGTTGCTCATCGCACACCACTTTCTGAGCACGCTCCCCAGCTTCCCCACTGGAGACCACACGTGCTGCTGGAGTGAGGATAGGGGTTAGTGTGACTGGTGGGGAAGAGGAAACCTGCAGGTCAACGGAACTTTTTTCTCAAACCCGGCGTGTCGGATTGAAACAGCAGTTCCTCATCCACTCAACCCCCGCCAAAACGGGCATGTCAGGCGACGGACTAGGGAGCCGGGTCCAACCCGTGGTAGGGGAAGACTTCCTCACGCGTGGTGTTGACCGCGCGATCGAGCCAGGTGTCGGGGTTGTAACCCTGCGACCACTCCCGCCACGTCGGGGTGCGCCCATCGGTCATCTGCGCGGGCGCCATCACTCCCACCCGTTCGAGCACCTCTTCTCGCCACGACGACGGGGTCTGCGTCTCCGGGTCGACGGGTCGACCCGCCACCGCCCCGAGAAGGTGCGTCCATGCCCGCGGGACCACGTCGGCGATCGCGTAGCCGCCGCCCCCGAGGGCGACCCATTTGCCCCCGGACACCGCGTGAACGAGGTCATGCATGGAGAGGTACGCCGCCCGCTGCCCGTCCACACTGAGCATCAGGTGAGCCAAGGGATCCTTGGCGTGCGAGTCGCAGCCATGCTGGGAGACCACGATCTCGGGGCGGAACTCGCGCAGCAACGGCGGCACGATCGCGTGGAAGGCGCGCAGCCACCCGGTGTCGGCGGTGCCGGGCGGAAGCGCCACGTTGACTGCGCTTCCCCGGGCATTGGGGCCGCCGATGTCGTGAGGGAAGCCGGTCCCGGGGAACAGCATCTGGCCGGTCTCGTGCAGGCTGATCGTGAGGACACGGGGGTCGTCGTAGAAGATGTGCTCCACACCGTCGCCGTGATGGACGTCGAGATCGACGTAGGCCACGCGCTGAACTCCTTGATCCAGCAGCCAGTCGATCGCAACCGCAATGTCGTTGTAGATGCAAAACCCGCTGGCGCGGCCGGGCATCGCATGGTGAAGACCTCCGGCCACGTTGGCCGCGTGCACCACCTCACCACTCCACACCTGCCGAGCCGCTTCCAGGCTGGCCCCGACCACATGACGGGCAGCGAAGTGCATGCCCGCGAAGGTCGGGTTGTCGTCGGTGCCGAGGCCGAACTCGGTCAGTGCCAGTCGGGGGTCGAGACTGGTGCGCCTGACCGCGTCGATCATCTCGGGGGTGTGCACCCGCAGCAGGTCGTCATCGGTGGCGTTGGGCGCAGCCACCATCGGCAGTCCCTCTCCGCCGACCACGCCGAGGTCGGTGGCCAAACTGATCGTGAGGTCAACTCGGACCGGATTCATCGGGTGCTCATGTCCGAAGTCATAGGCGGTCAGCGACTTGTCGAACACCACACATGAGTTGCACCCGTTCACCCTCGCGACATTACTCGTGAGCGCCGGGGCTCGTCGCCTCAGTCTGCCGATTCGCCTGTCCTGTGGGGGAGGTCGCCCATCCAGTGATCCAGCACGTCCGCCAGGCGACCCGGACGACGACGTACCTCGAACTAGGGCAGACTGACATCGTGCTGTACGAGGTGATGCACTCGATGGTGCCGCCGGTGGCCAAGGCCTTGTGGCGGCCCCGGGTTTTCGGACTCGGCAACGTGCCCCGTCAGGGTGCGGTGATCCTGGCCAGCAACCACCTCAGCTTCGTCGACAGCGTCGTCATCCCGGTCCTGGTCCCACGCAAAGTGGTGTTCCTGGCCAAGTCGGACTACTTCGACGGGACCGGTGTGAAGGGCGCCCTGTCCCGGTCGTGGTTCGAAGGTCTGGGCATGCTGCCGGTCGACCGCGACAACAGTTCCTCGGCGATGCACTCCCTGGAGACCGCATTGACGGTGCTGGCCCGTGGGGAAGCATTCGGCATCTACCCCGAAGGCACCCGTTCCCGCGACGGCCGTCTCTACCGCGGCCGCACAGGCATCGGGCATCTCGTGCTGACCTCCGGAGCACCAGTCGTCCCGGTCGGGCTGCGAGGCACCGAACACATCCAGCCCGTGGGGGCCCGGCTACCCAAACTGGCCAAGGTCGAGGTCCGCTTCGGCGAACCGCTCCACTTCGGCGCGGAGTACGCCGACATGCCCACCGGCCGAGCGCGACGAGAGATCACCGACGCTGTCATGCACCAGATCGCGATCCTCAGCGGCCAGACCGAAGCCGGTGTCTACAACGAGCGTCCGCCCGACGCCTGAGTCGGGGGGCTACTCACTCTCCGGCAAGTTCGCGACTTCGGTCCCGCGCAGCCTCCATGGCGGTCATGAATGCGGCCCGGACCCGATGGTCCTCGAGTTGGCGGATCGCCGCAGCGGTGGTGCCGCCGGGTGAGGTGACCCGCTCGCGCAGCACCGTGGGGTGCTCGCCGGTCTCGCGCAACATCTTGGAGGAGCCGAAAGCGGTCTGCACGACCAGTTCGGTCGCGGTGGTCCGCGGCAGTCCCAGGTGCACCCCGGCCTCGATCATCGCCTCGACCACGAAGAACAGGTAGGCCGGTCCCGACCCGCTGATCGCGGTGACGGCGTCTTGTTGACTCTCCGGCACCTGAATCACCCGGCCGGTGGCGGCCAGCAGCGACTCCGCCTCGGCCAGGTGAGCCTCGTCGCAGTGAGAGCCGGGGGAGATCGCAGCCATGCCTTCGTCGACCAGCGCGGGGGTGTTGGGCATGACCCGGACAACGGCCACGCCATCGGGGGTGTGGTTCTCGATGAAGGCGGTGGTGATGCCTGCGGCCAACGAGACCAACAACTGTCCGGGGCGTAGCGCCGGGGAGATCTCCTGCAGGACCGCAGCCATGTCCTGGGGTTTGACGACGAGCGCGACGGTCTCGGCCTGCTCGACCGCCTCGATGTTGGACACCACACGCACGGCGTACTTCTCGGCCAGTTCACGGGCGCGATCGGCGCGCTTCTCGCCCACCAGCAGCGAGTCCACGTCCCGTCCGCTGCGCAGCAGGCCGGAGAGCAAGGTCTCCCCCATCACTCCCACACCCAAGATGGCGACGGTCATTGGGGCCTCCTCGGCCTACTTCTGCGACAACAGCGAGCGCAGGAAGAATGTCAGGTTCGAGGGGCGCTCGGCGAGCCTTCTCATCAGGTAGCCGTACCACTCGGTGCCGTAGGGCACATAGACCCGCATGGTCTCACCGGCCGCGGCCAGGCGCTTTTGCTCCTCGGCCCGGATGCCGTAGAGCATCTGATACTCATAACTCCCGGCTGGCCGGTTGTTCTGCGTGGCCAACGACCCGGCGATAGCGATCATGCGCGGGTCGTGGCTGGCGACCATAGGAAAGCCCGGGCCCTTCATCAGGACCTTCAGGCAGCGCACGTAGGACTTGTCGACCTCGGCGCGCTCCTGGAAGGCGACACTCTCCGGCTCCTTATAGGCGCCTTTGCACAGCCGCACCCGGCTGCCTTCGTAGGCCAGCGCCCGGGCGTCGGCCTCGGTGCGGTGAAGATAGGCCTGGATGACCGCCCCGACCTCAGGGAAGTCCTTGCGCAACTCCATCACCGTTTCCAGCGTCGCGTCGGTGGTGGTGTGGTCCTCCATGTCGACGGTGAGCGTGGTGCCGGCGTTGCGGGCCGCCTGGGCGATCACCCGGGCGTTGTCGAGGCTGATCTTCTTGCCGTCGGCGCCCAGGGCCTGGCCGACCGCGCTGAGTTTGACGCTGACTTCGGCGCTGGCGGCGAGGTTGGCCTCGGTGAGTGCCTTGAGCATCTCGAGGTACGCCTTCACGGTGGCCTGCGCCTGGGCGGCATCAAGGGTGTCCTCACCGAGGTGGTCCAGCGTCACCTTGCGGCCGTCGCTCACGATCGCGGCGGTCGCCTTGACCGCATCCTGCGTGGTCTCTCCGGGGACGTAGCGATTCACGATGCCGCTGCTCACCGGAAGAGTGCTGATTGCCTGCTTGACCTGCTGGTTCGCCGCCAGCCACAAGATCGAACGCCGAAGCACTGGTCCTCCTCGATAACACGCTGTTGTGCAGGTCCGACGTTACGCGTCGGGGGACCTACGGGTGGAATCGGCCCGTTGTGGATCAGCGCCGCTCCACTCCGATTCCAGCAGCGCGAACCCCAATCCGTCGACCCAGCCGAGGTCCCGGTGGAGGCTGTCGGCACGCATGTGCGCTTCCAAGCGCATGCCGAGCCGCTCACACAGGCGGCGCGAGGGCAGGTTGTCGGCGAAGAGTTCGGCCACCACGCGGCGTACGCCGAGAGTGCCAAACGCATAGGTGATCACCTGTCGGACCGCCTCCTCGGCGTACCCCTGCCCCTGCGAGTCCGGGGCCAGGCACCAGCCGATCTCGGCGACGCTGCCACGGGCCCCCGCGCTCACCTCCTTCTGCGCCCACGCGTCGCCCACACGAACCATCAGATCGCCGATGACCCGACCCTCCGCCTCGGGCAGCTCGACGACCAACGTCACCGACAGGCAATCTGGTCGGAGGTAGTAGGCCTCGAACTCGGCCCAACCCCCCGGCCAGGCCGACGTCATCCAGCTGGCGACCTCGGGCAGGCGCCGGTAGGCCCAGATCTGCGGGAGGTCCTCGCGCGTCGCCGGCCGAACCTCCAGACGGGCGCTGCGGATCGGCCAGGGACCCGGCATCTCCTGGGCCACCGGTGGTGCTCCGATCCAGTCCGCTGCGATCAACTCTGGGTCGAGGTTCATGGCGAACCGGTCCGGGCGGGTCCGGGGTCGTGGAAGTGCAGCCGGGCGAAGGCCAATGATTCGGCGAGGTCGAGTTCCCGCTGAGCGGTGGTCGCCGCCTTGCGAGTGTTGACCTCCGCCACGATGTGGCCCGCGAACCCGGTCGACGCCAATCGCTCCAGGAACTCACCGACCGGCATGACCCCGCGACCCGGGATCAGATGCTCGTCCTTGGGGCCCCCACTGCCATCGGTGAGATGGATGTGGCGCAAGCGATCACCCAGGCGTTCGGCCATCGCGATCGGGTCGGCCCCGGCTGTTGCGGCGTGCGACAGATCGATCGTGGCATTGGCGAAGTCGTCCTCACTGGGGTCCAGCCCCGGCAGATAGACCTGCATCTCGCGCCGACTCGTTCGCCACGGATACATGTTCTCCACCGCGAAAGCGATGCCGGTGGTCTGCTCCAACTGCGCGATCCCCTCCACGAAGCCGGCGGCATAGTCGCGCTGCCACCGAAACGGAGGGTGTACGACGACGACGTCGGCCCCCACCTCGTGGGCCATCTCCGCCGACATCTGCAACTTCACCCACGGATCGGTGCCCCAAACGCGTTGGGTCACCAGCAGGCAGGGGGCGTGCACCGCGCACACCGGGATCCCGTGATGCTCCACGAGCCTCGCCACGGTGGGGATCGACTGGCTGGTCGCGTCCATGCCCACCATGACCTCGACGGCGTCGTAGCCGAGCCGCTGGGCGTAGAGGAAGGCGTGCGGGGTCGACTCGGGATAGACCGAGGCACTCGACAGGGCGAACCGGGTCACGAGTAGTGGTCGAGCCTTTCGAGCAGCACGCCTTCGCGCAGCGCCCAGGGGCAGATCTCCAACTCGGGGAGATCAAAGATCTCCATCACCCCTTCGGCGACCAGGGCGCCGCTGAGGATCTGGTGGGCACGGTTCTGGGAGACACCTGGGAGTCGGGCGATCTCGTCTCGGTCCATGCGTGCCAGTTCGGGGATGAGGGCAGACACGTCGGCGCGGGTCAGCACTCGGCGTACGAAGGGGCCGGCGGAGGCCGGGGCGGCACCGCACACGCGCGCCAGGGAGCGGAACGTCTTGGAGGTGGCCACAGCCCGATCCGGCGATCCGCTACGTCGCAGGTTGCCGGCATCGCGAGCGATGGTGACCCGCACGTGCTTGCGTAGTGCCGCCACCTCGCTCTGCGTGAAATGTCCACTCAGGTGATCGCGGGTCAGGCGGGCCGCCCCGAGGCGCAGCGACCAGGCCACATCAGGCAGTTCGTCGGCACCGGCAGCGATCTCGAGCGAGCCGCCGCCGATGTCGAAGACGGCCAACCGACCGCTGGACCAGCCGAACCATCGGCGTGCGGCCAGGTAGGTGAGCCGGGCCTCGTCGACCCCGGACATCACATCCAGTTTCACCCCGGTGAGGTCGGCGACGTGTTGGAGGACGGCGTCACAGTTGGTGGCATCGCGCACCGCGGAGGTCGCGAACCCGACGCTCTCGGCGCAGCCCTTGTCATCGGCCACGACCATCGCCGAGCGCACGAAGCGAGTCAGTGCCTCGATCCCCTTCTCGGTGATCTCGCCAGAGTCATCCATGTTCTCGGCAAGGCGCAACGGCTCCTTGTGCGAGTAGGCCGGGGTGGGCGCCGCGCCGTAGTGGGCGTCGACGACGAGGAGATGGCCGGTGTTCGAGCCGATGTCCAGCACGCCCAAACGCATGTCGCTGAGAGTACTGCCCCGCCCTGTCGGCGCGTCGAGGCCGTAGGGTCAGCCATGTGCCAGAGGTCGAACTGGGCTTCCCCCGTCTCTGGGTCGAGTACCCCGACCCGACCACCCCAGCGGTGGTGATCAGAGCCGACCTCACGTGGCTGACCTCGCGCTGGACCTGCATCTTCGGGCGCGGGTGTCAGGGCATCTACGCCTCCTCCCCGGAGACCGGATGCTGCACGCTGGGGGCTCACTTCTCCGACCGCGATGACGTCAAGCGAGTCGCCGGTTGGGTCGAGCGTCTCGATGCCGACCTGTGGGAGAAGCGTCCGGCCGGCGACATCACCAAACGTTCCTGGCTGGAGAAGGACGACGAGGGCGCCACCAAGACCCAGGTGGTGGACGGCAGTTGCATCTTCCACAACTCCAGCGGCTTCGAGGGATCGGGCGGCTACGGCTGTGCCCTGCACGCACTCGCCGAGCGCGAGCAGGTCTCGATCGTGGCCACCAAGCCCGATGTGTGCTGGCAACTACCGATCCGGCGTAGCTACCGCGAGGCCGAGCGCGGCGATGGCAGCACCTACCTCGAGGTCTCCATCGGCGAGTACGACCGGCTCGGCTGGGGTCCGGGGGGCCATGACCTGGACTGGTACTGCTCGGGCAACAGCGAGGCGCACGTCGGACTCGAACCCGTCTACGTCTCCTGTGCGGCGGAGTTGATCGAACTGCTCGGCCAGCCGGCGTACGACGTTCTGGCCGCGATGTGCGCGGACCATCTCGGAGCCCAGCACCTGACGCATCCGGCCACTCTGGCCGCGGAGGCCTGAACGCACGATCTCGGCGGGTACGCCATGGTCAAGGAAGTTGTCGTGGACAACTTGTCACACCCCGGTGTCCACCAGATGTTGGGCACTGGTGAGAATGCAGGCATGCGACTGGATCACCTCTCGTTCGCCGCTTGTCCCGATGGCTTGGACGCGACGGCCTCCCGCCTGTCCGAACTCTTAGGTGAACAGTTCGTCGACGGCGGGGTGCACCCCCGCTTCGGTACCCGCAACCGGATCCTGCCGGTCAGTGGAGGCATGTACATCGAGGTCGTCGAGGTCCTCGACCACCCGGCCTCTGACAAAGCGCCGTTCGGGCAGGCCGTGCGGGCCCGCTCCGAGCAGGGCGGCGGCTGGCTGGGATGGGTCGTCGCGGTCGACGACATCGCCAGCCTCGAGGAGCGCTTGGGGCGCGATGCCGCGCAGGGCAACCGCCACCGTCCCGATGGCTTCGAGCTTCGCTGGCGCCAACTCGGCGTCAAGGGCCTCCAGTCCGACCCGCAGTTGCCGTTCTTCATTCAGTGGGAGAGCGACCCCGCCCAGCACCCCAGCGCAGGTGCCAGCGGCCAGGTCAGCCTCAAGGCGATCGAGATCGCCGGTGACCCGGGTCGCGTCAGCGAGTGGCTCGGCCAGTCCGTCGACCACCCGCTCGAGGACGTCGAGGTGGACTGGGTGGCCCCCAACGGCAGCCCGGGCATCAACGCCGTCGTACTCCAGACACCGCACGGCACCGTCCGCATCTGACCTTGGCCTCGCCCATCGCACCAGGTGCGATCCCTTCGGCCAACATCTGGAACAACCCCGCGACCTACGAGATCGAGAACCGCGCCGCCGACCCCGACGGCCTGATCGAGCAGGCGTTGCATCCCTGGACCGGCCTCGACGTGCTGGACATCGGCTGCGGCACGGGTTTCCACCTCCCCCGTTGGGCCGGGTCGGCCCGCTCGGTCGTCGGTGTCGAACCGCACCCCGACCTGTGTGCGATCGCAGCGCGCAGGGTACGCCGACTTCCTAACGTCCGCGTGGTTCAGGGATCAGCCACCGCGATCCCACTGCCCGACGCCAGCATCGACTGGGTGCAGGCCCGATGGGCCTACTTCTTCGGACCGGGCTGCGAACCGGGACTGGCAGAACTCGACCGAGTCCTGCGCAGGGGCGGGGTCGCCCACGTCGTCGACAACGACCCGACGACCTCGACCTTCGGCCGGTGGTTTCGTCGCGGCTATCCACAGGTCGACCCGGTCGCGGTGGAGCGCTTCTGGTCGACCCGTGGATGGACCCGGACCCCGGTGACCATGCGCTGGCGGTTCGAATCCCGCACCGACTTCGAGGACGTGCTGCGCATCGAGTTCGACCCTCGAACCGCGGAGGCGATCATCGTCGAACACGACGGCATCGAGGTCGACTACGCGGTCAACGTGTGGACCAAGGAGTTCTAGGGCCTCACTGCGCCGAACGATCCGAGGATCGACGCACGACCAGGGTGGGCGTGAGCACGGTCCCTTCCACGTCGACCTCTCCGCCACCGAGGAGTCCGCGCAGGGCCTCGACAACGGCCACGGCCACCTGCTCCAGCGGTTGCCGCACCGAACTCAGCCCCACCACCTGGGCGGCGGCGGAGTCGTCGAACCCGACCACGCCGACGTCGATCCCTGAGCGCAGGTGTCGCTCCGCAAGGGCCTGCAACACCCCCAGCGCCATCGTGTCGCTGGCACACACGAACGCGGTCGCACCGGTCTCCATCTGGCGGTGGGCGGCCATGCGGGCCGCGTCGGCGTTGTCGGTGATCCGCTCCGCACGCCCGGTTCGGTCGAGACCGGCCAGCGACATCGCCCGGTCCCACCCCGAGCGGCGGTCCTCTCCGATCCGGCTGGACTCCTCCCAGCCCAGCCAGCACACCTGGGTGTGGCCCTGCTCGACAAGGTGCGCGGTGGCCTGCTCCACTCCCGCGCCCCCGTCGACATCGACCCAGGCGTGGCGCGCCTCGGGGTCGTCCCAGGGACGACCGAAGGCGACGAACGGGGCATCGAGTTCTTGGAGCCAGGCCGCCTGCGGGGTGCCGGTGTAGGTGTCGGTCAGGACGAACGCGTCCACGGCGGTGGAGCGCAGGACGTCGTCGTACCCGTCGAGGGGGTCGTTGACGTCACCAGCGAACAGCAGGACGTGGTGGCCGGTCTGGCGGGTGGTCTGAACCAGCGTGTGCAGGAAACGATCCATGAGGGCGTTGGCCGACTGCTCTTGCGGAGGATCGAAGCGCAGGCCGATGAGGTGGCTGGTGCCGCTGCGTAGTTGTCGAGCCGCTCGGTTGGGGGTGTAACCGACCTCGGCGATCACGGCCAGCACCCGTTCGAGGGTGTCGGGTCGCAACAACTCGGGGTTGTTGATCGCATTGGAGACCGTCTGCCGCGAAACCCCGGCCCGTGAGGCCACCGTGGCCAGCGTCTGTGGAGTAGTGGAGGTGATCTGGGCGACGTCGTTCATCATCGACTCCCTCTCCTGTGAACGTTCCAAGTCTATCGGCTTCGGGGTACGCCGTGCCCACGGAGTGGATCCCACAAATTGTCGGCGTCGTCGCCTACGTTCGAACATATGAGCCAATCGAAGGCACGTCCGGCCTACTCCTGCACCGAGTGCGGCTGGACCACGGCCAAATGGGTGGGCCGGTGCGGGGAGTGCCAGGCGTGGGGCAGCGTCGTCGAACAGGCGGCCCCCAAGAGCCGAGTGCAAGCCGGCCCGGTCACCACCCCGGCGCGACCGATCGGCCTGATCCCGGCAGAGGATTCCCTGGCCCGCCCCAGCGGTGTCCCCGAACTCGACCGGGTCCTGGGCGGCGGGCTGGTGCCCGGGGCCGCGATCCTGCTGGCCGGCGAGCCGGGCGTGGGCAAGTCCACTCTGCTGCTCGAGGTGGCCTCCAAGACGGCCGAGGCCCGACACCGCACCCTCTACATCACCGGCGAGGAGTCAGCCTCGCAGGTGCGCATGCGTGCCGATCGCACCCACGCCATCCACGACGAGTTGTACCTCGCCGCCGAGACCGACCTGGGAGCCGTCCTCGGGCACGTCGAGGCGGTGCGCCCGACCCTTTTGGTGATCGACTCGGTGCAGACCATCAGCGCCGCCGACGTCGATGGTGTTCCGGGTGGGGTCTCCCAGGTCAAAGAGGTGGCCGCTGCCCTGATCCGCATGGCCAAGGTCCGCAACATCACCGTGGTGCTGGTCGGCCACGTCACCAAGGACGGCTCCATCGCCGGACCTCGCGTCCTGGAGCATCTAGTCGACGTGGTGCTGGCCTTCGAAGGCGACCGCAACTCCCGATTGCGCATGGTCAGAGCCGCCAAGAACCGTTTCGGGCCGGTCGACGAAGTCGGCTGCTTCGACCTCTCCTCGGAGGGGATCGTGGCGATCAGCGACCCCACGGGGCTGTTCCTCGACCGCCAGCACGGGCAGATCCCCGGCACGTGCGTGTCGGTCACGATGGAGGGGCGCCGTCCGCTGCTCGCAGAGGTCCAGGCTCTGGTCACTGTCACCGCGGCCGAACGCCCTCGTCGTACCACCTCGGGGGTGGAGAGTTCCCGGGTGGCAATGGTGTTGGCGGTGTTGCAACAGCACGCTCGCCTGGGCACAAACTCCCACGACGTCTTCGTGTCCACGGTGGGCGGAGCCAAGTTGACGGGTCCGGCCAACGACGCTGCCATCGCCCTCGCCATCGCCTCGGCTCATGTCGGGCGGCCGTTGGGCCGCGAGGTCGTGGCCATCGGCGAACTCGGGCTCAGTGGTGAGTTGCGGCGGGTGCGTGATCTGCCGCAACGGCTCGCCGAGGCGGCTCGGCTCGGGTTCAAAGCGGCTCTCGTCCCGGCCGCCGATCCGGCCGACGCCGGGACCAGCACGGTGGTCGATGGCATGCGGGTGCTGCACGTCGGGCATATCACCGATGCGCTGCGAGCCGTCGACCTCCTCGATCGTGACAACGCACCGGTCCGTGGCCCCTACGCGGTCTCGTCCTACTGAACTCAGCGACTCACGTGGGCTGCCTTCGTCGTCGGTCTTCTCGACACTTCGTCATGAACACGCGAGACGGGCGTCTCCAAACCACTTAGACTGCGCGTGCGACCACGCGTCGGCCTACTCGGAGGTCGGTGGGTCGTGAATCGGGGAAGGACAACCTGTGTCACCCACGGATCGCCATGATCATCACGCTCGGCTGCGCGCCACCTTGGCCAGCATCGCGCCCGGAACATCGCTGCGCGACGGTTTGGAGCGGATCCTTCGCGGCCGCACCGGCGCGCTGATCGTGATGGGGCATGACAAGACGGTCAATTCCATTGCCAGCGGCGGGTTCCAACTCGATGTCCCCTTCACAGCCACGGGACTGCGGGAACTGGCCAAGATGGACGGCGCGATCATCCTCGACCGTGACGCCTCTCGCATCATTCGGGCCGCCACCCACCTCATGCCCGACTCCACCATCCCCTCCGACGAGACCGGCACCCGCCACCGGACCGCAGATCGGGTCGCCAAGCAGACCAACTTCCCGGTCATCTCGGTCTCGCAGTCGATGCAGATCATCGCCGTGTACGTCGGCGATGTCCGCTACGTGCTGGAGGACTCCGGGGCGATCCTGTCTCGCGCCAACCAGGCACTGGCCACTCTCGAGCGCTACAAGACCCGTCTCGACGAAGTCTCCAGCACGCTGTCTGCGTTGGAGATCGAAGACCTCGTCACAGTGAGGGATGTCGCCGTGGTGGCCCAGCGGCTCGAGATGGTCACCCGGATCGCCCGCGAGGTCGAGGACTACGTCGTCGAGTTGGGCACCGACGGGCGCCTCCTCGCGCTGCAGTTGGAAGAGTTGATCACTGGGGTCGAGTCCGAGCGGCAACTGGTCGTGCGCGACTACACCCCCCGCAATCTCGGCGACGGGGCCGTCACCACTGTCCTGTCGGGCCTCGCCTCTTTGACCCCGGGCGAACTCGTCGACGTTGCCATCGTGGCTCAGGCACTCGGGCTGCCTGCCAGCGAGCCGCTGGACCACTCCGTCACACCTCGCGGGCACCGACTCCTGGCCAAAGTTCCCCGTCTTCCAGGGTCAGTGGCCGATCGCCTCGTCAAGCACTTCGGCAGCCTTCAGAAACTGCTCTCGGCCAGTGTCGATGATCTGCGCGACGTCGACGGGGT
>CALMLL010000011.1 GCA_937868075.1 uncultured Marmoricola sp. | reverse complement strand
TGGGCTTCTTGGTCGGCGACTTCGTCGGCGTGGGGGACTTCTGCGGCTTCGGTTTGGCGGTCTTGGTCACCACGGTCGTCTTCGGCGCAACCAGATCGAACTGCACGTCGGTCGGCTCACCGCCCACGGTGGCGGCCAGTACGTGGTACGTGCCGATCCTCGCCCAGGGCGTGCCCTTGGGGCAGTCCGGCGCGGAGCGACGGCCGCTCCACACGATGCTGATCTTGGCGGGCTTGGTCTGGCTCACAACCACCGATCGTGACCCGATCGCGGCCGGGCACTCCTGGGAGGACCAGATCCGGTCGGAGCCCGAGGTGATCTTCACGACCAACGTCTCGGCCGACATCTGCCACGTGCAGGAAGCGACCTTGCCGGTCAGCTGGAACTTCAACGTGATCGGAGCTCCGCCATGCACCTTCCGCACCGTGGGGGTGACCACGATGTCGGTCGGCAGGCAGGGGCCGCCAGCCGGGGCCTGCGGCGAGGCCGACGGAGAGGGGGTTGGGCTCTTGCTCGGTTGGGCCGCGGTTGGTTGGGTTCCCGAACCAAGATTGCCCACCAGATAGGTGACCCCGATGGCGAGAGCAGCGACCACGCCCAGCAGGATGAGGCGTCGAACCCAATACGTGCGTGCCGGTAAGGGACCCCGAGGTTTGGTCACCGAGCTCATGGCGCCACGGTATGCAGCGACCCGGCCGCTTCGGTGCTGCCACACCGGGCCGTCCCGATCCACACCTGGTTAGGCGAGAATCCCAGGTGTCATGAGCACTTCGCCCCTCGCCGCCGCAGTCACCGGCTGGTACGCCGCCAACGCCCGCGACCTTCCGTGGCGAGCCCCAGAGGCCACGGCGTGGGGGATCTTGGTCAGCGAGGTCATGCTGCAACAGACGCCGGTCGCTCGGGTCCAACCGGTGTGGGAAGCATGGATGGAGCGCTGGCCCACCGCGACCGATCTCGCCGAGGCCAGTCCCGGCGACGCGATCCGGGCATGGGGTCGGCTGGGCTACCCGCGGCGAGCACTGCGCCTGCACGCCACAGCCACCACGATCGCCTCGACGTACGCCGGGGAGGTGCCCGCCGACTACGAGGACCTGTTGTCGCTGCCCGGGATCGGGGAGTACACCGCAGCAGCGGTCGCCAGTTTCGCCTTCGGCGAACGACGCGCCGTGTTGGACACCAATGTCCGCCGGGTCCTTGCCCGGGCGGTGGGGGGTCAACAGGCCCCACCGCCGAGCCTGACCAAGGCCGAGCGGGATCGCGCCGTCGCGCTACTGCCAGACGATGAGGCACCCCTGTGGGCGGTGGCGGTCATGGAGTTGGGCGCCCTGGTCTGCACCGCGGTGGCACCGGCGTGTGACCGGTGCCCGCTGCGCAACGACTGTGCCTGGCTGGCCGCCGGGGCACCGGTCGACCACCAAGCGGTGCGGCGTACTCAGCCGTGGATAGGGACCGATCGCATGGTGCGCGGAAAGCTGATGGCCCGCGTGCGCGAAGCACCCGGGAGCGTGCCACAAGCCGCCCTCGACCTGGTCTGGCCCGAACCCGTTCAACGCGAACGAGCGCTGGCCGGCCTGATCGAGGACGGCTTGCTGGTGGTCGAGGACGGGTGGTTCGCCCTGCCCGGCCCGGCTACTCCGAGTCGGTGACCTGCGTCGGGGAGTCGGGCTCCTCGGCGGCACCAACCGGCGCCATCTCCGGAGAGTCCGGGACCTGCGAACGCGGCTCACCCCGGAAGGTGAACTGGGCTGCGGGCCCTTCACCCTCCACATCGACCAACACGATCTGGCCAGGCCCGATCTCGCCGTAGAGCATCTTCTCGGCCATGACGTCCTCGATCTCGCGTTGCACGGTGCGCCGCAGCGGACGCGCGCCCAACACGGGGTCGAAGCCACGGGCAGCCAGAAGGTCCTTGGCGGCCTGGGTCAGCTCCAACGACATGTCGCGGTCCTTGAGCCGCAACTCCACCGACGCGATCATGTTGTCGACCATGGAGATGATCTGGTCCTTGGTCAGCGGCGGGAAGACGATGATCTCGTCCACACGGTTCAAGAACTCGGGCCGGAAGTGCTGCTTGAGTTCATCGGTGACCTTGGACTTCATCCGCTCGTAGGAGCCCTGGGTATCGCCGGCCTGGTTGAAGCCGAGGTTGACGCCCTTGGCGATGTCACGGGTGCCGAGGTTGGTGGTCATGATGATGACGGTGTTCTTGAAGTCCACGACCCGTCCCTGCGAGTCGGTCAGTCGACCTTCCTCCAGGATCTGCAACAGCGAGTTGAAGATGTCGGGGTGAGCCTTCTCCACCTCGTCGAAGAGCACCACGGAGAACGGCTTGCGGCGCACCTTCTCGGTGAGCTGTCCACCCTCTTCGTAACCGACGTAGCCAGGAGGCGAGCCGAAGAGCCGCGAGACGGTGTGCTTCTCGGAGTACTCACTCATGTCGAGTTGGATCAGAGCGTCCTCGTCACCGAAGAGGAACTCCGCCAGTGTCTTGGACAGCCAGGTCTTACCGACTCCGGAGGGGCCGGCGAAGATGAACGACCCGCCGGGACGCTTGGGGTCCTTCAACCCGGCGCGAGTACGCCGGATCGCACGGGAGAGTGCCTTGACCGCCTCTTCCTGGCCGATGACGCGCTTGTGGAGTTCGTCCTCCATCTTGAGCAGACGGGTCGACTCCTCCTCGCTGAGCTTCACGATCGGGATTCCGGTCGCGACGGCGAGAACCTCGGCGATCAGTTCCTCGTCGACCTCGGCGACTTCGTCCATGTCACCGGTGCGCCACTGGCGCTCACGTTCGGCCTTGGCGTTGAGCAGTTGCTTCTCCTCATCGCGCAACCGGGCCGCGGCCTCGAAGTCCTGGCCGTCGATGGCGCCCTCCTTGCGGCGGCGTACGTCGGCGATCTTGTCGTCGTACTCGCGAAGGTCGGCCGGAGCCGTCATGCGCCGGATCCGCAGCCGCGAGCCGGCCTCGTCGATCAGGTCGATCGCCTTGTCGGGCAGGAACCGGTCGCTGATGTAGCGGTCGGCCATGGTGGCCGCAGCCACGAGTGCCTCGTCCAGGATGATCACGCGGTGGTGCGCCTCGTAGCGGTCGCGCAGGCCCTTGAGCATCTCGATCGTGTGGGCGATCGACGGCTCCTGCACCTGGATCGGCTGGAAGCGGCGCTCGAGAGCAGCGTCCTTCTCGAGGTGTTTGCGGTATTCGTCGAGCGTGGTCGCACCGATCGTCTGCAACTCCCCACGGGCCAGCATCGGCTTGAGGATCGAGGCGGCATCGATGGCGCCTTCGGCAGCGCCGGCGCCGACGAGGGTGTGGATCTCGTCGATGAACAAGACGATGTCGCCGCGCGACTTGATCTCCTTGAGCACCTTCTTCAAGCGCTCCTCGAAATCCCCGCGATAGCGAGAGCCGGCAACCAGAGCGCCGAGATCGAGGGTGTAGATCTGCTTGTCGCGCAGGGTCTCGGGGATCTCACCGGCGACGATGGCCTGCGCGAGGCCCTCCACGATGGTGGTCTTGCCGACGCCGGGCTCACCGATGAGCACCGGGTTGTTCTTGGTACGCCGGGAGAGGATCTGCATGATCCGCTCCATCTCCTTCTCGCGCCCGATCACCGGGTCGAGCTTGCCTTCCTTGGCGGCCTGGGTCAGGTTGCGACCGAACTGGTCGAGAACCAGGCTCGAGGAGGGGGTGGCCTCGGGCGCGGTGCCAGCGGTGGCCGGCTCCTTGCCCTGGTAGCCCGAGAGCAACTGGATGACCTGCTGGCGCACACGGTTGAGGTCGGCGCCGAGTTTCTGCAGCACCTGGGCAGCGACGCCTTCGCCTTCGCGGATGAGGCCGAGCAGGATGTGCTCGGTGCCGATGTAGTTGTGCCCCAACTGCAGCGCTTCGCGCAGGCTCAACTCGAGGACCTTCTTGGCCCGCGGGGTGAACGGAATGTGGCCGGTGGTGGCCTGCTGACCTTGGCCGATGATCTCTTCGACCTGGGCGCGCACGGCCTCCAGGGAGATCGACAGCGACTCCAACGCCTTGGCGGCGATGCCGTCGCCCTCGTGGATGAGGCCCAGCAGGATGTGCTCGGTGCCGATGTAGTTGTGGGAGAGCATGCGGGCCTCTTCTTGAGCCAGCACGACCACCCGGCGCGCTCGGTCCGTGAACCGCTCGAACATGCGCATCGCTCCTTAGGTCTGCAAGTTTCGGGTTGGTACGCCGACAGGGCGTGACCCTGCGACCTACAACTCGAGTGTCAGCCTACGTGTTCCCATGGGCGCGGCAAGCACGTTCGGCCCGCAGCGAACACGCCCGCACACCGGTCCCCATTGTCAGGTCGCTGGGACCGCCTGGTGGACCGAACCCGGAGAGATGGTGTCGGCGTGCGTCAGTGAGCGGCTTCGTAGGCCGCCCGAACCTCGGCCGAGATCCGACCGCGCTCGGAGACCTCCAGCCCCTGGCTCTTGGCCCAGTCACGGATCTCTCCGGCGGACGGGCCTGCAGAGCGCGCTGAACGGCGGCCGGCACGTGAGGCGCGACCGACAACCTCGCCATGGGCCACGTAGATAGCCAAGGCATCGCGCAACTGCGCGGCGTGAGCAGCGCTCAGGTCAATCGTGTAGGACTTGCCGTCCAATCCGAAAGCAACAGTTTCGTCGGCAGCCACGCTGTTATCGAGATCGTCGACGTAAACGACCTGAACCTTCTTAGCCATGAATCCTCCAGACCTTCGGCGGCCACCGTGGCCAACCATTGCGAATGGTACGCCGATAGTCGGGGAATCGGTAATGGGGTGATTTGTCACTCGGGGCGCAACAAAGGAAACAGAATTGTTTCCCTGATTCCGACTCCGGTGAGCAGCATCGTGAGTCTGTCGACTCCCATCCCCATGCCGCCGGCAGGTGGCATGCCGAACTCCATGGCCTTGAGAAAGACCTCGTCGAGTTCCATCGCCTCGGGGTTGCCCGCCGCGGCCAGCAGGGATTGCGCAGTCAGGCGCTCGCGCTGGATCACCGGATCGTTGAGTTCGGTGTAGGCCGGCGCCAACTCGACGCCGTTGATGATCAGATCCCAGGCCTCGTTGATCCCGGAGGCCGAACGGTGGGCCTTGGCCAACGGTTTGACCTCGGCCGGGTAGTCCATGACGAACGTCGGCTGGATCAGTGAGTCCTCGACGAGTTGTTCGTAGAGTTCGACCACGATCTCGGCGGGGCCCCAGCCCGGCTTGAGTTCGATCTCACGGGCAGACGCATAGCCCCTCAACGTGGCTCCATCGGTCTCCACCGTGACTTGCTCGCCCACCGCTTCGGAGACCAGGTCGAAGATCGCGGCCTGACGCCAGGGTGCCTCGAGATCGATCTCGGTGCCGTCGCGGGCCGCAACGATGGTGCGACCGACCGCACGAGCAGCATTGATGACCAAGTCGCGGGTCAATTGCATCATCGTGAACTGGTCGCCATAGGCCTGATAGGCCTCCAACATCGAGAATTCGGCGGCGTGGGTCGAATCAAGACCTTCGTTTCTAAACGTGCGTCCGATTTCGTACACCTTGTCCACACCACCGATCATGGCGCGCTTGAGGTCCAACTCCAGCGCAATCCTCAACAGCATGGGCTGGTCGAGCGCATTGAGGTGGGTCTTGAACGGGCGGGCGGCGGCGCCACCATTGGTCAATTGCAATATCGGAGTTTCGACCTCCAGATATCCCTGGTCATCGAGGGTGGCGCGAAGACTCTTGAGAACAGTCGCTTTGATGCGCACCAGATCGCGCGGCTCCTGGCGGATCATCATGTCGACGTAGCGCAGCCTGATCCTGGCTTCCTCGGACAGGGGGCGGTGCTCATTGGGCAGGGGTCGCAGCGTCTTGGCCGCCATGGTCCATGCGGTTGCCTGAACACTGAGTTCGCCCCGGCGTGAGGTGATCACCTCACCCTCCACCGACAGCAGATCACCGATGTCGACACTGTGCTTGAAGTCCGCGAGCGACTCCTCGCCCACGTGGGCCACGCTCAACATGGCCTGCATCTCCGAACCGTCGCCTTCGCGCAACCGCACGAAGCACAACTTGCCGGTGTTGCGCAGGAAGATCACCCGGCCGACGACTGCTACGACCTGCCCGGTCTGGACGTCGGCGCCGAGCGCCTCGGGGTCGTACGTCGCGACGAGGTCCTTGATGGTGTGGGTGCGCGGCACGCTCACCGGATAGGGATCGATACCCGCCTGGAGCAACCGCGCCCGCTTCTCCCGACGCACCCGCATCTGTTCGGGCAGGTCGTCGCCCTCGACGGATGGGGAGGCAGGGGTCTGGTCGCTCACGGGGGTCAAGACTAGTGCCCGTGCTGGCCACGCCTTTCTCAGGCGTTGCGCTCGAACACCAACTCCAAACCACGCAACGTCAGCCACGGGTCGTGCACCGTGATCGAGGTCGTCTCCTCAAGCACGACTGGGGCCAGACCGCCGGTGGCGATGACGGTGAGGTCATCGGGGGCGACGCCGAGCTCAGCCCTCATCCGGGCGATCATGCCGTCGATTTGTGCGGCGAAGCCAAAGACCATGCCCGACTGCACCGCCTCGACGGTGTTCTTGGCGATCACGGTGCGCGGTCGCAACAACTCCACGGTGCGTAGTTGGGCACCGCGACGCCCCAGCGCCTCCAGCGAGATATCCACCCCTGGCGAAATGGCCCCGCCGAGGTACTCCCCCTTGGCGCTGACCACGTCGAACGTGGTCGCCGTGCCCAGATCCACCACGATGGCCGGCCCGCCGTAGAGCCGAGCGGCGGCGAGAGCGTTGACGACGCGATCGGCCCCGACTTCTCGCGGGTTGTCCGTCAGCACCGGCAGCCCGGTTTTGACTCCGGCCTCGACGATGACCACCGGGAAAGCCGCGAAGTGGCGGCGGACCATGTCCCGCCATTCCTGGAGCACGTGCGGCACGGTCGAACAGATCACAATGCCCGTGACGACCTCGTCCACGTGGCTGTCGGCGAGAAGCCCCCGGATCAGCACCGCCCACTCGTCGGCGGTACGCCGGACATCGGTGGCCACCCGCCAGTGATCGAGCACGTCCCCTGACGCCAACAACCCCAGCACCGTGTGGGAGTTGCCGATGTCGGCGGCCAGCAGCGGCATCAGGACTCCCGCAGATCCATGCCGAGATCGAAGACCTTGACCGAATGGGTCAGCGCGCCCACGGAGATGTAGTCGACTCCGGTGGCCGCCACGGCGGCCGCGCGCTCCAGTGTCAGGCCACCCGAGGCCTCCAAGCTGCAGGCGGCGCCAGACTCGTCTCGGATCCGGACCGCCTCGGCCATCTCGGCATCGGTCATGTTGTCCAGTAGGACGCTGGTGCAACCGGCGGCCAGCAGATCGCGCAGTTGGTCGAGGTTGGTGACCTCCACCTCGACGCGCACCTCGGGGAAGGTGTGACGGATGGCGTCGAGCGCGGGAACCACCCCTCCGGCGGCAAGGACGTGGTTGTCCTTGGCCATCGCCATCTCCGACAAGGAGCGCCGGTGGTTGACGCCGCCGCCGCAGCGCACGGCGTACTTCTGCAACATGCGCAGGCCGGGAAGGGTCTTGCGGGTGTCGAGAACATGCGCCGAGGTTCCCTCCAGCGCGGCCACCCAGTGGCTGGTGGCGGTCGCGACCCCGGACAGGTGACAAGCGAAGTTCAGCGCGGTGCGTTCTGCGGTCAGCATGCCCCTGATCGGGCCGGTGACGGTCATGGCCACGTCGCCTCGCCGCACCACGGTCCCGTCGCCCAGGCGCCCGGTGAACTGGGCGGCGGGGCCGATGCAGTAGGCGAAGACCATCTCGGCCAGAACCATCCCGGCCAAGACGCCGTCCTCGCGAACGGTGAAGTCGGCCGTGCCGGTCTGGTCGGCTGGGATCGTGGCCGCCGACGTGACGTCGATGGCCCCATAGGGGCCTTGCGGCAGATCCTCCTCGACCGCACGCACGACGGCGTCGTAGCAGGCGGCTACATCCAGCCCGGCAACGGCGAGTTCATCGACCAGGGTGCGCGGCAGGTCCGCGAGGCTGGTGCGAGCAAGGTTCATGAGGTGGCTCCAGGAATGACGGCGCCGCTGACCGACGGGTCGGTCGGGGCAGCAGGATGGAAGGAGAGGTGCAGCCCATCCGGGCCGCACACGGCGTCGATGTGACCGGCCCAGGTGGGGTCGTCGCGGTCGGGGAAGTCCTCGCGCCAGTGGGAGCCACGGGTCTCCTCGCGCATGAGGGCGGCCTGGGCCAGCACCGTCGAGATCGCGATCAGGTTCGACATCTCCCAGGCCCGGGTCCGGGGTTGGTCGCAGCCGACCGATCCGAGGTCGGCGAGGCTGCCCAGGGCTTCGGTGATGCCGGCCGCATTGCGCAAGACACCGACCTTGTCGGTCATGACCTGTTGCATCGCCGGGAAGACCGAGGGGTCAACCAACCCCGGCGTACGCCGATCGGTGATCGGCTCTTGACGCGGCGGCAGACCATCGGCAGCGAGTTTGGCCGCGATCCGACGAGAGAAGACCAGGCCTTCAAGCAGTGAGTTGGACGCCAACCGGTTGGCGCCGTGAACCCCGGAGCACGCGACCTCGCCGGTGGCGAACAGTCCCGACAGTGTGGACTGGCCGTGCAGGTCGGTGGCGACACCGCCGGAAGCGTAGTGGCAGGCGGGCGCGACCGGGATGAGGTCTGTGCTCGGGTCGATCCCGTGAGATCGGCAACTGGCCAGAATGGTCGGGAAGCGTTTCTCCCAGAACTCGCGGCCCAGATGTCTGGCGTCAAGCCACATGTGCGGCTTGCCGGTCTCCAGCATCCGCCTCGTGATGGCTTTGGCGACGACATCGCGAGGAGCCAGGTCGGCCAGTTCGTGCTGGCCCTGCATGAACCGCACTCCCGCCCAGTCGACCAGGAAGGCGCCTTCGCCGCGCACTGCCTCGGAGATCAGCGGCTGCTGACCCCGAGAATCGGGACCGAGATACATCACCGTGGGGTGGAACTGCACGAACTCCAGGTCGCGCAACACCGCACCTGCCCGCAGCGCCAGTGCCATGCCGTCCCCGGTGGAGACCGAAGGGTTGGTGGTCTGTGAGAAGACCTGGCCGAGTCCGCCGCTGGCCAAGACGACCGCACGGCACATGACCGCGCCGACCCCGTCGTGCTGCCCCTCGCCCATGACGTGCAAGGTGACGCCGGCGACGCCACCAGCGGCGCCGGGAATCAGGTCCACGGCGAGGGCGTGCTCGGTGACGGTGATCTCGGGGGCCGCCCGCACGGCGGCCACCAGCGCCCTCTGGATCTCCGCGCCGGTGGCGTCCCCACCGGCGTGCGCGATCCGGTCGCGGTGGTGTCCACCCTCGCGGGTCAGGCTGAGCTCACCGGCGGACGTGTGGTCGAACTGGGTGCCCAAGGCGATCAGCTCACGGACCGCGTCCGGGCCCTCGGTGACCAGCGCACGGACCGCCTCGACGTCACACACCCCGGCACCGGCCACCAGGGTGTCCTCGAGGTGCTCCTCGGGGCTATCGCCTTCACCGAGTGCAGCCGCGATGCCGCCCTGGGCCCACTGTGTGGACCCGGCGGAGAGGTTGTCCTTGGTCACCACCATCACGCTGGCACCCGTCTCCGCCTTGATTCGCAGGGCGGCGGTGAGACCGGCAATACCCGAGCCGATCACGACAACGTCGGCGTACGTCTCCCACCCGGGGGTGGGGGCGCTGAGGCGTTGCGGCAGCGTGGTCACTGGAGGAGGTTATCGAGTCGCCGTTGCGGCGTGACCCGCGGACAGATCGACGCGCATGTTGTCGATCAGTCGTGTCGTTCCCACTCGGGCAGCGACCAGCAGCCTTGCCTCCCCCTCGGCGGGCGCGGGGCCGAGGTCGGGATCGGTGAGAGCAAGGTAGTCGGCGTGGGCCTCGGGAGTGCGGGCAAGCGAGG
This sequence comes from uncultured Marmoricola sp., assembly GCA_937868075.1. Classification (GTDB taxonomy): domain Bacteria; phylum Actinomycetota; class Actinomycetes; order Propionibacteriales; family Nocardioidaceae; genus Marmoricola. Next base: position 18,577 of record CALMLL010000011.1, on the reverse strand, counting down.
AGGCAGCAGCGGCCAGCACTGCCTCGCCGCCATCAGCGCCCGCCTCGACTCCCGCCCGCAGGGCCCGGGACAGGGCGAGGGCAACCACCCTCTGGGATTCGTCGAGGTAGCGGTTGCGCGAACTCAGCGCCAGCCCGTCGGGTTCTCGAATGGTCGGCGCGCCGATCACTTCAACACCCAAACAGAGGTCTTTGACCATGCGCCGGATCAGCGTGAGTTGCTGGTAGTCCTTCTCCCCGAAGACGGCTAGGTCGGGTCGGACCAGCCCGAAAAGCTTGGCGACGACCGTCAAGACGCCCCGGAAGTGGGTGGGCCGAACCGCACCTTCAAGGATCGTGGCCAGCGGCCCGGGATCAATGCTGACCTGCGGCTCGCCGCCGGGGTAGACCTCCTCCACCGAAGGAGCGAACACCACGTCGACGCCCTCGTCGGCGCACATCTGCACATCGTCGTCCAGCGTGCGCGGGTACTTCGCGAGGTCCTCGGTGGGGCCGAACTGCATCGGGTTGACGAAGATGCTGGCCACGACGACACCGGAGCGCTGCCTCGCAGTGCGCATGAGCGAGGCGTGGCCAATGTGAAGCGCGCCCATGGTCGGAACGAATCCGACCGGGCCAGATGCGGCGACAAGGGCGTCTTGCAGGTCGGCGCGGGTGTGCACCAGGAGGGGCGTCACGACTGGGGCACGTGGGGCAGACGAGCAGGTGTGGCGTACTCGGTGGCGAGGAGCGCGGCGTCGAGGAGCTCGACGATGCGGTTGCGCCGAATCGGCAGCAGGCGTCCATCGACGACTGCTCGGTCCGCCGTCGCCTTCGCCAGCGCCACGTAGGAGGGCAAGGTCGTCGGAGAGTCGATCGCGATCTCGGCAAGGTGGGCCCGGACCGTGTTGAGGTCACCGCGCACGATCGGGCCGGTAAGGGCTGCATCACCCTGGTTCAACGCGTTGTCGAGGGCAGCGGTCAACAGAGGGCGCAACGTCGCCGCCGGGTCGTCGGAGCCAGCAGCACTGAGCATCTCCATGGCCTGCGCGACCAAGGTGACAAGGTGGTTGGCGCCATGGGCAAGGCTGGCGTGATAAAGGGTGCGCTTGTCCTCAGGGACGAAGATGGCGACCCCACCCAACTCCGAGACCCAACCCTCGGCGATCGAGCGGTCCGCCGGCGGCACCGTGACACCGAAGACACACCCTTTGAGTCGTGGCAGGTCGAGAGCGGTTCCGGTGAAGGTCATCGCCGGGTGCATCGCCACGACGTGGGCACCGATAGCAGCGGCAGGTGCCATCACAGCTAAACCGTGCCGCCCCGAGGTGTGGACGACGTACTGGCCCGGGCGGATGGCGCGCGCACCCACGAGTGTGGAGACGACGTTGCCGAGCATGTCGTCGGGGACGGTCAGGAGGAGGACGTCACACGAACTGGCGACCGCGGTGGGTTTGGTGACCGAAACACCAGGCAGGAGGTCGGCGATGCGTTGCCGAGAGGCGGTGGACTCACCCGCGACGGAGACGATCTCGTGACCGGCCGCGCGAAACGCGGCAGCAAGAACAGCGCCGACACGGCCGACGCCGACAACCCCGATGCGGGCCATGACACTCACCTTTCGTTCCAGTCCCGAGTGGGTACCAGACGAGTCAGTTGGTGCAACGAGCCTAGGTGCTCACCCCATTCCCGGGGAACCAGCGCCCAGGTGGCAAGCATCACAGGGTTTCAGTGCGGGCCGATAGGCCCTGGCCTACCGCCCTACGTCAGGTGCAGAGCCAACGTCGGGCAGGTGCGCACCGCCTCCTTGGCCAGTCCGATCAGTTCCGGTGGGACGACCCCGTTGATGATCGGGTAGCCCCACTCGTCTAGGTCGACGATCTCGGGGAGCAGTTCGTGACAGAACCCCCGACCCTTGCACGCGGGCCAATCGACCCGAAGGGTCGCCGCGGCTCGGCCCCTGGCCCCAGCGTTGGTGATGCTCATGCCACCGACTCCCCTGGATCGTGCCGGCGCTCGGCGAAACTGCACCCGCCGGCACGGTGCGCGGCCACCTCTGCCGGGAAGGCAGTCACCAGTGACCTCACCAGACGGACGGTGCCGTCCGGGTGTGCGCACGCTCCGCGCCGCTCGAGTACGTCGAAGAAGTGCTCGACTCGGGCCTGCTCCCCTCGTCCGTGGGCGAGGTCGGAGACCGCTGCGGCCATCGCCGGAAGGCCGTTGAAACACGGCCCGCAACGACCCGCGCTGTGGTCGGCCAGATAGCGCGCCAGCCGCGCAGTCATGGTCATCGGGCACTCACCCGGAGCGGGGGCGAGCAGCACGCCGGCGCCGAGAGGTACACCGGCCATGCGCATGGTGTCGTGATCCACCGGGAGCTTGCCGAGTCGCCGCACGCTGGTCCAGGTGCCGTGATAGCCCCCCACGAGGATCGGCGCGTCCGGGCTCCAGGACCCGAGGACCTTGCTCCACGAGGTGCCGATCTCGACCTCGCGCACGTCCGGCGCCGCCGATTCCCCGCCCATCGTGAGGAGCGTGGTCGCCGGCGAGTCCGGTCGCATCATCCGCAACGCCACGTGGGCCCACGTCTCGGCATTGGAGAGCAGCGTCGGGCGACCGCGATGCCCTGAATAGGCCTCGGGCTGCCAGGCGGTCACCGGCAGGTTGGGTCGACCGGCCATCAGTTCCAGGACCGCCCTTGCCTGGCCCGCAACGAACCTGTCGTCGGCCAGGTGCACTTTGAAACGCTTCGGGTGCCGGCGTTGCTGGGCAGCGGCCGTGACTGCATCGACGACGGCTGGGCGCTCCTTGGGCACCACGATGTGCACCTCTCGGGCGCGATAGGCGCGGGCCACGATCTGGACGCCATCGAGCACCAGGTGTGGGCGCACCCGGGCGAGGGCAGCGTCCTTGTGGGAGGCCGGTTCCCCCTCAGCCCAGTTCACGACGACAACCGGACGATTACTGGCCCCCAGGGCGCGGAGTTTGGTGGCGAACGGAAACGCCGCGCCACCGCGACCACGCACCGACTCCAGGCTCTGGATCAGGGTGTCGCGGTCCGCGACCGGGACCTCCCCGAAGTAGTCACGGTGAGCGGGGTAGGAGGAGCTCTCGCGTAATCCGGCCAGCAGTTGGGGACCGGCGTGGATGCGCAACGTCATGCCCGCACCTCACGACGGAAGGCCGAGGCACCCAGTCGCAGGAAGACCGCGAGCACGACCGCGGCCACGCACACCCAGGTGAGCATCCGTGACCACGACGTGGTGGAGTCGGTGCCGATGCCCAGCCCGTGCAGCGTGGAGGCCACCCAGGCGGCGTACCCAGTCAGATGGATGGCTCGCCAGGCAATGTGGCCCAGCCGATCACGAACCAGTGACGTGGCCACGATGACCAGGATCAGGTCGAAGGAGATCGTGCCCAGGGCCAGCCAGAAGGGCATGTAGCGCCCGCCCCAGGGGACGAAGGCGTCCTGCCACCGGATGTCGACATAGGTGTCGACGACCGCAGTCACGATGTGGCCGGCCAGCAGGACCAGCGCCAGCAGGCTCACGTTGCGGTGGAAGGACTGGGTCAGGAACCGCGGCACCCGGCTCGCGTTGAGCGGGCGGGATCTCCCGAAAGTGGCCAGGATGCCCAGCACCACGACCGCGGTGAACAGCACCAGAAGGACGGTTCCGGTCGCGCGGTTGAGGTACCACAGGAATGGACTGTTCATTCGGACTCCTCGGGCCATTGGCCGACGGTGTGTACGACGCCTTGGGTGCTCACCAGGCGAGCCGAGATTCCTCGGGCCTCCAGCCAGGGCAGCGCCCCATCTCCTAAGACGATCGCAGCGGTGGACGAGGTGTTGGCCGATCCGCAGGTAGGGCCGATGGCCGAAACGGTGCGCCACACGTCCGGAGCCGATGCCCCGGTTCGGGGATCGATGAGGTGATGGCGCACCACGTCACCGGCCTGCCAACGGCGTACCGCCGTGCTGGAGGTCGCCAGGCCCGCTTCGCGGATCCAGACCGTCTGGTCCGGATCCTGGTCGGGCCGCTCGGAGATGTCGACCGGCCATTCGAGGCTCCCGCTGACCGCGATGTCACCGCCCACACTGATCAACGCGTCGAAACCGAGGTGGTTGCCGATGGTGACCGCAGCCAGATCGCTGGCCCAGGCTTTCCCGATGGAGCCGAGATCCAGGGCGGTTCCTTCCGGGATCCGGATCGCGTCGTCGCTGAACGCGATGTCGCGCCATGCCCCCGGACGCGGCGCCACCGTCGTGGCCGGGCGACCGACCAACGGAAGACTGCGGAAGTCACGGTCATAGCCCATCGACACCATCACTCGCCCCAGGAGCGGGTCGATCAGACCGTCGGTGTCACGAGCGGCATGGACCGCTGCGTCCACAGCCGCGATCAGCAGCGGATCGGCCTTGACCCAGGTTCCGGCTCCGGCATTGACCCGCCTGAGGTCGCTGTCATCGCGAAACCTGCTGCAGGCGCGATCGACGGCCGCCAAGATGCCGGCCGTGATGTCGACGACGTCCTCGAGGTGGCGGTGGTCGGTGACCGCCACGAAGACATAGGTGCCCAGTGCCGAGAACTGTGCCGAGGCCGCCTGGGGAAGAGCGGTCATGGACATGCCTGCGCCTTCAGGAACCGGACGAGGGTGCGCTCGGCGGCTTGGGGGGCTTGGCGTGGGTGGTGTTGGAGCGCGAGGTGCCCGATGACACCCACCCGCCCGAACTAGCCGTGGGTGCCGAGACCTGGGTGTCGATGACAGTGGCGGTCTTCCGCTTCTTCCAGACCGTCTTGACGATCGGGGCCGGCGGGTGGTTGCGGTACCAGGCATCCAGTGCCCGTTGCTTCTTGATCTTGTCCTGGGCCTGCTGGGTCGCGTGGTCGGCAGCCGCGTTTCCGGCCAGGTAGCCGGTGGCCGCGAGGGCACCGACGGTGGACACTCCGGTCACGAGAGTCAAGGTCACCCGGTAGGCGTCACGGGTCCGTCCGCTGTAGCTCATGCCCAGAGTTTGAGCCCAGATGCTCCAAGACCGGGTCAGGTTTGTGTTAAGTCCACGTCAGGGTTCACCGGTGCTGGCTGGGTACGCGGTCGTCGAGCGGGACCCGCCTCGCCGAAAGTTGAGGGTTTCTTGAGGATTTCGAGAAGCGGAGATATCACTGCGGCAGACAAGGTGTGCCCATGTTCACCTCCATGAAGTTCTTCAGCGCCGCGGTCGCGGCCGCTGCCCTCGCCATCGGTGGCGTCGCCGCAGCCGCCAGCTACCAGGTCGCCTCGGCACCTGCCCAAGACGAATCGTCTCCCGTGGTCGCCGACGTGGTGCCGGCACCCGAGGTCAAGGTCGAGGTCAAGTACCGCCCGTGCAAGAAGCCGGCTCGCCTCGAAGGCAAGAAGTGCGTCACCCACGAGGTTCGAGTTGTTGCGCCGGCGCCAGTCGTCGGTTCGGTTTCCGGCTCCGGTTCATCCAACACGCCTCACAAGGCTCGCCACCACGACGGTGACGACGACCACGAGGGCTACGAAGACCACGACGACGACCACGAAGGGTCCGACGACTAGGCCCGAGGAGTTTCGGTCACGACCAGGGGGAGGCGTACGACCACAGTGGTTCCTTCATCGAAGGTGGAGGTCAAGACGCCCCCCGCTGCACGGGCAGTACGCCGTGCGATGTCCAACCCAAGACCCGTCGACCCGACGCGACTCCCGGCAGGCGACGAAGCGGCGACCCCCGCGCCCCTGTCAGCCACGGTGAGTATCGCGTCGGCGTCGACGCTTTTGAGGCAGACCAGGAGAGGAACCCCTTCGGCGGTGTGGGCGAACACATTGTCGATCAGCACGTCGACCAGGTCGCGAAGGTCGGCTGCTGACACCGACACCAACCGCGCTCCGCGACCGATGTCCACGCTGAGCGGGCGCTCCTGGTCTTCGGCCAGCACCCTCCAGAACTCCACCCGCTCGGCCACCACCTCGGTGGCATCGCAGGTGCTGCCCATCGTTTCGCGCACCGGCCGACGGGCTTCGTTGACGATGGCGTCGATGTCGCGCTGCAGCACCGCGATGTGTTCTTGCAGGCGATCACTCAGGGACTTGTCGGTGACCGATTCGGCATCGAGTCGAAGCGCAGTGACCGGGGTGCGCAGCCGATGAGACAGATCACCCACGGCAGCACGTTCGGCTGCCAACAGTTCCTTGATCCGGTCGGCCAGACCGTTGAGGGCCACCGCGAGCTCGGTCGTCTCCGGGGGGCCGGCGACAGCAGCGCGCGCGGAGAGATCCCCGGCTCGCAGTTGATGGGCGACCGCAGCCACATCACGCACCGGCCGACTGATCCGTCGACCCAACAAGTCCGCGATCAGCAGAGACAGGGCCATCAGCCCCAGGCCGAGCCCGATGATCGTGGTCCAGGCCGCAGCGACACCTCGATGCATTTCCTGGGGCGAGATCACGGTCTGAACCACTTCGGTTCCGTCAGCGACCACGACCGGGAAAACGATCTTTCCCCCGGCCGAGGAGCGCCGCGCGATCGCGTTCCCGCCTCGGGCCGCGACCACGTCGGGGTCGGTGGCCATGCCGGGGGCCGTAGAACCCAGCACTTCACCGTGCTCGAGCAGCAGCGAGGTGCGCGCCGGGTTGGCTTGGTTGGCGACCTCGACCAGGTCCTTGAGTTGGTCCTGGTTGTCGAAGGTGGACACCAAGATCGCCACGTTGCGCGCCTCTTGGTCGGCACCGGCCATGGCGCGGTCCTCGGCCAGGGTACGCACCAGCAGGCACAGGGGGACCACGAATGACAACACCACAGCCGAGGTCGTGGCGGCGACCAGCAGCGAGATCCGCCGGCGCATCAGGTGCTACCCGGATCGACAAGACGCACGCCGACGCCGCGCACCGAATGCAGGTACTTCGGTTCGGCCGCAGATTCGCCCAACTTCCGGCGCAGCCACGACAGATGCACATCGACGGTCCGCTCAGACCCGCCGTAGGGCTGCTGCCAGACATCGGCCAGGAGTTCACGCTTGGTGACCACCTCGCCGACCCGACTGGCCAGCAACTGCAACATGTCGAACTCCTTGCGGGCCAGGTCGAGTTCTTCACCGGCCAGCGTGGCCACTCGCGAGGGCACATCGATGCGCAGGTCGCCGACGGCGTACTCCTCACGCACCGAGCGGTCTCCGGCCGTGCGGCGGAGCACGGCCCGGATTCGGGCGTCGAGCTGGCCGCTGCCGAAGGGTTTGACGAGATAGTCGTCGGCACCGGCATCGAGCGCGCGCACGATGGTGGGGTCGTCATCCTGGGCGGTGATGACGATGATCGGCGCGTCTCGCACCGCGCGCATCATCGGAATCAGCGTCAGCCCGTCGACATCGGGAAGACCGAGATCCAACAAGATGACCTCGGGTTCGCCGTTGAGCAGGATCTCCAAGCCGGTCAGCCCTGCCGGGGCCGCAGTCACCACGTGACCACGCTCGACCAGGCTCCGGCGAAGTGCTTCGCGAATGGAAGCATCGTCTTCGACAAGGAGAATCCTGGTCATAGCGCCACGGTAGTGCTATCGGCTGTGGGGGGAGAGGGAACGCCATGCGACGACTCGTAGTGGTGGGCCTGTGGCTGGTCCTGGTGGCCTCGGTCTCGACCGTGGTCTGGCAGGTCATCGGCTCGACCGGCACTCAGTTGTACGCCGACCGAAGCCAGAGCGTCGTACCTGAACCGCCGGTCACCAGCGCTGTGCCCACTGCCGACGCTTCGCGCAAACCGCGCCCGCACAAACGGCATCACAACTCGCCGCAGCCATCAGCCGCAGACCACGCCAGCCCGTCTACGTTGAACCCCACCTCCCGGCCGAGCAAGTCCGCCACGAGCAAGCCCGTGGCAGCGGTCTCCCGGGCCTGGCGAGGTGAGGCCGGCACGGTGATCGTGCAGTGCCGCGGCTCCTACATCACCCTCGAAGGCGCCAACCCGAATGCCGGATGGCGGATCGAAGTGGAGCGCGGTTCGCGCCAGGTCAAGGTCTCATTCCATCAAGGCGACGAAGGCGCCGAGGTCGAGGTCCAGGCCTCCTGCTCGGGGGGCAGCCCGGTGTTCGAGGTCTCCAAGGGCGACTGAGGGGCTCGGTTGGGCAGCCGGGCCGCGTGAGCGAGTTCGGCGGCCCGCTCCAACAGGGCTCGAGCGTCGTCGCCGTCGCGCTCGGGGGCCGTAATCCCGGTGGCTCCTCTCGGGGCATCCACTCGGAAGGTCGACAGCCCCAACAGCGCCTGCACCGGACCACGGGTCACCCGCAGCGACTGCGCCCGGGCTACCGGCACGACGGTCGTGATCGGGCTCAGCCAACCGCTGCGCGAGACCATGAGGGTCTCGTCCATGCCGAAGCCCAGCCAGCGCCAGGCGATCGGTGAGACCATCCACGCCCGCTTGCCGGGACCGCTCAACTGGACCCGGGCGATGTCGGCGCCGATGAGTTGGGCGGCCAGCGCCCACACCAGCGGGGCCGGGGCCGCCGGAAGGACCAGCCCGGAGGTCTCCTCGCCTTCCTTCCGCAATCCACCGGCGACCGACAACTCCAGGCTGGCCAAACCCCAGGGGCGCCACAGGAAGGGCTCCTTGACCCGGACGCTCTGGAGCCGGGACAGGGTGAAGGTCTGGGTGCTGAGGTTGAACATGCCGTGATGCACCTGAACCCCTGCCGGGGTCTGCGAGACCACCCAGTTCCACCGACCCACAAGTTTGCGCAGGAACGAGACACCAAGGCCGAGGATGCCGGCCAAACTGAAGCCGAAAGCGCTCAGGGAGTAGCCCAACGAGGCCAGCACCAGTGCCGCCGCGCCCAAGAACAGCAGCGAGATGGTCTCGCCACTGGCCAACAGCGCGGTTAGATGCCAGGGAAGGGTGACCCGGGCCAGGATCGCGGCCGCAGGCTGGTCGGCGGCTGTGGCGGTCTCGGCAGCCCGATGGCGGACCAGTAGTCGGCGGATCTCCTCGGCTTCGACCAACGACAGATACGACAGGTGCACCTCGGAATCGGTCGTCGCCGTCTCGATCCGAAGCTCCGCCACGCTCAGCAGTCGCGCAATGAACGGCTGGTTGATGTCGACCGACACGATGCGATCGAGCCGCACTCTGCGCGAACGCCGAGACAGCAGCCCGGTATCGATACGCAGTTCGGAGCCGGTGATCCGGAACCGCGTGCGCCACCACGAGGCGAACCCGGTCAGCAAGCCGAGTACGACGATGACGCCGGCGATCCCGGCGGCTCCGGAGACCCCCGTTTCCCTCTGGTTGATGACGTCTCGCCCGACCGCGAAGGCTGCTGCGGCCAGCCAGATCCCGGACTTCGCGATCGGAGTCAGCGGTGAGAGCCGACGAAAGTCGAGGACCACGTCGTGATCGTTGTCCCCGATCCCCTCGCTCGTCGGTGGGTTGTGAACCTCGAATGCAGAGGCGCCCGGGCCCTCTCCACTACTCGGGTCGGTCATAGCCCGGACAACTCCGCGGCTCCGAGTTCGGTCAGTTGGTCACGCAGTCGCGCGGCGTCGTCGGGCCGAAGCCCGGGGATATGGGCGTCGGTGCTGGCTGAGGCGGTGTGCAGTTGCACCGACGCGATCCCAAAGAGGCGGTCCAGCGGTCCCTGGGCAACGTCGACCAGTTGCATCCGGCCGTAGGGAACCACCGTCATCCGGCGCAACATGGCTCCACTGACCACCCAGAGGTCGTCTTCTCGCTCAGCGAACCCGAAGTTGCGCACCCAGCGTCCGATCAGCCACCAGCGCCACGCGGTGAGCACCAACTCCACCGCCACCGCGACCGCCAACCAGGTGCGTGCCTGGGGGAAGGCAACGGCCGCCATGCCCAGAAGGGCGAGCACGACCAACGACCCGACCACCAGGGAGGTACGTCGCTTCCAGGCGAGCGCGAAGGGGAGGCGGTGCCACTGCGCCTCGCCCGGTGCATCAAACAGTGCCGACACCGCGGTGGACTTCCTCCCTGGCGCCAGTGCGCCCGTGTCTGGCCTAGAGCAGGCCCTTGTCAGTGAGCCAAGCCTTGGCCGCATCAGCGGGCAACTCGCGCTCGATGTCCACCTTGCCATTGAGGACCGCGAGGTCGGCGGTCGTCAGGGCAGCAGAGAGTGCGTTGAGCGCGTCCTTGGCCTTCGGGTTGTCCTTGAGCCAGGTCGAGTTGACCACGGGCACGAGGTTCTCCGCGTTCTGCCACGCCTTGTCATCCTGCAAGATCACCAACGCCTTGTTCTTCAAGGTCGCATCGGAGGTGCCGACCTGACCCAGTTGGACCTCGCCCTTGATCAGGGCGTTCTTGGTCTCCGCCGAGCCGAACCCCAGCGGCAGCACCTTGGCGATCTTGATGCCATAGACCTGCTCGAGACCCTTGGCGCAGTCGGCCCGCTCGGGGCAGTCGGAGTTGGCGGCCAGAGTCACGGTCTTGCCGGCCAGATCGGACAACTTGGTGACCCCGTTGGCGTCGGAGTAGGCCTGGGTCACGGCGTACGCGTTGGCGTCCTGGGCCTGGGCCGGATCCAACGGCGTGATGGAGTAGTCGGCTGCCAGTTCGCCCAGCTTGGCGACCGTCGCTGCCTGGTCGTTGGAGGCGACCGGAGCCGCGTCGGCGCCATTCTTCTTCTTGTTCAGCGCCTCGGTGAGTGAGGAGAGGTAGTCGGCGGCCACCTGGACGTCGTTGTTCTGAAGGGCGCTGAGGTAGATGTCGCGGGTGCCGAAGTTCTTGACCTTGACCGAGTAGCCGGCCTTCTCCAGCACCAGTTTGTAAAGCTGGGTCATCACATCGGCTTCGGTGAACTGCTGTCCGACCACGGTGACCGACTTGCTCCCGCCCGCGGAGTCGGACTTGAAACTGTCGGAGCCGCACGCCGTCGCCGTGAGACCCAGCAGGAAACAAGCAGTGATGAGGGCGATTCTGCGCATGGTGTTTCCTACCTTCTGTGTCCCGCGGAGATCTCCGCGCGTGTCCGGTTGACGCGTCCGGTCGAACTCTACGCAGCCGCACCAACACTTCGCGCGGCCTGACCGCTGGCCCGGGCCGTCGCCCACGACTGCACCAGCGCGAAGAAGCGCTCCAGTGCCAGTGCGATCACTGCGACGACAAGGGCACCGGCGACGACCTCGGCGCCGCGTTGGGCGTCGTACCCGTGTTTGATGATCCGGCCGAGCCCGGGTCCGGCGACCAGCGCCGCGATGGTCGCGGTCGCCCACACCTGGACGACCGCGAGCCGTACACCAGACACGATCAGCGGCAGGGCCAAGGGCACCTCGACTCGGCGCGCCACCTGGGCCTCCGACATGCCCATGCCACGGGCCGCTTCGATGATCCCTCGATCGACCTCGCGCATCCCCACCCAGGTGTTGGTGATGATCGGGGGGAGGGCGAAGAGGGAGAGGGTCACCAACGTGGCCAGCCCGGCGCGACCGAACGGGCCGAAGTCGGCACTTCCAAAGACCCCCATCGACAACAGCGCGAGAAGCGCCACGATCGGCACTGCACGACCGATGTTGGTCACATTGATCGCCACTGACCCGCCACTGCCTCGGTGACCCAACCAGAGCGCGAGGGGCAGCCCGATCGCGACGGCGATCAGCACGCTGAGGACCGTCAGGAGGACGTGCTCGGTGAGTCGGACCGTGATCCCGTCCGGACCGGACCAATGGGCGGGGTCGCTGAGCCAGTGATAGACCTCCCCGATCACGACGTCACCTGCTGCCGCGTCCATGGAGTCAGCAGCCGCTGAGCCGCGACCAGTGCCAGGTCGAGGATCACCGCCATCGCGACACACAACAGGCTGGTGATCAGCACCTGGGCTCGAAAGTCGGTCTCTTTGCCCTGGATCAGCAAGGTGCCGAGGCCTCCGTAGTCCAAGATCGCCCCGACCGTGGTCAACGCCACCGCGGACACGGTCGCCACCCGGAGCCCGCCCATGATGGTGGGCAGGGCGAGCGGCAACTCGACCGATCGCAGCAGCCGGGCCCCTGAATACCCCATCCCCCGGGCCGCTTCCACGACGTCGGCGGGCACCGAAGCCAGCCCGTCCAAGCAGGCGCGGACCAGGATGGTGAGGGAGTACAGACCCAGGCCGACCACGACCGTCACGACGCCCAGACCGGTCAGCGGGACCAGCAGCGAGAACAGCGCGAGGGACGGGATGGTGTAGATCGCGGTCGTCGTACCGACGACGACGCCTTCGAGTCTTGGGTAGCGTCTGGCCAGGAGCGCCAACGGGATCGCCAACAGCATCCCGAGGAGCACCGAGACGAAGACCAACGCCACATGCTGGACCAAGGCATCGCGAAGTACCCCGGCACGGGAGGCGTAGTACGCGCCACAGATCCAGTCGTTCCGGGTCAAGCAGTTGTCCGCCGCGAGAGGGAACACACGTGGAAACTAGCAGCCCGATGATCGACCTGATCGATGTCAACAAGACCTACCCCGATGGGACCGTGGCGGTCTGCGACCTCTCGTTGGCGGTTCCGCGGGGCAGCGTGGTGGCGCTCGTGGGTCCGTCGGGATGTGGGAAATCGACGACACTCAAGATGGTCAACCGACTGATCGAACCCACCTCGGGCCGCATCGTCCTCGACGGCGTGGATGTCACCCACAGCGATCCGGTGGAGTTGCGCCGCGGCATCGGCTACGTGATCCAGCAGGTGGGGTTGTTCCCGCACCAGACGATCGCGGCCAACGTGGCCACAGTGCCCTCGTTGTTGGGCTGGTCGAAGGCGCAGTCCACCGAACGCGCCCACGAACTGCTCGACCTGGTGGGCCTCGACCCCCAGACGTACGCCGAGCGCTACCCGCATCAACTCTCCGGTGGACAACGCCAACGTGTGGGGGTGGCCCGCGCGTTGGCCGCCGATCCGCCGGTGCTGCTCATGGATGAGCCCTTCGGTGCCGTCGACCCGGTCGTGCGAGCCCGGTTGCAGGAGGAGTTCCTGCGCATCCAGCGCACCCTGGACAAGACCGTCATGGTGGTCACCCACGACATCGACGAGGCGATCCGCATGGGCGACCGCGTCGCCGTCTTCGCCGAAGGCGGTCGGCTGGCCCAGTATTCGACCCCGGCCGACCTGTTGGCCCATCCTGCCGACGACTTCGTCGCCGCCTTCGTCGGTGGACCGGAATCCAGCCTTCGCCGGTTGAGTGTGACCCGGATCGACCCCGCTCACCTGGAATCGATGGACGGCGTCACCGCCGCCGAACTGGGCGGGACCCTCGACGTACACGAGCCGCTCTCCACCGCGTTGGCGCTGCTACTGGGGTCGGACAAGCGACTGGTCGCCATCACCGATGGGCCGCGTTTCCTCGGCGTCCTCTCCCCCAATGGGGTTCAGTCGATGTTGCGTGCTTCCCGCTGATCGACCGATCGAGGGCCGGTGGCCGAGCGCCGCGGAATGGCTAGCCGACGACCTTGAACCCGGTGCGCCGGATGTGCGCCTCCCAGGAGAGCAGGATCGTGGCCGGGTCCGCATCGAGGGTGTCCCATGACGGGTCGTCCCAGTCGGGAACCTCGAAGGCCGAGGCGACCGCGGCGTGCTTGGGTGCGGCGGGGGTCGTCGGATCGGTCACCTGTTGAGCCGACGGCGCCGGCTGGGACAGGGCTGCGGCGGTGATCGTGGGCGGCAGCGGGGAGGCGATCACGGGCTCCAGGGGCAGCGGTTCGAAGGCAGGCAGCGGGTCCAACACCGGCAGTGCTTCGGAGACCTCCACAGACTCGGAGATCGGCACGGGTTCGGAGACCGGCCCGGCTTCGAGGGCGGGAAGGAGTTCCTCTGTGGGCCTGGGTTCGGGCAGTGGAACCTCAGGACCGGGACCGGCCACTGACTCGTGTTCCGCAGCGGCTGGCGCCCCCCGGTAGGTGGCTTGTTGCACCGCGAAGCCCAACTCGGCGGTGAGTTCGCCGACCCGCTCCTGGGCAGCGGCCAACTGGTGTTGGGTCTCGCGTAGTGACGACTCCAGACCGGCCGCGTGGCTCACCGTCATCGCCAGCGCGGATTCGGCGTCACTACGGGCCGACTCGGCTGCTTCGGTCGTTGCGGTCAGGTCGGCGAGGCGGGCGGTGTGGGTGGAAATCTCAGCCGACTGATCTGCCTGGACCCGCTGCAGTCGGCGGTTCTCATCCTCGAGGTCGTCGAGTTCGTCGGCGGCCTCCTGCGCTTCCCACCGGGCGTCGTCGACATCGAGCCACATCAGTCTGATCGCGGTCCAGCCGAAGCCAAGTGCGAAGACCGCCGCCATGGTGACCAGCAGGCTGTTGCGGGTCACCAGCGCGGCAATGACCACGAGCGAGGCAATCGCGAACACCCAGATGGCGTTGGCGGTGTTGCTGCGCGGTGGCCGGTTCCTACTCACGCCCCGAAGGATACGTGAGGATTACCGCGGATCGGGACGAACTCGACACGCCCGCTCCAACCACAGGCCGGCAGCCAGCAGTGCCAGGCCGCCCAGCGCGGCGAACCCGTCGCGCCAGAGGCGGTCGTCGGTGAGCACCGTCGCCGGCACGCCGAGTCGGGTCACCATGTTGCCGAGATAGCCGCCCAGCAGCCCCGAGCCGACCAGGGCCGAGGCCTGTCCGAGGACCAGTCTGTTGACCGCCTGGTACGCCTCGAGGTGTCCGCGGCCACGCTGCAGCGCCCGCCAGGTTTGTCGGGCTCGCACCGCGACGCCAAGGGCGAGCAGCCAGATCACAGCCACGGCCCAGACGGGCACGAGCGGCTCGGCCATGCCGAAGGCTGCCGACAGGGGGCGCATCCCCCACCCCAGCAGAGCACCCAGAGCACCCACGATCACCAGCGGTCCGGTTCCCAGCGGGCGTGCGCTTCCCGCTGGTGGTGGCTCGGCGCTCACCCGTGCAGGTCGACGTCGTCGCGCCGGATCACCCCAGAGGTGTCGAGTCCGGCCAGCAGGTCAGCGATCGGGCCCACCCCGGGGATCTCGGCATGGGGTTCGAGGTCATGCCAAGGCGCCAACACGAAGGCACGCTCGGCGGCTCGGGGGTGCGGCAGCACGAGGTTGTCGTCGTTCGCGCGACGGTCACCGACCACGATGAGGTCCACATCGAGTGTGCGTGGTGCGTTCGGCTCCCCACGCTCACGACCGAATGCCTCTTCGACCGCCAGCGCACGGTCGAGGAGTCGGTGCACGCTCAAGGTCGTGTCCAGCAGCACGATCGCGTTGAGATAGGCCGGTGCGCCGGCCGGTCCGCCCACCGGCTCGGTCTCATAGACCGGGGAGACGTCGGTCAGCCAGACCTCGGGGGTGTCCTTGATGGTGTCGACTGCACCCTGCAGGGCAGCGCGTCGATCGCCGAGATTGGAGCCGAGACACAGCACTGCGCGCCGGATCGGGTGCATCTCACCGGTCAGAGTGTCGGTGTCGACAAAGTTCGGGTGCGGCATCTGCGTCACGTACGGCTCCTCGTCATCGTGAGCGCGACGTCGGTGAACGTCGCCTCGATCGGGGCGTGCGGTTTGTGCAACGTCACTGTTACCCACTCCACCAAAGGTTCAGCCAGAACGACCTGACAGATCCGTTCCCCGACCGTCTCGATCAAGTCGACCGGATCTGCAGCCACGGCGGCCACAACCTTCCCTACGACGGTCCCGTAATCAACGGTGTCTTTCAAGTCGTCGGACGCCGCCGCAGCGCGGGTGTCGACTCCCAGTGTGAGATCAACCACGAAGGTCTGGCCCTCACGCTTCTCGTGCTCGAAGACCCCATGGTGGGCGAACACCTCGATCCCGGTGATCGCGAGTCGGTCAGTCATGGGGCTCCTCCTGCCACCGGCGTACGACGGCGAGGGCATCGGCCGCGGCACGAACATCGTGAACCCTGATCGCCCACACTCCTCGCAGCGCCAGCATCGTCGCGATGGCTACGTCGGCGTAGAGGCGTTGATCAACCGGGCGCGGCCCGTTGTGGTCGGCCAGCAGTGCGCCGAGGAAGGACTTGCGGCTGGCGCCCACCAACAGGGGCAGACCCAACTCCTCGAAGGCGTCAAGGTGTCGGAGCAACTCCCAGTTGTGGTGGGGCTGCTTGGCGAAGCCCAGGCCCGGGTCGATGGCCAATCGCTCCGGCGGAATGCCGGCGGTCACTGCCGCCGTGACCCGGTCACTGAGTTCTGCGATCACCTCGCCGACGACGTCGACGTAGTCGGCATGCTGTTGCATGGTCGCCGAGTGTGCTCGCCAATGCATGGCGATGAAGCGGGCCCGAGAACCGGCCACGACCCCGAGGATCTCGGGATCTGCCAACCCACCAGAGACGTCGTTGACGATGCTGGCTCCGGCAGACAGGGCTGCAGCGGCGACCTCGGCGCGCATCGTGTCGACCGAGACCACACAGCCCTGAGCGACGAGGCCGGTTATCACCGGGATCACCCGGCCGAGTTCCTCTTCGACCAGTGGTCGGGTGGCCCCGGGACGGGTCGACTCCCCGCCGACGTCGAGGATGTCGGCCCCCTCGGCCCGCAATTGCAGTCCGTGAGCGATCGCGGCATCGGGGTCCAGCCAAAGGCCTGCGTCGGAGAAGGAGTCCGGGGTCACGTTGACGACCCCCATCAGCAAGGTCATTTCGACGCGTTGATCAGTGCCATCACTTCGGCACGGGTGGCCTGGTTGTGCATCATTCCGCGGACCGCGGAGGTGACGGTTCGAGCGCCGGCCTTGCGGACCCCGCGCATGGTCATGCACAGGTGCTCGGCCTCGATCACGACGACGGCGCCACGCGGCTCCAGGATGCGGACGAGCGCGTCGGCGACCTGTGTGGTGAGCCGCTCCTGGACCTGCGGTCGCTTGGCGTAGAGGTCGACCAGCCGAGCCAATTTGGACAGGCCGGTGATCTTGCCCGACTCGTTGGGGATGTAGCCCACGTGAGCCACTCCGGTGAAGGGCACCAGGTGGTGCTCGCACATCGACCACAACTCGATGTTCTTGACCAGGACCATTTCGTCGTGGCCGATGTCGAAGGTCGTGGCCAGCACTTCCTCGGGTGTCTGCCGCAGGCCCTGGGTGAGTTCGGCGTACGCCCGCGCGACGCGTGCCGGGGTGTCTTGCAGACCTTCGCGATCAGGGTCCTCCCCGATCGCGATCAGTAGTTCGCGGACCGCCGCTTCCAGGCGGGGCTGGTCGAAGGGAGCGATCGCGCCCCCCTCGTGACATACCGGACCGACACTCATGACGGCCCCGGAGTCTCGCCGAAGGAGTCCCCCACACCGCTTGGCGGGACGATCAGCATCCCACCCTCGGCCTCCTCGGGCGGCGCGGACGGCGGGATCACCACCGGCGGCTTGTCGGAGGGCTGGCGCTCATCGGAACCGGTCCAGGCCGGACGGGGGCCGCGCCGCTTGAGCGAGACGAAGATGTCGGCGACCTCCTGCTTGTCGAGGGTCTCCTTGTCCATCAGCGCGAGCACCAAGGCATCGAGCACTTCGCGGTTCTCCTCGAGGACCTCGTAGGCCTCCTGCTGGGCACCGGTGATCAAGGCCTTGATCTCCTCGTCGATGATCCCGGCGACCTCTTCGGAGTAGTTGCGCTGGTGGCCCATGTCGCGGCCCAGGAACGGCTCGGCGTTGCCGTCGCCGAGGCGTACGGCGCCCAGGCGCTGGCTCATGCCGAACTGCGTGACCATCGCCCGGGCCAGGTTGGTGGCCTTCTCGATGTCGTTGCCGGCCCCGGAGGTGACGTCGTGGAAGATCAACTCCTCGGCGGCCATGCCACCGAGCATGTAGGCCAGCTTGTCCAACATCTCGCTGCGGGTCTGGGAGTACTTGTCCTGGTCCGGAAGCACCATCGTGTAGCCCAGGGCTCGCCCACGGGGCAGGATCGTCACCTTGTGCACCGGGTCGCTGCCGGGCATCGCGGCAGCCACGAGCGCGTGCCCACCCTCGTGATAGGCAGTCAGCAGTTTCTCGTGGTCGTTCATCAGACGGGTGCGCCGTTGCGGACCGGCGATGACCCGGTCGATGGCCTCATCGAGGGCGTCGTCGTCGATGAGCAGTTTGTTGAGCCGGGCGGTCAACAGTGCCGCCTCGTTGAGCACGTTGGCCAGGTCGGCACCGGTGAAACCGGGGGTACGTCGAGCCACGCCCATCAGGTCCACGTCGGCGGCCATCGGCTTGCCGCGGGCGTGCACCTGCAGGATCTTGTGACGCCCGGCCAGGTCCGGTGCATCCACACCGATCTGCCGGTCGAACCGGCCCGGGCGCAGCAGCGCCGGGTCGAGGATGTCGGGGCGGTTGGTGGCCGCGATCAAGATGACCCCGCCGCGGACGTCGAAGCCGTCCATCTCGACCAGCAATTGGTTGAGGGTCTGCTCGCGCTCGTCGTGTCCGCCGCCCATGCCGGCCCCGCGATGACGGCCGACCGCGTCGATCTCGTCGATGAAGATGATCGCCGGCGGGTTCTCCTTGGCCTGCTCGAACAGGTCACGCACTCGGCTAGCGCCCACGCCGACGAACATCTCGACGAAGTCGGACCCGGAGATGGAGTAGAACGGCACCCCGGCCTCGCCGGCGACCGCACGGGCCAGCAGGGTCTTGCCGGTGCCGGGCGGGCCGTAGAGCAGCACGCCCTTGGGGATCTTGGCGC
>CALMLL010000010.1 GCA_937868075.1 uncultured Marmoricola sp. | reverse complement strand
GGTGTGCCGGAACCGTCGCGGCGGCCGATCGGCTCGGGGAGGTCCACCGGAGCACCACTGTCTGCGGCGGCCCGTGCCGGACCCGCTCCGGCCCAGGCGAACACCAAGACGTCCTCGCCCTTCAAGAACCGGTGGCAACGGACGCCGCCGGTGGCCCGGCCCTTCCCGGGGAACTCCTGGAACGGGGTGACTTTGACCGAGCCGGCGTCGGTGCCGGGCAACGCCGTGGAGGCCCCGGACACCGAGACGACCACCGCCTCCGCAGGGTCCAGAGCGCCGAAGAAGACGACGGTGGCGCCGGGCGCCAACTTGATGCCCGCGATACCTCCACCCGCACGTCCCTGCGGGCGTACGCCGTCGGCGCCGAAGTGCAACAACTGGGCGTCACTGGTGACGAAACACAACTCCTCACGACCTGTCGACAGCTCCACTGCTCCCACGACCTCGTCTCCCGGGGACAGTGAGATGACCTCCCAGTCCTCACGGGTCAGCACCTCGGGCTTGACCCGTTTGACGACACCGCCTCGTGTGCCAAGGGCCAGGCCGGGGGAGCCATCGTCCAGCGTGGTCAAGGCCAAGATGCGCTCACCTGCACCGAGGTCGACGAATTCGCTCGCGGGCGCACCGCCTTGCAGGTTGGGGTGGTTGGCCGTGGGCGGCAGGGTGGGCAACTCCAGGGCGCCGAGTTTGATCAGCCGCCCCAGTGAGGTCACTGCGCCCACCTCACCACGCGCTGTCGTGCGCACCGCGCTCACGATGGCGTCGTGGCGGGTGCGGGCACCGCCCTGGCCAGGATCCTCAAGCCCCACCGACCGCGCCAGCAGGCCCGAGGAGGACAAGAACACCATGCACGGGTCGTCGGCCACCTCGAGGGGAGTCGCGCTCGAGACGCTCTGCCCCGAGGCCTCCAGCAACACCGTGCGCCGCGGGGTTCCGAAGGTCTTGGCCACCTCGGCCAGTTCGGTCGAGACCACCGCGTTGAGCTTGGCCGGGTCGGCCAGGATCTCGTCGAGGTCGGCGATCGTCTTCTCCAACTCCGACTTTCGCCCCTCCAACTCCAGCCGAGAGAACTTCGTGAGTCGTCGGAGAGCCATGTCGAGGATGTAGGTGGCCTGGATTTCGGTCAGATCGAACACCGCGATCAGCCGCTCCTTGGCGACCTGTGCGTTGTCGCTGGACCTGATCAGTTGGATCACCTCGTCGATGTCCACGATCGCGGTCAACAGGCCATCGACCAGGTGGAGTTCGTCGGCGGCCTTGTTGCGACGGAAGGTCGAGCGTCGGCGTACGACGTCGAGGCGGTGGTCGAGGAAGACCTGCAACATCTCCAGCAGACCCAAGGTCCGCGGCTGGCCATCGACCAGGGCCACGTTGTTGATCCCGAAGCTCTCCTCCATCTGGGTCAGCTTGAACAACTGCTCCAAGAGCGCCTCGGGGTGGAAGCCGTTCTTGACCTCGATGACCAGGCGGGTGCCCTTGTCCCGGTCGGTGAGGTCTTTGATGTCGGAGATCCCCTGCAACTTCTTGGTCTGCACCAACACCTTGATGCGCTCCATGACCCGCTCGATCCCCACGCCGTAGGGCATCTCGGTGACGATGATCCCCTTGCGACGTGGAGTGACCGACTCGATCCGGGTGGTGGCGCGCATGCGGAAGGTGCCTTTTCCGGTCTCGTAGGCATCACGGATGCCGTCCAGTCCGATGATCTTGCCCCCGGTGGGCAGATCCGGCCCGGGGATGAACCGCATGATGTCTTCCACGGTGGCCTTGGGGTGGGCGATCAGGTGTCGCAGCGCCTGCACCACCTCCACGAGGTTGTGCGG
Organism: uncultured Marmoricola sp.; assembly: GCA_937868075.1. GTDB lineage: Bacteria > Actinomycetota > Actinomycetes > Propionibacteriales > Nocardioidaceae > Marmoricola. Next base: position 26,855 of record CALMLL010000010.1, on the reverse strand, counting down.
GGCCAGGTTGGTGGCCATCCCGACCGCGATCCCGGTGGTGCCGTTGACCAGCAGGTTGGGGATGGCCGCGGGCAGGACCACGGGTTCGGTCTCACGGCCGTCGTAGTTGGGCTTGAAGTCGACGGTGTCCTCATTGATCGAGGCGGTCATGGCGACCGCGGCAGCGTCCATGCGGCATTCGGTGTAACGCATGGCGGCCGGCCCGTTGTCGGGGGAGCCGAAGTTGCCGTGCCCGTCGATGTAGGGCAACCGCATCGACCACGGCTGGGCCATGCGCACCAAGGCGTCGTAGATCGCGCCGTCGCCGTGCGGGTGCAGGCGACCCATGACCTCGCCGACGACCCGGGCGCTCTTGACGTGGCCGCGGTCGGGGCGAAGGTTCATGTCGTTCATCGTGTAGAGGATGCGCCGCTGCACCGGTTTGAGCCCGTCGCGCGCGTCAGGGAGGGCACGTGAGTAGATGACCGAGTAGGCGTACTCGAGGTAACTGGCCCGCATCTCGTCGCCGACGTCGATGTCGACGATGTGCTCTTCGAAGTCATCTGGTGGTGCCGTGGTGGTCGTGCGTGCTGCCATGCGCGACATTCTCTATGTCTGCTCCCTCGATCTGGGCCGGGCCACGCCGCCAGATGGCCTCGGTGCCGGTAGATTCCGAAGGGTGAGTCAGACGCAGGAGAGCACCCCGCCCGACGAGGGCGCCGACGGCAGCCTCGACCTGCCGTACCCCGAACACTGGGAGGCCGACGTCCTCCTGCGCGACGGCCACACCGCTCACCTTCGCCCCATCCGTCCAGACGACCGCGACCGGTTGGTGGATTTCTACGACCAGGTCTCCGATCAGTCGAAGTACTACCGATTCTTCGCCCCGATGCCGCGGCTCTCCGACCGTGACCTGACCCGCTTCACCAACGTCGACTACTCCGCCCGGGTCGCCTTCGTGATCACCATTGCCGGGGACATCGTCGGGGTCGGCAGGTACGACGCGCTCGACGGCCCCGGGACGGTGCCCGGTGACGCCGAAGTGGCGTTCTTGGTGCAGGACAAGCACCACGGTCGTGGCATCGCGCAGCTGCTGTTGGAGCACCTGGCCCAGGCCGGGCGTGAGTGTGGGATCAGCAGGTTCGTTGCCGAGGTGTTGCCCGAGAACGTCAAGATGTTGGGCGTCTTCCGTGACGCCGGCTACAAGCTGGCCGGCGGCTACGAGGACGGGGTCATGCACTACCACTTCTCGATCGACCCGACCGACACCGCGGTGGGCGTCATGCGGGACCGCGAGCACAGTGCCGAGGCCGCGTCGATCGCGGCGTTCTTCAGAGCCCGCGGCATCGCCGTGGTCGGCGCGTCACGCAAACAGGACACCATCGGTCAGGCGTTGGTCCGTCACCTTGTGCTGGGGGACTTCACTGGTCGTGTTTACGCGGTCAACCCCACCACGGAGTCCATCGCCGGACTTCCGGCCTATCCGACAGTGGCTGACATCCCCGGTGACGTTGATCTGGCGATCGTGGCGGTGCCGGCCGATGCCGTGGCCGACGTGGTGCTCGACTGCGCGGTCAAGGGCGTGCACGGCCTCATCGTGATCTCCTCCGGCTTCGCCGACACCGGCGAGGACGGCCGCGACCGGCAGCGCCAGTTGTTGACCTTGGCCCGCAGTTACGGCTTGAGGTTGATCGGTCCCAACTGCCTGGGCATCATCAACACCGACCCCGAGGTGTCGATGAACGCCTCGTTGTCCTCCCACATGCCCCAGCGCGGTCGGGCTGGGTTCTTCTGTCAGTCCGGTGCCCTGGGTTCGGCGATCTTGGAGCGGGCAAGCAATCGTGGACTAGGTCTGAGCACGTTCGTCAGCGCCGGCAACCGCGCCGACGTGTCGGGCAACGACCTCTTGCAGTACTGGGAGAAGGACCCCGCCACCGAAGTGATCCTGTTGTACCTGGAGTCGATCGGTAACCCGCGCAAGTTCTCCCGGATCGCCAGGCGGGTCTCGCGGGAGAAGCCGATCGTGGCGGTCCGCTCCGGGCGGACCACGCAAGGTGTGCCCATGGGTCACACCGTGCCCAGCATCGAGGCCCCGCAGGAGGCCGTGGACGCGATGTTCGCGCAGGCCGGAGTGATCCGCGTCGACACCCTCGACGAGATGTTCGACGTTGCTCAACTGGTGGCCCACCAGCCCTTGCCCAAAGGCAATCGCGTGGCCGTTGTCGGCAACTCCGATGCGTTGGGTCTGCTGGCCGCCGACGCCGCCGCCAGTCAGGGGCTGCACGTGGTGAAGTCGGTCTCTCTCGGCGCCGACGCGACCGCGGAAAGCTTCGAGAAGGCTCTCGATGCCGCCATCGACGACGCCGGGGTGGACTCGGTGATCGCGCTCTACATCCCGCCGCTGAACACGACCGGTGAGCCGGTGGCCAATGTGTTGGCGGCGGTGGGGGAGCAGTCCGACAAACCGCTGGTCTGCACCTTCTTGGCCTCCGAGGGGGTCCCGGAACTGCTCCGGATCCCGGACCTGGCCGGCAGTGTCGTGGGTCGTGGTTCGGTGCCGTCGTACCCGGCCGTGGAGTCCGCGGTCCGCGCACTGGCCCGGGTGGTGGAGTACTCGGCGTGGCTGGCCCAGCCCGACGCCGTCGAGATCCCGTACGACGACGTCAACCGGACCGCTGCCAAGAAGCAACTCGGCAAGGCACTTCGGAAGAGCCCCACCGGTCGGCAATTGACCCAGGACGAGGTGACCACGCTGCTGGGCCACTACGGCATCACGCTGTGGCCCCGAGTGGATGTGTCGACCGAGAAGGAGGCCATCGCGGCCGGGGCCGACCTCGGTTGGGACGTCGTCCTCAAAGCCACCGCCGAGCGCCTGCGCAATCGACCCGACATGGCTCATGTGTGGCGCTCGATCAACAACGAGGCCGACATGCGCGAGGCCTGGGCCGACCTGAACGACCTGATCGACGAGCCCACCACCGCCGAGTTCGTAGTGCAACGGCACGCCCCAGCCGGAGTGCCGGTCTGCATCGAGAGCCTCGAGGATCCGTTGTTCGGTCCTGCGGTTTCCTTCGCGATCGCTGGTGCGCTCTCCGAACTGGTGGGGGACAAGGTCTTCCGGATCCCCCCGATCAGCTCGGCCGAAGTGGCCGACATGGTGCGCGCCCCTCGGGCATCCCCGCTGTTGTTCGGCTATCGCGGCTCCGAACAGGTCGATGTGGCAGCAGTGGAGGACCTCCTGCGCCGGGTGGCGGTGATGAAGGACGACCTGCCTCAGCTACAGCGCCTGGAGTTGTCCTTGGTGCACGCGTCCGCGGACGGTGCCCATGTGCTGTCCGCGCGCGCCTGGGTGGCCCAGCAGACCGATGCCCGCACCGCCGAGTTCGTCCGCAGGCTGCCCAGTGCCTGAGCCGCGTCGCGCCCTCGCGTGACAGACTTCGGCCCATGCGTGTGACTGACTCCTCCTCGGAGCTCATGGGTGCCATCGAAAAGAGCGGCTACTACCCCGCAGTGGTCACCTCCGGGGTGATGGCCGCGGTCGCCGGGGAGCGCGTGGTCAGCTTCCTGGTGCATCACGAGCCGACCATCGACCGAGACGAGGTGCGTCGCCACGTCACGGTGGCGGTGTTGACCCCCAGTCGGCTGATCCTGGCCCACACCGACGAGCACTCCGGCGACGATCTGTTGCCCGAGCCATACACCTCCACCTCCACCGAGGCCCTGGCGTTGAGCTCGGTCCGCTCGGTCGTGGTCAATCGCATGGTGGCCAACCCCGCCACGTTGCGGTCCCGGAGCCCCGAGCCGGCCGAAGCGGTGTTGACGGTGGGTTGGGGCGGTGTCTCCCGCATCGACCTGGAACCGGCCATGTGTAGTGATCCCCAGTGCGATGCCGACCACGGATACACCGGCGTGGTGGGGTCCGACGACTTCTCGCTGCGCGTCTCGGCGGCCGCCGATGGCCAAGACGCGGTCAATCGGCTGCTCGCCTTCGCTGACGCGTTGTCGTCGTTGACCCAGCGCTCATGACCGTTCTGCCCGACTACGGCGGCTCCTCGCTCGCCGATGTGCTGCCCGCGGTCGGGCGTGCCCTCGGGGTTGCCACTCCCGAGGCGGCCGGCTCCCTGGAATTGCCACCGGCCCCGGCCTATGTGGTGGTTCTCCTCGACGGGCTCGGTGCCAACCTGTTGCGTCGACACCCCGAGCAGGCCCCCTATTTGAGTTCGCTGCCACCCGTCTCCGGCACCTGTGCGGTGCCGTCGACGACGGCGACCTCGTTGACCTCACTGGGCACATCGCTGCCGCCGGGGGCGCACGGCATGGTGGGCTACACCTCGAGGATCCCGGGGACCGAACGCCTCCTCCAGGCCCTCAAGTGGGATCCGCAGGTCGACCCGCTCCAATGGCAGCCCCACGAGCCCTTCTTCGCGACGTTGGAGCAGGCCGGGGTGCACACCACGGTCATCTCCAAGGCCGAGTTCGAGCAGTCCGGGCTGACCAGGGTCGGTCAGCGGGGGGCGCGCTACCTCGGGGCGTCGTCCCTGGTCGAGCGGGTCCGGCTCGGCGTGCGCGCGGCGGGGCGGACGCCGTCGCTGACCTACCTCTACGACTCCGATCCCGACCACACAGGGCACGCCTTCGGAGTGGGCTCGGCACAGTGGCGACAAGCCCTCGACGACGCCGACGCCGCGATCGAGCAGTTGCGCGAGGAGTTGCCCGAGCACGTGCGGCTCTTGGTGCTCGCCGATCACGGCATGGTGGACCCCACGGTGCGAGTCGACATCGATGAGGAGACGCACCTGCGCGACGGGGTGTTCCTGGTCGGCGGTGAAGCAAGGTTCCGACACCTCTACTGCCGCTCCGGAGCGGTTCCCACCGTCGTCTCGACGTGGCGCGAGCGGCTGGGCGATCAGGCGATCGTGGTGACCCGCGAGGAGGCGATCAGCGCCGGGTGGTTCGGCCCCGTCGAGGATCGAGTGCGCAGCCGCCTGGGCGACGTGATGGTGGTCGCCGGTCCGGATCTTGCGGTGATGAGTTCGCGAGACTTCGCCATCGAAACCATGCTGGTCGGCATGCACGGGGCAATGACCGCCGAGGAGATGATGGTGCCGCTGCTGGTCGGCTGAACCTCAGGTGTCGAACGGCAACGGCTCGGGTGCCAACGACACCGCCCGCGCCCGCGAGGCGGTCATCCGCCTGCGATGATGCATCCGGCAGAGCACCTCATAGCCCACCACCGGTGCCGGTTGGCCCACGGCACCGACGTCGCCGACGACGATCACGTCGCCCTCGGTGACCATCTCGCCGTTCTCGGTGCGGGCGTTGTGCGTGGCCCGGCGACCGCACCAGCACAGCGCCTCCACCTGAAGCACCAGCATCCGGTCGGCCAGTTCCACCAGTCGCTGGGAACCGGTGAACAGGCTGGTCCGGAAGTCGGTCAGGATGCCGAAGCAGAACACATCGATCTGGAGTTCATCGACGATCCGAGCCAGTTGGTCGATCTGACGGGCCGAGTAGAACTGGGCTTCGTCACAGATGAGGTAGTCGATGCGAGCACCGTGGGTCAGGGAGTCGACCACATAGCGCCAGAAGTCGAAGTCGTCGGTGACCTCGATGGCCTCTTCGCGCAGGCCCAAGCGGGACGACAGCGTCGCCTCGCCGGCGCGGTCCAAGGTGGTGAACATCCGCCCGGCCCGACCTCGGGCCGCGTGGTTGTGGTTGGTCTGGAGGGCCAGGGTGCTCTTGCCCGAATCCATCGTCCCGGTGAAGAACTGAAGTTCGGCCATCGTCAGTCGTCTCTCACGCCGTTCACCCGCCCGAGGGCTCCAACAACTCCTCGTGATCGACGTCGTCGACAGTCAGACACGAGACTGCGTGGATCAGCAAGGGGTCGATATCGGGGTTCTCGGGGTCGGCGATGGTGAGGAGGTGCCGCAGCATCCGCTTCTCCCAGAACTTCTCCAGGTGAGTAGCGATCATCTCGGCGGCCTCCCGCTCGGGGAGATGGGCGAACTGGCGGGCGATGTCGTTGCCCATGCGGATCTCCGGAGGCAGCACCGGCTGCTGGTGGGCGGTCACCGAATCGGCTCCCTGAGCGTGTGGAGTCCGGTGCTGCCGCGGCTGTTGGCCACACCGACCTCGACCGCGGTCACCTTGTATTCGGGGCAGTTGGTGGCCCAGTCGGAGTTCTCCGTGGTCACCACGTTGGCTCCGGTCACCGGGTGGTGGAAGGTCGTGTAGACCACCCCGGCGGGCATCCGGTCCGAGACCTGGGCCCGCAGGGTCGTCGTACCCACCCTGGAGGAGAGTTCGACGAGGTCGCCCGAGGTGATCCCGCGCATGTGCGCGTCGGCCGGGTGGATCTCCAAGACGTCCTCGGGATGCCAGGTCTGGTTCGGAGTACGCCGAGTCTGTGCCCCGACGTTGTACTGGGTCAGGATCCGGCCCGTGGTCAAGATCAGCGGGAACCGCCGCGTCGAGCGCTCGGTGGTGGCCACATAGACGGTCTCGCTGAGGTGCCCCAGACCTCGCACGAACTGGCCCACATGCATCGTCGGGGTGCCGTCGGGAGCGGCCTCGTTGACCGGCCACTGCAGCGACCCGTCCCGGTCGAGGCGCTCGAAGGAGACACCGGCGAAGGTGGGAGTCGTGGCCGCGATCTCGTCCATGATGTTGGCCGCGGACTCATAGGCCATGTGATAGCCCAACGCCGTGGAGATCTCGCAGATGACCTCCCACTCGGACTTCCCGGTCTTGGACTCGAAGACCGGCCGAACCCGGTTGATCCGCCGCTCGGCATTGGTGAAGGTGCCGTCCTTCTCCAAGAAGCTGGTCCCGGGAAGGAACACGTGGGCGAACCGGGCGGTCTCGTTGAGGAAGAGGTCTTGCACGACCACGAGATCCATGGCCCGCAGCGCCGCTTCGACGTGTTGGGTGTTGGGGTCGGACTGGGCGATGTCCTCGCCCTGGACGAACAGCCCGCGGAACGAACCGGTGATCGCAGCATCGAACATGTTTGGGATCCGCAGCCCCGGCTCGGCGTCGAGAGTGAGTCCCCACAACGCCTCGTAAGTGCCGCGGACGTCGTCTCGAGAGACGTGGCGGTAGCCGGGGAACTCGTGGGGGAACGAGCCCATGTCGCAGGAGCCCTGGACGTTGTTCTGGCCGCGCAGTGGGTTGACCCCGACTCCCTCACGGCCCAGGTTGCCGGTGATCATGGCCAGGTTGGCCATGCCCATGACCATCGTGGATCCCTGCGAGTGCTCGGTGACGCCGAGTCCGTAGTAGATCGCGGCGTTGTCGGCGCCGGCGTACAACCGCGCGGCCGAGCGCAGCGTCTCGGCGTCGATCCCGGTGATGGCTGCGGTCTCCTCGGGGGAGTTCTCCGGCCGGACGATGAACTCCAGGTAGCCCTCGACGTTCTCGCAGCGCGAACTGAGGAACTCCAGGTCGTGGAGTTCCTCGGTCACGATCGTGTGCGCCATCGCGTTGACGAAGGCCACGTTGGATCCGGGCAACACCGGGAGGTGGTGTGCGGCTTCGATGTGCGGGCTGCGGACCAGGTCGATGCGGCGCGGGTCGGCCACCAGGATCTGCGCTCCCTGACGAAGGCGCCGCTTGAGCCGGGAGGCGAACACCGGGTGGGCGTCGGTCGGGTTCGCCCCGATCAGGAGTACGACGTCGGCACTCTCCACCGACTTGAAGTCCTGGGTGCCCGCCGAGGTGCCGAAGGCCTGGTTGAGGCCGTAGCCGGTAGGGGAGTGGCAGACCCGGGCGCAGGTGTCGACGTTGTTGTTGCCGAAGGCGGCGCGCACCATCTTCTGGACGACATAGACCTCTTCGTTGGTGCACCGGGACGAGGAGATCCCACCGATGGCGCCGCGCCCGTGGGCTTCCTGGATGCTCTTGAACCCGGTGGCGACCTTGGCGATCGCCTCCTCCCAGGACACCACTCGCCACTCATCGGTGATCTTCTCTCGCACCATCGGCTTGAGCTGGCGGTCCTGGTGTGAGGCGTAGCCGAAGGCGAAACGGCCCTTGACGCAACTGTGTCCCTCGTTGGCCCCGCCGGCCTTGGAGGGCACCATGCGGACCACGTCACCACCTTCGCTCACCTCGGCACGGAAGGAGCAGCCGACGCCGCAGTAGGCACAGGTGGTGTCGACGCTGCGGGTGGGCATGCCCAGGGAGACCAGGGACTTCTCCACCAGGGCATCGGTCGGGCAGGCCTGCACGCACGCCCCGCAGGAGACACATTCCGAGGACAGGAAGTCGGTCCCGCCGGGGGTGATCCGGGAGTCGAAGCCGCGGCCCTCCACGGTCAGCGCGAAGGTGCCTTGGATGTCACTGCAGGCGCGCACACAGCGCGAGCACACGATGCAGGCGGCCGGGTCGTAGTCGAAATAGGGGTTGGAGTCGTCGGGGAGATCGGTGGTGTGCCGCTGCCCGAACCCGTAGCGAACGGTGGAGGCGCCCAGGTCGCGGGCCAGGCCCTGCATCTCGCAGTTGCCTCGGGCGCAACCGTCACAATCGGCGGGGTGGTCGGACAGGTACAACTCCACGATCCCGCGACGGATCTCGGTGACCTGCTCGGTCTGGGTCGAGACCACCATGTCGGGAGTGCACGGCGTCGTACAGGACGCGGGCGTGCCGCGGGCGCCGTCGATCTCGACCACGCACATGCGACACGAACCAAAGGCGGACAGGGAGTCAGTGGCGCACAGTTTGGGGATCGAGACGCCGGCCTCGGCTGCGGCGCGCATCACCGAGGTGCCGCCGGGAACGGTAACCGTGTGACCGTCCACCGTCACGGTGACATCGGCTCCCTGACCCAGGGGGGTGCCCAGGTCCGGTTCGGGGGCGTACGTCGTCATGGCCGGGCCTCTTCACTGGCGTGGCCGTCGGCGATGAAATCCTCCGGCCAGTGGCGGATCGCGCTCTGCACCGGCATGGGCGTGAGCCCACCCATGGCGCACAGCGAACCCTTGGTCATCGTGTTGCACAAGTCGTCGATCAGGGCGAGGTTGCCGTGGGGGTCGTCCCCGGCGATGACCCGATCCATGGTCTCCACGCCGCGCACCGAGCCGATCCGGCACGGTGTGCATTTCCCACAGGACTCCGCGGCACAGAACTCGAACGCGAAGCGGGCCATGCGAGCCATGTCGACACTGTCGTCGAAGACGACGATGCCGCCGTGCCCGACCATCGCGCCGGCCTCGGCGAAGGCCTCGTAGTCCATCGGCAGCCCGAACTGGTCGGGCGGGAGGTAGGCCCCCAGCGGGCCACCCACCTGCACCGCGCGCACCGGCCGTCCGGTCAGGGTGCCGGCGCCGAAGTCGTTGACGAGTTCGCCCAAGGTGATCCCGAAGGGCACCTCGACGATGCCGCCCTGGGCGATATTGCCGGCCAACTGGAAGACCTGGGTCCCGCGCGAGCGGCCAGTGCCCAACGCGGCGTAGGCCTGCCCGCCGTCGGCAAGGATCATCGGGACGGCTGCCAGGGACAGCACGTTGTTGACCAGGGTCGGTCGTCCGAAGAGCCCGGAGATGGCCGGGATCGGGGGCTTGGCGCGCACTTCGCCGCGTTTGCCCTCCAGACTCTCAAGCATCGAGGACTCTTCGCCACAGATGTAGGCGCCGGCTCCCACCCGCACGTGCAGATCGAACGACATGCCACTGCCGGCGACATCATGCCCGAGGTAGCCGTGGGTGTAGGCGGTCTCGATCGCCCGCCGCAGGGCCGTGATCGCGTGCGGGTATTCCGAGCGCACATAGATGTAGCCCTCGGCTGCGCCGACGGCGTACGCCGCGATGGCCATGCCCTCGATGAGAGTGAAGGGGTCACCTTCGACCAGCATGCGATCGGCGAAGGTGCCGGAGTCACCCTCGTCGAAGTTGCAGCAGACGAACTTGAGGTCCGCGTCGCTCTCGGAGACGGTCTTCCATTTGATCCCTGCGGGGAAGCCGGCCCCGCCGCGCCCACGCAGTCCCGATTCGGTGACCTCGGCGACCACGTCGGCTGCCGACATGCCGAGGGCCCGACGCAGCCCCGCCCAGCCGCCGTGCGCCTCGTAGGCGGCGATGTCCTGCGGATCGATCACGCCGACACGGGCGAAGGTCACCCGTTGCTGACCGGCCAGCCACGGGTGCCGATCAAGGTCGCCCAGGCCTGAGGCGGTGCCGGCGAGGATGGCTTCTACGTCCGTTGGTCGCACGTTGGCGTAGCCCTCACGACCGGTGTCGGTCTCCACCTCGACCAGCGGCTCGAGCCACAGCATGCCGCGCGACCCGTTGCGGCGCACGATGGCTCCACCGGCCTCGAAGGCGGCCGCGACCTCGTCGGCCCCAACGCTCACCGCGGCCGCGTCACCGGGCACCCAGACAGTCGTCACCGTGCCACCGCCGTGCTGACCGACTCGGCGTTCAGGCGACCGCGCAGGCGCCCGTCGATGGTTCCGGAGGGGCCCAGGGCGCAGTTTCCGAGACAGAACACTTCGTGGACCTCCACCGTGCTGCTGTCGCGGTGTTGGGCCGTGACCTCCTCGAACAAGGCTTGGGCACCGACGGCCTGGCAGGCCTCTCCGCGGCACAGCGCGACGTGATGCGCGGCCGGCGGTTCGGTCCGGAAGTCGGTGTAGAAACTGACCACGCCGTGCACCTCGGCCACCGAGAGGTTGAGCACGTCGGCAATGGTCTCGACATCGCTCCGGTCGACGTGTCCGAACTCGGCGACGACCTCATGCAGGATCGGCAGGAGCGGGCCGCGGAGATCGAGATGCTGCTCGGCGATGGCGCGGACCCGGGGGGCGCGCGGGGTGCCGGCTGTGGTGGTCAACGAATCCTCCATGCCTCAAGGTGATGTCTGGGTCACTCTAGAGGCGCGGCCTGTGACAATGGCAGTGTGCACGGCGTGGACTCACCGCTGATTTCGGCCCCGGACCTCGCCGCCCTCCTCGAGGGTGACCCACCCACCCTCCTCGACGTCCGCTACCGACTCGGTGGTCTGCCCGGATCGGTCGAATTCGCCCGGGGGCACATCCCCGGGGCGGTCTATGTCGACCTGGATCGTGACCTTGCCGCACCACCCGATCAACGCGGTCGGCACCCGCTGCCCGACGCGGACGACTTCGGCGCAGCGATGCGCGCGGCCGGGGTCCGCAACGACCGCGCGGTCGTGGTGTACGACGACTGGGCCGGGCGGGCCGCGGCGCGCTGCCGGTGGCTCCTGCGCTGGGCAGGCCACCCAGACGTGCGCCTGCTCGACGGCGGCTGGGCGGCGTGGTGCGCTGCCGGAGGGGACCAGTCACAGGCCGCGACCCACCCCGATCCCGGTGACTTCACGGTCGACCCCGGCCACCTCCCGCTGGTGGCCTACGAGGACGTCTTGGCCATGCCCGCGCTGGTCGATGCCCGGGCGCCGCAGCGCTACTCCGGTGCGCAGGAGCCGGTGGACCCGGTCGCCGGACATATCCCCGGGGCGCTCAACCGGCCCACCGAGGACAACCTCCGAGACGACGGCACGTTCAAGTCAGCTGCCGAGCTCCAGATCGTCTATGCCGGCCTGGAGGACGCAGGCGTCTATTGCGGGTCCGGGGTGACCGCCTGCCATGACCTGTTGGCCATGGAGATCGCCGGGCTGGGGGGCAGCCTCTTCGCGCCGAGTTGGAGCGGCTGGATCACCCACCCCACCCGCCCGATCGAAACCGGGGGCTAACGCCTTATTCGGTGGGACCGCCGAACATGATCTCGTCCCAGCTCGGCACCGAGGACCGCTTCGGTCGCTGGCGACGCGGGGTCGTCGGTTCACCGGCGTCGGGCATGCCGGGAAGCGGGAGTTCGGTGGTGGTCTCATCGGCCTCGACGACAACCGGTGCGCTGGGTGTCTCGGCGATCGGTTCGGCCGGCGCCGGCGGAGCCGGTTCGGCCGCTGGGACCACCGGTGCACCCGGGCCGTGGGCGATCCAGTCGGCATCTGCGCTGACCATCTCGATGGCGTCGTCGCCGATCTCACCGGCCTCGCGGTGGGAGTCGAGGTCGAAGTGCCCATCACCGATCAGCCAGCGGGCCTCGTCGTTGTCGGCGATCACGAACCGACCCGGTTGGTCCAAGGTGAACGCGGCCACTCGGTCGTGTCCCTGGTGGGTGTAGGCCGCTTGAAGCGTCCATTTGCCGTCGGCACGCCGCCAGGCGTCCCAGGTCACGTCGAGTTCGGGGTCGAGACCGGCCTCACGAAGCCTGATCTCCGAGGCCACCCCGACGGTGCGCACCGAGGAGTCGGGCGACGCGCTTTGTCGGCGTACCGAGGCGGTCAGGGCGGTCTGGGCGACGTGCTCGCGTTCGGCCAGGACGGGTCCGGCGTAGATCATCACCCGTGCTTCGCTGACCCCGGCGACGGCGGCGACCTGGGCCACCGTCTCTCCGGCGCGAATGCGTTGCTGGATGTCGCGGGGGCGCAGCGAACTGTGTGAAGGGCCCGGAGTCGCAGGTGCGTTCATCGGCTTCTGCCCTTTCTGCTCGCTGGTGGTCTTCTCGCCGGCGGGCGCGTCACCGAGCATGCCGCGCAGGCCTGTGGCCAAGGGTACGGAGTACTCGGTGCCGTCTTCGTCGATGAGAACCAGGTGCCGTTGGTCCCTGCTCACTCGCACGGGGGTGAGTTCCAGGGCGGGCAACGAAACGGCGAACCCGGCGGATTCAGCGCCGCCGGTGGCGTCAGGATCCGAGGGCAACGGCTGCGCGGACGCTGACGAGGTGCTCATGTCAGCCCCACGCTCGGGGTCATGAGTTCTGTCCTCATGCGGGTCACCCTAATGCGGGCTCTGTCGCTATTCGGGCATCTTCACCGCGTGGCGCTGCCTAGGATGCGCCAGGTACGCCGAGGTCGCGGCCCGGTGCCGAAGGTGTCGATAGGGCAAGAGTTGGAGGGGTTGTGGCGATCTGGGTCGACCCGCCTGCGTGGCCCGCTCACGGTCGCCTGTGGTCGCACGTGATCTCAGACGAGTCCATCGCCCAACTGCACGAGTTCGCCGAACGCGTGGGATTGCCTGCTCGTGGCTTCGAGGGGGACCACTACGACGTACCCGAGGAGTGGTACTCCGACCTGGTGGCTGCGGGAGCCCACCCGACGAGCAGCAAGGACCTCCTGGCGCGGTTGCAGGGCGCGGGACTGCGGTTGCGCAAGCGCCGCGGCGACCGCGGCATCGCGGTGGTGCCGCAGGTTCTCTTCGCCGACCAGGGGGTTGCCGACGTCGACCTTATCGCCGCGCTCCGGCCGGCACCCGACCATCGGGTCTTCTGCGCCAGCATCTTCGTGCGGGATCGGGCCGGTCATTTCGCGGTCGTGTTCAGCCGCCGACGCCAGGAGTGGGGGCCACCCGGTGGCTGGCGGGAACCGCACGAGAGCCCCGTGACGACGGCAGTGCGCGAGACCCGGGAGGAGATCGGGGTCGAGGTGGACCCCGGACAGGTCCGCGCGGTGGGCTATGAGCGGTTCCGCAATCGCCGGGGCGGCCACCTGTGGCATCCCACCGGCGACCTCATGCAGGTCTTCGCCGCCGACCTGGACGCCCATCGACCGCCGTTGCTCGATGCGGATCCGGGAGTCACCTCGGTGGAGTGGGTGGCCCCCGACGTCTTCGCGCAGCGCTGTTCGACGTTGTTCTGGTGGCCCCTGGCCACCCATGTGTACGCCGAAGTGTGGCCGGCCACGAGGAGATGACCCGGACCTACGAGTCGTTCCTAGATGGTGCTGTGCGGGTCGGCCAGGTCGGCCAGTTCGGCTCCTAGGTTGCGTCGGGCCAACGGCTCCCAATATCGACGGGCGAAGGCGGTCAGATAGAGGTGCTCGCGCTCCAGGAACGGCCGCAGCACGTCGGCGCGGCCCAGACGGAAGTGCGCGGTGGGCACGTGGGCGAACTCGGCCCGCACCTGGGCGCGATAGCTGGCATAGCGGGCTTTGGGGGCGCTCAGGATCCACAGATCGGCGTCGTGGAAGGCCAACCGGGCCGGAGTCGGGCGCTTCACCTCGTGCATGGTCGTCTGAGTGATCAGCTTCCGGACTTCTTTGACGTCTCGCGGCGGCACTTGGAGCATGGTGAGTTGCCTCTTGGCGAGGTCGGCGCTCTGGGCTTCGTTGCCGGGTTGGCGCACGTCGTACACCGCGTCGTGGAACCACGCCGCGAGATGGAACAGCGGCACCTGGTCGAGGGGCAACTCGCCCGCGTGACGCAACATCGCCCCGGCTTCGAGGACCTCGCGCAGGTGCTCGATGGTGTGGTAGTGGCGATGGGGCTCGCTCCAACGGTGGATCAGACCGTCAGCGACGTCGTGGGCGCTGCCCAGTTCTGAACCGGGCGCCAGGGCACGCACCGAGGAGACGAAGTGAGCGGCACTGGGCACCGCCCCATCATGGACCGGGGGAGGGCACCCTGTCGCGCGCCAGGAGGCCGCACAACAGCGTCAAGGCCGCCCCACTGGCCGCGACCCAATAGGCCATCGACCCGTCGTAGGTGTCGATCACCCAACCGCTGATCGCCGCACCCGGGGCAGTGCCAGCCGCCAGGCCCGTGTGCAGCAACCCCATCGCTTCAGAGAAGCGCTCCCGAGGAGTGACTTCCTCCAACCGGGTCACGGCTGCGATCAGGGTCGGAGAGATCGTGAAACCGGCCACGAAGAGCACCGCTGCTTGCAGCCAGATCGTGCCCACGAAGGGGGTCACGACCATCGCTAGGGTCAGACCGAGAGCGCCGCGGCGCAGCCGGGTCAGCGTGGTGATCCGCCAGGTGATGGCTCCGGTCGCGGCACCTGCCAACAGTGAGCCGAAGGACCAGATCGCCAACAGGACTCCGGAGACTCCGCGGTTGCCCAGTCCTGCGGTGAAAGCCACCGTGGCGACTTCGGTGGCTCCGAACAACATGCCCAACGAGGCCCCACCGAGGGTCAGTGGAGCCAAGGCCCCCCACGGCATCGCCGGGTGAGCGGTGCCGTCCGCAGGAGGCGCCATGACCGGCGGCTCGGTGGCCCTCTGGATGGCCAACGCCCACCCGCCGAGCCAGCCCAACAGCAGCGCCGCGATCAGGCCGGCAGTGGGATGCCACAACGTGGCCAGGAAGGTGACCATCGTCGGGCCGATCATGAAGACGAGTTCATCGGCGACGGCCTCGAACGCGAAGGCGGTCTGCAGGTGGGCCGGGTCGTCGAGCAGGTGTTGCCAGCGGGCCCGGATCCCCGAGCCGATCAGCGGCTGGGCCACGCCGGCGACGACGGCGGCGACGTGCGGCCACGGCGCCGACCAATGTTCGACGACCGCATAGACCAACCAGGTCAGCCCCAGCGCAAAGACGGCCGAACCGATGGCGATCACCTTGGCTTGGCCGAGGCGGTCCATGAGGCGACCTTGGGGGAGGGCGGCCAACGCATTGGCCACGACGTACGCCGCCGAGACTCGACCAGCCGCCGCATAGGACCCGGTCTGCTGGGAGACCAACAAGACGATGCCGAGGGTGACCATGGCGATCGGCAACCGTGCCACCAAGCCGGTCATCGAGAAGCGGAAGGCCCCCGGTCGGGTGAGCACCTCTCGATAGTTCGCCAGCACTTCAGGAACTCTACGATCGGGGGGTGCTCTCCTCCCAATCGGCGCTACGCCCCTATGACGCTCTGCTGCTGGTCAGCTTCGGCGGCCCGGAGCGACCCGAGGACGTCGTCCCGTTCCTGCGCAACGTCACCGCAGGCAAGGACATCCCCGATGAGCGCCTTCGGGTCGTGGGGGAGCACTACTACGGCTTCGGTGGGCGTAGCCCCATCAATGACCAGAACCGCGCCCTCATCGAGGCACTCCGCACCGAAGTCGCCCGCCGTGGGCTCGAGCTGCCGATCGCGTGGGGCAACCGCAACTGGGATCCGCTCCTCCCCGCCGCATTGGCGGACCTGCGCGATGGAGGGGCCGCTCGGGTGGTCTGTGTGGTGACCTCCGCCTACGCGTCGTACTCGGGGTGTCGGCAGTACCGCGAGAACCTCGCCGCGGCCCTGGAGCAGGTGCCCGATGCCCCGGTCCTGGACCGGATCCGCCACTTCTTCAACCTCCCTGGGTACGTCGAGGCGGTGGCCGACGGGGTACGCAGCTCGCTGGAGGGCATGCCGCCTACCACTCGGATCGTCTTCGTGACCCATTCCATCCCGGTGACGATGAATCGGACCTCGGGGCCCGACGGCGATGCCTACCTCGTCCAGCACCACGACGTCATGGCGGCGGTGATGGCGCAGCTGGACACCGGTCACCACGATCACGACCTGGTCTTCTGCTCCCGGTCGGGTCCACCGGGAATGCCGTGGCTCGAACCCGATGTCAACGATCATCTGGAGGCCCTGGCCGACGACGGCTGCGACCACGTCGTGCTGGTCCCGATCGGCTTCATCTCCGATCACATGGAAGTGGTCTACGACCTCGACACCGAGGCGATGGCCACCGCGGAACGGATGGGAATCACGGCTCGCCGCGCCCCGACTGCCGGCACCCATCCAGCGTTCGTCTCCGGTCTGGTCGACCTGGTTCTCGAGCGCGCCGCGCTCGCCCGTGAAGAGCACCCCGCCCGCCCCACTGCGGGTTCCCTGGGTCCGGCCTGGGAGGTGTGTCAGGCACAGTGTTGCCCGAACCCCCGCGGTGCCCGTCCCGCGATCTGGCAGGAGCAGTCATGACCGAGGTCAAGCACGACTATGCGGCATTGTTGGCCCTGGCTGCCGAGGTGGCCGCAGAGGCCCACGCCCTGGGTCGACGCATGCGGGACCACGGGGTCGATGTCGCCGACACCAAGACCTCGCTCACCGATGTGGTCACGGCCGCGGACCATGCGGTGCAGGCCCTGATCCGGGAACGATTGCTGGCCGCGCGTCCCGACGACGGATTCCTCGGTGAGGAGGGCGGCCGACGTGACTCGGTCTCGGGGATCCGCTGGGTCGTGGACCCGATCGACGGCACGGTGAACTATCTCTACGACATCGACCAGTGGGCGGTTTCGATCGCCGCTGAAACCTCGGAGGAAGTCGTCGCCGGTGTCGTCCATGGCGCCAACGGCGATGTCTACACCGCAACTCGCGGCGGGGGATCCTTCCTCGGCTCCCGGAGGCTCTCGGTGCGGCCCAGCCCCCCGATGGGTCAGCGGCTCATCCACACCGGGTTCAACTACCAACCCGAGGTGAGGGCCCGCCAGGGGGAGTACGTCGCGGCGTTGTTGACCCACGTCCGCGACGTACGCCGGATGGGGTCATCGGCCTTGGACATCTGCATGGTCGGTGCCGGCCGTGGAGACGGCTACGTGGAGGAGTGCGTCCATCACTGGGATCGGGCGGCTGCATTGCTGGTCGCGACCGAGGCCGGAGCCGATTTCGAGCTCCTGACCACCCCGTCGGGCAACGAATTGACCGTCTGCTCCCCAGCCGATGGACACCGCGAATTCGTCCGGATCCTGGGTGAGTGTGGCTTCATCGGGAACACCTGATCGCCCTGTCGCGTTGCGAGGGTGAAATTTGGGCGCTGGTAGTGCACACTGTGGCGCCGACGAGCATGTGAATGGACCGAGTGGGAGGAGCATCGTGGCGACTGACTACGACGCACCGCGCAAGACCGAAGAAGAGCAGAACGAAGAGTCCATCGAGGAACTGAAGGCTCGCCGTCACGACAAGAACTCCGGCAAGGTCGACGAGGACGAGGCCGAAGCGGCCGAGGCCTTCGAGCTGCCCGGCGCCGACCTCTCCCACGAGGAGTTGGCTGTCGAGGTTCGACCCCGTCAGAACGACGAATTCACCTGTTCGCAGTGCTTCTTGGTCCACCACCGCAGCCAACTGGCCGACCCCGACAAGCTGATCTGTCGAGACTGCGCCTGATCAGTCTTGTGAACCGCCGTCTCTGAGGGCACGCTGCGCCACGGCATGTTCGTTGGTGCGGTTGTCGTAGGACCAGAAGTCGCGCAGCCACAACGCGGTCAGCCCGACCCCGATCATGCAGGCAGCACCGCCGCTGGCCACCGCGCCGCGCACCGACCACAGATCGGCGACGAGACCCGCGCGCACCTGTCCGCCGTAGGGGCCGATCGAATAGGACAACATCTCCACTCCGGCCAAACGACCGCGCATGGAGTCGGGGATGGTCTGGTTCCACACGATCCCGCGGAACAGCCCGCTGATCATGTCCGCGGTGCCCGACAACCCCAGGAACACCAGCACCAACCAGAACGACGGCGCCACTCCGGCTGCCAACACACAGGCGCCGTAGGCGGTCGCCCCGATCACGATGGCTCGTCCGTGGTGGTGCACGCGCGAGACCCATCCGGCCGTGGCGGTGGCCAGAATGCTGCCGATCATCTCGGCGGTGTAGAGGGGGCCGAGCAACTCCGGCCGGCCGAACACATCCTCGGCGAGTGCCGGAAAGAGCACGACCGGCGTCGCCAAGAACATCGCCGCAATGTCGACCAGATAGGTCCCCAACAGATCACGGCGTCCCATGGCGTATGAGAGCGCCCGGCCGATTCCGGCCAGTGACGGTGCTTCGGTCTCGCCCAGGTGTGGATAACGGCCCAGGCCGGCGAAGAGGATCGTCGCGAGGGCCAACCCCACCGCGTCCGCGGTGAAGCACCAGCCCGCCCCTACGTGCGCCGCGAGAAGACCGCCGATCGTGGGGCCGAGCACAAAACCCACCTGGGTGCCCAGCCACAAGAGGGTCATCGCGGCGGGGAGTTCCTCGTGTCGGACGGTCCGGGGAAACAGCGCGTCCCTGGAAGGGCGTTGAAGCGAGCCGGCGGCGGCCAGCAGGCCAGCGACCACATAGATCACCGGCAGGCTCGGGCGGTCCAAGAACCCGTTCACTGCCAGCGCCGCGGTCAGACCCAGTTGGGCCAGCCCGGTCAGCACCAGGATCCGGCGACGATCAGCGTGGTCGGCCAGCGCGCCGCCGTACAGCCCGAAGAAGAGCAGGGGCACGACCTCGACTGCTCCGAGCAGGCCCACAGCCAGATTGGAGTGGGTGAGCTTGTAGACCTGCCAGGGCAGCGCCACGTAGCTGATCATCTGGCCGAGGTAGAACACCAAACCGGCCCAAAACAGCAGCCGAAAATCACGTGAGGTCCGCAGGGGAGTCAGGTCCGGAAGGACCGCTCGCGCACGTTTGACCACCGACGCAGGATCGCAGGGCCGTCGCGTCGAGGCCAGTGATTAAGGCTCGCGAGAGTAGCGCGCCGCTCGAGGATCAGGCCTTGGTGCGCGCCTTCGGCGGCACCTTGCCGGTGGACTTGTAGTAGTAGTCGGCCGCCTTGCGATTGGCCACCACCCGAGCCACAGCGATCGCGGTGGCGCTGACGGCCGCCCAGGTGATCGCCTCGGAGGTGTCGACGGCGGGGTCGGCCGGGTTCGTCGGGGGCTTCTTGCCGGTGGCCATGCGCCATCCGCCATCGAGGAGTTTCTTG
The DNA here is from genome assembly GCA_937868075.1 of uncultured Marmoricola sp. Classification (GTDB taxonomy): domain Bacteria; phylum Actinomycetota; class Actinomycetes; order Propionibacteriales; family Nocardioidaceae; genus Marmoricola. The sequence goes on along the minus strand of CALMLL010000010.1, from coordinate 7,429 downwards.
ACCACGTTGGCGGTCACGAGGGCCGAGAGCACCGAAAAGACCGACCAGACCTTGGACGTGTCGTCCTTGACCTTGCTCTTCTTCGCCACCAGGTCCTCCTTGGGTTGGGTTGCGCAGTCTATCGAGCCGCGTGGGTTCCGCGTGCGGCCTCGATGGCAGCGACGAGGTCCTGCGGACGACGGGTCGAGACCAGCCAATACGGCGTGGGGTCGGCCGGGTCCTGAAGGGTGATCTCCACCGACTCGGCCAGATAGGGGCGGGTGACCAGCCAGGCGCGGGCATCTGCGCCCGGACCCATGCGGCGACGAGTGGCGGCAGCGTCCAGTGCGGTCGCGGAGGCCACGAACTGCACCGGCAGTCGGGCCGATCCCGCGCGGACGTGCGTCGGGCTCACCTCGATGCGGGCGCTGCCGATCCACGTGAGTAGGGCGGCGGTCAGTGCGACGATGAGGGCGGTCACCAGAGTGGTGACCCATCCCGGGACGGCCACCAGCAGTGCCAGCCAGGCGGTGGCCACCAGCATCGTGGCCTGAGCCCACCAACGCAGCGGCACCCAGAGCCGCTCCTGATAGGTCGCCTTCACAGGGCACACCTTGCCAAACGCCCGGTGATCGCGCGCAGCCGCCCCGATATCGTGCCCTCGTGCTTGAAGAGGTTGAGATCCCGATCATCCGGCTTGATCCGGGGCTGCCAATGCCGGCGTACGCCCACGAGGGGGATGCCGGAGCCGACCTCTACGCCGCCCAACCGGTGTATCTCGGCCCTCATCGGCGGGCGCTGGTACCCACCGGGGTCGCCCTTGCCCTCCCCGAAGGGTTCGCAGCGTTCGTGCACCCACGCAGTGGGCTCGCCCTGCGTCACGGGCTGTCGATCGTCAACGCCCCGGGCACGATCGATGCCGGCTACAGGGGCGAGATCTCGGTGCTGCTGGTCAACACCGACCCGGTGACCGGTGTTCAGATCGAGCGGGGAGACCGGATCGCCCAACTGGTGATCCAGCGCTTCGCCACGGCACGATTCCGCGAGGTGGACGCCTTGCCCGATTCATCGCGTGGCGCGGGGGGATACGGTTCCACTGGTGGCCACGCTTCGATCGGGCTCACCCCGAACGCGACGGCCACGGCCCAGCGACCGGACCATGAAACGGAGAACCAGTGAGACTGCGCCGCAAGGCGACCGCGCCCATCGACACCGACGCCCACGAGGAGGCCCCGGTCGCGTTGTCGCCCACCGATGGGCCCTTCGACGCCGATGAGGTCAACTGGGACGACCGCGCCCCGACTGAGGAGAGCCGCCTCGACCTCGGCGCGTTGTTGCTGCCGGCGCCTCCGGAAGGTTTCGAGGTGCACCTGCAGGCCGACCCAGAGTCCGGCGCGATCGCCCATCTGATGGTGGCTGGTCCCGACAGCGGCCTGGAATTGTCGGCTTCGGCACGCGGGCGCACCACCCCGGCCTGGGCGGACCACCTCAGGGAGGTGAGCGCCCAGGTCGCCCATGCCGGCGGCACGGCGACCCCGACCGATGGCCCCATGGGCAGTGAACTCGTGTGCCGGATCCCGATCACCACACCCGACGGTCGAGCCGCCACCCAGATGATGCGGGCGATCGGTTTCGAAGGTCCGCGCTGGCTCTTGGTCGGCATGCTGCACGGCCGGGCCGCGTTCGAGGAGGATGCTGCGGCGTCCCTGCGCAGGCTGTTCACCAGCGTCGTCGTACGCCGTGGGCGGGGGGCGATGCTCCATGGTGAGACGTTGCCCTTGCGCATGCCTGTGGAGGGCGCCGGCCCCGCAGCTCGGGCGACCCAACAGTCGACGGGAGGTCAGTGATGCCCCGCGAGTCCGTGATCAGGCGCGGCCTGCGACGGTGGGCCAACCACGAACGCGATGAGGCCCGGGAACTTCGCCGGACCAACCAGGAGCAGGGTGTGACCGCCATCTGCGACACCCCCCGACGCCAGCGAGTCGTCGTGCAGGGGACCCTGCGCACCGTGACGCTTCGCCCGCGCGGCGGGGTGCCCGCTCTCGAGGCGGAGTTGTACGACGGGTCGGGGGTGCTCACCTTGATCTGGCTCGGACGTCGGCGCATCTCCGGTATCTACCCGGGCCGCTTCATCAAGGCAGAGGGACGCATCGGTGGTCAGTCGCGGATGCCGGTGATGTTCAACCCGCGATACGAGTTGCGAGCGTGACGGCCGAACACACCGTCGAGGAAGTTGTCCGCCACCAACTTGCCAAGGCAATGGGCGGCGTCCGCGGGATGCTCGAGGCGGCCGTGCCCACGTTGGCCTTCACCGCTGTCTTCTTGACCACCCGTCACTTGCCGTGGGCCATCGGCGTCAGTGTGGCGGCGGCGGTGATCCTGCTGGTGATCCGGATTGCGCAACGCTCCAGCCCCCAGTTCGTGCTGAACGCCTTCGTCGGGATCGCCATCGGCGCCTTCTTCGCCTGGCGGGCGGCCCGCGCAGGCGGCAACGCCAACGACCAAGCGCTGGCCTACTTCCTGCCCGGCATCGTGATGAACGCGGCCTATGCGATCTTGATGATCTTCAGCATCCTCACCCGGCACCCGGTGCTGGGCTATCTGGTCGGCAGCGTGGCCCACAACCCGATGCACTGGCGTGACGACCCGGCCATGGTGGCGCTGTGCAGTCGCCTGACCTGGGTGATGGCCCTTCCGCTGCTGACCCGGGCCGGTGTGCTGGGGAGCCTCTATCTGGCCGGCACGCACCGCTGGATCGACCCGGCTACGGCGATCACCGCCCTGGGCGTGGCCAAACTGCTGCTCGGCTGGCCACTGTTGGTGGCCGGACTCGTCCTGATGATCTGGATGTTGACCCGGGACAAGATCCCGGTGACCGACCAGACCGTCGGGGTCGAACCGGACCCGGTCTAGCTGCCGTGTTCGGCAGGAGCAAGTAGCCGTTCGAGAGCGTCTTCGTCGGCCTCGGGGCACACGAAGAGCAACTCGTCGCCAGCCTCCACCGGCTGTTCGGGGTCAGGCACATAGACCTGCCCGTCGCGCAGGATCGTCACCAGCGCCACGCTCTCGGGGAAGGGGATCAGGCCCGACTGCTTGCCGACGTACGGCGAGTCATCGGGCAGGGTCATCTCGACGAGGTTGGCGTTGCCCTGACGGAAGGTGAAGAGGCGGACGAGGTCGCCGACACTGACGGCCTCCTCGACCAGTGCGGACATGATCCGAGGGGTGGACACGTTGACGTCCACGCCCCAGGCCTCGGTGAACAGCCACTCGTTGCTGGGGTGGTTGACCCGGCCGACCGTGCGTGGCACGCCGAACTCGGTCTTGGCCAGCAGCGAGGCCACCAGGTTGGCCTTGTCGTCGCCGGTGGCCGCGATCACGACGTCACAGGTCTCCAGGCCGGCATCCTCCAGTGAGGACAACTCACAGCAGTCGGCCTGAAGCCAGGTGGCCCCCGGAACCCGGTCCGGCTTGATCGAGTCGGGCTCTTTGTCGATCAGGAGGACCTCATGGCCGTTGCCGAGGAGTTCTCGAGCGATCGAGCGGCCGACGGCGCCGGCTCCCGCGATTGCGACCTTCACTCCGCCACCGGTCCTTCCTTGATCAGCACATAGACCTGCGGGGCCCGCTCCTCACGCATGACCAGATGCAGGGTGTCGCCTTCTTGGATCACCGACTCCCGCGTCGACAAGATGCCTTCGCCGAGTCGGTCGATCCAGGCGATCCGACACCCGGTGTGCTCCTGGAAGTCGACGGTGCGGGTGCCGATCCAGTTGGTGGGGGCCGAAATCTGGTCGATCCGGATCGTGCCGGAGGGGTCCCGGAAGTCGGGTTCGGCCCCGGCCGGCAACATCCGGCGCATGATCTGGTCCGCAGTCCAACGAACCGTGGCGACCGTGGTGATACCCAGTCGTTCGTAGACCTCGGCTCGCCCTGGGTCGTAGATGCGAGCCACCACGGTCTGGACACCGAAGGTCTCCCGGGCCACCCGCGCGGCGATGATGTTGGAGTTATCACCGCTGGAGACGGCCGCGAACGCGTCGGCGCGCTCGATGCCCGCTTCGGTCAGGACGGCACGGTCGAAGCCGTAGCCGGTCACTTTCACCCCATTGAAGGTCTCGCCGAGTCGTCGGAACGCGTCGGGGTTGGAATCGATCACGCTGACGGTGTGATTGCGGTCTTCGAGGCCCTTGGCGAGCGTCGATCCGACGCGGCCACAGCCCATGATCACGACATGCACGAGGTAGACGTTACCGGTCGCGCAGCGCGGCCGTGCCCCGGTGATCTAGCCTGACTGATTGTGGGCGTAGGAAATGTCTCCAAACGAATCTTGTTGGGCCGCAAACTCCGGTCCTCGCAGTTGGGCGAGACCCTTCTGCCCAAGCGGATCGCGTTGCCGGTTTTCGCCAGCGACGCCTTGTCGTCGGTGGCCTATGCCCCCGATGAGGTCTTCATCATGCTCTCGGTGGCTGGCTTGACCTTGTACTCGTTCAGCTGGCAGATCGGCCTGGCTGTGGCTCTGGTCATGTTGACCGTGGTGGCCTCCTACCGACAGAACGTCCACGCCTACCCCTCGGGCGGCGGTGACTACGAAGTGGCCACGGTCAACTTGGGGCCCAACGCTGGGCTCACCGTTGCCAGCGCCCTGCTCGTCGACTACGTCCTCACCGTGGCGGTCTCGATCTCCTCCGGCGTACAGAACGCCGCCTCGGCGATCCCGTTCCTGTCCGGTCATGAGGCGGCGGCAGCCGTTGCTTTGGTGGTGCTCCTGGCCGCGATGAACCTCCGTGGTGTTCGCGAGTCCGGGACGATGTTCGCGCTGCCGACGTACGGCTTCATGGTGGGCGTCATCGGAATGGGCGTCTACGGCGCGATCCAACTCTTCGCCGGGACGCTGCCGCAGGTCGAGAGTGCCCGGCTGCAGATCGAACCGGCCGCCAACTACTCCGGCGAGATCTCGATGGCGGCCATGATCTTCCTGCTGGCCCGCGCCTTCTCCTCCGGGTGTGCGGCGCTGACCGGGGTCGAGGCTATTTCCAACGGCGTGCCGGCCTTCCGCAAACCCAAGAGCAAGAACGCTGCGACCACCCTTCTGCTGCTCGGCTCGATCGCGGTCACGATGCTGCTGAGCATCATCGTGTTGGCCAACCGCATGGGTTTGAAGTACGTCGACCCCAACGAGATCGAGCGACTGCGCAACCCCGATGGCACTCCCTTCACCGGTGACCAGCACACCGTCATGGCCCAGTTGGCCAAGGCGGTCTTTGCCGACTTCCCACCGGGCTTCTATTTCGTCGTTGGGATGACCGGGATCATCCTGGTGCTGGCCGCCAACACCGCCTTCAACGGTTTCCCGGTCTTGGGCTCCATCCTGGCCAAGGACGGCTACCTGCCCCGCGCCCTGGGCTCACGCGGTGACCGGCTGGCCTACTCCAACGGCATCGTCGCGCTGGCGATGTTCGCGATCATCCTGATCATCGCGTTCAACGCCGAGGTCACCCGACTCATCCAGCTCTACATCATCGGGGTGTTCGTCTCCTTCAACCTGTCGCAACTGGGCATGATCCGGCACTGGACCCGGCATCTGAAGACCGAGACCGACCCGGCGGCACGCCGCAAGATGTTGCGCTCGCGCGCGATCAACGGTTTCGGCCTCGCAATGACAGCGGTGGTGTGCGTCGTGGTGTTGGTCACCAAGTTCCTCTCCGGTGCCTGGATCGCGATCTTGGCCATGGGTGCGTTCTTCGCGATCATGCGCGGTATCCGTCGCCACTACGACCATGTCGCCGACGAACTCACCGTGGCGCACTTCGATCCGATCCTGCCGACTCGGGTGCACGCGATCGTGCTGGTCTCCAAACTCCACAAGCCGACGATGCGGGCCCTGGCGTACGCCAAAGCCTCGCGTCCCAACGTCTTGGAGGCGGTGCTGGTCGACACCGACACCGGCGGCACCGACAGGCTGCTGGAGGACTGGGACGCCGCGCGCATCGACATCCCGCTCAAGGTCCTCTACTCGCCCTACCGCGAGATCATCCGGCCGATCGTGCAATATGCGGCCTCCATCCAACAGTCCAGCCCTCGTGGCGTGGTGGCGGTCTATGTGCCCGAGTACGTCGTGGGCCACTGGTGGGAGCAACTGCTGCACAACCAGACCGCCCTGCGGCTCAAGACCCGGCTGCTGTTCAGTCCCGGCGTCATGGTCATCGCCGTGCCCTACCAGTTGCGCTCCTCCCAGTTGGCCCTGGCACGCGATGAGTGGGAGTCCGACCGGCTCCAGCCCGGCGACGTACGTCGCGGACAGATCCGGCGCGAGTGAGCCGTCCGCAGCACCGTCGTGGCGCGAGACCCAGAACGCGGGCACCCCGCGGCGAGAGTGTGGTCGGCTCCCGCTTCGAGGTGGATTGCGGGCAGGTCGGACACGGCGGCTTCGTGGTCGCTCGCACCGACGAGGGACGGGTGCTCTTCGTGCGCCACGCCCTTCCTGGCGAGCGAGTGATCGCCGAGATCACCGAGGGAACGACGGGGGACTCCTTCTGGCGTGCCGACGCGGTGCAGATCCTGTCCGCCTCCCCCCACCGCGTCACACCACCGTGCCCTTACGCCGGCCCGGGCGGCTGCGGCGGCTGCGACTTCCAACACGCCCGCAGCGACTACCAGCGCGAACTCAAGGCCGCGGTCATCAGTGAGCAACTGCGACGCCTGGCCAAACGTGATCTGACGGTCGAGGTCGAACCCGTCGGCGAGAGTTCGCTGGGGTGGCGAACCACGATGACCTACGTGCCCGCCTCGGGCGGCGGTCATGGGCTGCGCCGCCACCGGTCGCACGAGGTGCAGGAGATCGACCAGTGCCTCATCGCCACCGCGGATGCTCAGCCCGGGTGCCCGCCGCTGACCCGTGCGGTCGTCGGGGAGCGCACGTTCGACGTGCCAGACGGCGGATTCTGGCAGTCGCATCGAGATGCTCCGCAGACCCTGGTGGACGCGGTGCTGGCGGCGGCCCGTTTGCGGCTCGGTGACCGCGTCCTCGACCTCTATGCCGGCGTGGGCCTGTTCGCCGCCTTCGCTGCAGGAGCAGTGGGGGAGTCCGGGCAGGTGATCGCGGTCGAGGGGGACCCGTCGGCAGCGGCCAGCGCCAAACTCAATCTGTCGGACCTGCCCCAAGCCAGAGTGATCGCCGCTGACGTCGCTGCCTGGCTGGATTCATCCGCCTCGCCCCAGGGTGCCGATGTCGTCGTACTCGACCCGCCGCGGGCGGGCGCCAAGCGACGAGTCGTCGAGGGGGTGTGCCAACGCGAGCCACGCGCCATCGTGCACGTCGCCTGCGACCCGGCCGCACTGGCTCGCGATGTCGCGTTGTACGCCGAACAAGGCTACGACCTCCGCAGCCTGCGGGCCTTTGATCTTTTTCCGATGACCCACCACGTCGAGTGCGTCGCGCTGCTGACGA
>CALMLL010000009.1 GCA_937868075.1 uncultured Marmoricola sp. | reverse complement strand
TCACCACGGCCGCCGGAGACTCGAACCACGTCATGCCGCTCACCCTAGGCCCCGGCTGCGACTCACCATCGCCGGAGTCCGGGTGCGACGAGATCCCGGTCAGCGGGGCGCGACGTACGGGTGGTCGTAGCCGAAGTAGCCGGGCCCGACGAGGGCGAGTCCCTCCGGGGTCCGCCACCGCTCGTGGCAGGGCAGCATGATCACGGTGACCCGAAAGCCGTAGCGCATCGCCTCGGTGGTGATCGGTTCGCCCGTCTCGAGGTCCAACACGCAGATCAGGTCGGGAACGCTGGCCACGACCTCACCGTCGCGGGTGGCGACGAGGTGCTCGTTTTGGAAGTCGAGGGTCATCTGCGAACCGGCGTACTCTTCCAGTCCGGTGATGACGGCCTGACCCCGGGCGAAGCCCGCGACCGTACGCCGAGAGACGTCGCTGACCTGGCCACGCATCAGCACCGCCCCGCCAAGACTCCGAGCCACCTCCCCGGCAGTGTCGCCTTGGGAGGAGAGCCGGACCAGGGCGCCCAACTCCGCGGCCAGCGACATGGTGCGCGGCACCAGCGCCTGGCGCGCCTGCTCCCCGGTGTGGGGGTAGAGACAGATCGCGGCCGCGCACCCCATGTCAACCGTCGCCGATCGAGCCAGCCGCTCGGACCAGGCGTTGTCGATGGTCTCGAGGACCACGGTGTTGCCTTTGTCGTCGGCCATCGCCATCGGTGTGGAGGAGATGCCGTCGAGGGTGAACAACACCATCTGGAGTTCGGGGAACGCCCGTCCCATCCCGTCTCCGTCGATCAGCGGCAGCCCGCACTCGGCGGCGGTGGCGATCGGAATCATCGAGTTCAGCCCGCCGGCCTCCAGGCAGGCGATGTGGGTGGCCTGCGACGGCAACGACGCGGCCATGTCACGCACGGCAGCCCCGAACTCGGTGCCCGCCTGAGGCTTCTCCACGATCACCGTCGGCGCTCCCATGATCGCGACCGGCAAGACCATGGCGTCGTCGGTGAGTTCATCCATGTCGACCAACGTGACCGGGCCGTAGGTGCGGATGGCGTTCTCAGCCAGGAGGCGGCCCAGGTAGGGGTCACCGCCACCGCCGGCGCCCAGGATGGCCGCCCCGCGGGCGATGTCTTCGAGGTCCTCGATCCCGATCTGGCGGCTCATCGTGACTGCTCCAAGTCCAAGTCACCAACCGCCTTGACCCGCACCCGCACGGCGTTGCCGGGCAGGTAGGCGATCGGAAGTTCGTCGATCTCGACCACACTCACCGTGTCCGGGTCGGCACCGGCCGCGACCGCTTGGGCGCTCGCCTCCTCGCGCGCCTCCCCCAACATCAACTCCCGCGAGGTCTGGTCCCCGGAGTAGATCCGGTCGATCTCGCCGCTCACCTGGGCGATGGCGGCGCCGATGGCGTTGGCGACGGCGTACTCCTCGGGTCGGATGACGGTCTCGAACCCGGCGATCCGGTCGGGCAACAACACCGACCCGCCACCGACCAGCACCATGGGTACGTCGGCAGAGGAGGTCCGCATCGAGTCGGCCAAAGCGGCCACCCGGCGGTGGATGTCATCGAGTGCCAGGGCCACCAACCGTCGATCCAGATGGGCTACGGCCGAGGCGTCACCGATGTCGGCCAGGCCTCCGGCCACCGCGATGTCGGTGGCGGTGAGTTGGTTGCCGCCGAAGACCAACGCCTCCTGCAGCACGCGGTACCCGGTCGAGCGGGGGCCGACCTGCGGCTTCTCACCCAACTCGACCAGGCTGCCGCCACCGATGCCGACCGAGACCACATCGGGCATGCGGAAATTGGTACGCACTCCACCGATGTCGACCTCGGTGGTCGCCGGCCGGGGGAAACCGCCGACCACCGCGCCGACGTCGGTGGTGGTGCCTCCGACGTCTACAACGACACAGTCAGTAAGACCGGACAGAAGGGCAGCGCCTCGCATGGAGTTGGTGGGCCCGGCCGCGAAGGTGGCCACCGGATAACGGCTCACGAACTCGGCATCCATCAAGGTGCCGTCGTTCTGGCTCAGATAGAGCGGGGCGTTGAGACCGGTGCTGTGCAACCCCTCAGCGAAGGCTGCGGTGATCTGCTCGGCCACCGGCAGCAGCGAGGCGTTCATGATGGTGGCGTTCTCGCGCTCCAACAGGCCGATCCGGCCGATCTCGTGGGACAGCGAGACCCGCAGATCGGGCAACTGCTCCTGCAGGATCGCAGCGGCCCGCGTCTCCATCTCTGCGGTGAGCGGGGAGAAGATCGAGGTGATCGCTGCCGAGGTGATCCCGAGTTCCCCGATCTCCTGGGCGACGCGGCGCAACTCCGCCTCGTCCAAGTCGCTGATCTTGCGGCCGTCGAACTCGTGGCCGCCGTGACACATCCAGGTGTGTCCCCCGATGGCCTGCACCAGGTGCGCAGGCCAGGCCGTGAGGGGAGGCACCCCCGCCGCGGCAGGCAACCCCAGCCTGATTGCCGCGGTGGGGGCGAGCCCTCGCGCTTGGACCACGGCATTGGTGAAATGCGTGGTGCCGATGGCGACGGCGGCAATGCCATCGGGATCGACGCCGGCCTGCCGCATCAGCGCGCCCAACGCTGAGACGATTCCGCCGGTGACATCCTCACTCGTCGGCGCCTTGACGGAAGCCAACACGTGCTGATCGTCGATCAGTACGGCGTCGGTGTTGGTGCCGCCGACGTCGATCCCGATATGCATGAAGCAGCCTCTCCGGTGTGCTCTGGATCCAGGTCAGACGGCCGGGGTGTCGTGGATCCCGACGCCGCGGCCAAGGCCAGCCTTGCCTAGCACGACGTAGATCACGAAGGCCGCCACCAAGGAGACCAGCGCCGGAACGTTGACCGCCGGGATCCAGTCCGGGTGGAGAGAGAGGATCTTCGCGACGGCGTACCCGAGAACCCAGGAGATCAGCCCGGCCGGAACCACCGCAGGCATCCGCGCGGGGAGAGCACCCGAGGCCCGGGACTCGTCGAGTTCGGAACGCCAACTCTTCACGATGAAGTAGTCAGCGATCATGATCGCCGCGATCGGCGGGAACACCATGCCGAGCTCAACCAGGAAGGTCTGGAACTTCGAGGCGAAGCCCATGGCCGACAGGATCGAGCCGAGGACACCTAGCACCACAGCCACCATCGCGCGGTTGATCCGCTTGCCGGTGAACGTGTGCACCGCGTTCACGATGCCCAGCGAGGAGGGGTAGAGGTTCCAGTCGTTGATCTTGAGGATCGAGGCGACCAGGATCAGCACGCCCAGCGTGCCGACGGTGCCCTGGACCAACCCGACGACCAGGCCGGCGTTCTGCTGCATCTGCTCGGCGGTGACCGTCTTGAAGGTGTGGGCGAGAAGGACGCCGATCACGCCGACGAAGTACTCACCCAACGTCACCCGACGATGGTCTGCTTGACCACGTCCATCGGGGTGCGGTTGTAGCGGCTCATGTCCGGGGTCATCACGGCACCGACGATGAACCCACCGGCCACCATGGTGATCCCGAAGGCCAGCGGCATAGCCGGTCCCGGGTGGTTGCTCGACATGAGGTCGGCCAGACGGTGGCTCTTGAGCGCCGAACCGATCGAGAACACGCAGAGCAGCAGGAACGCGGGCACGGTCACATAGGCGACCCAGTTCATCGACACGAAGCCGTAGACGACGATCAGTGTCACGGCGATGCCGCCCACGATGCACCACACCCATAGCGGTACGCCGGGCCAGATCGAGAACAACCCGTTGGCGAAGACCTCGTTCTGCACGCCGAACCAACCGGTCAGGCTGATCGCCATCGCGATCCCGACCAGCGCGGACCCGTATCGACCGAAGCCGGTCCAGCGGGCCAGCACCGAGGTGGACATGCCTTCACGCTGACCGGCGATCCCGACGAAGATCGTGACGATCTCCAGCAGCACCGCGCCGATGGTGATGGCGAGCATGGCCTGCCAAAAGCCCATGGTGAGACCGATCATGGCGGCCAAGAAGAACTGTGCGAGCGCCGACAATTGTCCGAAGCGCTGCAATGCGACGGAGAACCACGAGTAGCGCTCCGAGTCGGGCACTCGCACCAGTGCGAAGTCGTCATGCCCGATGAATGTCGAGTCGAGTTCGGCCTCGCTCGCTTGTGAACTGACCTCATTGGTCACAGCTGCGATCCTCCTGATCCTTCCCCGCGATGCGCTGGGATCTGCGTGGGCCACGACGCGGCGCCGCGGCCTGTTCGTGCTCATCGGTGTGCTGCCTGCTCCCGACGGCCGCGTTCTGGCACCTCCCAGGCACCGGAGTATCAGGCACCGGACTTCTAGGTGTTGGGCAGACCGCGACCACCGCACCGTATGAACGCGGACCCAGCGGAGGCAATGAGCAGACCGCCCTATGCAGGGGGGTCTGATGTGCAAGATGCACTACAGTCCCCGGCCATGAGCGAGATCCGGCACACCGACATCGCAGCCTTGCGCGTCGGCTGTGCCGTCCTCGGCTCCGGTGGCGGCGGTGACGTCGAGGCCGCGGCCCTCCTGCTCGACCAGACCCTGAATCGGCGACCGGTCCCGCTGATCTCACCGGGTGACCTGCCACCAGACGCACCCTGCGCGCTCGTCGGTGCGGTGGGCTCGCCCACGGTGATGGTCGAGCGCATCCCCAGTGAAGCCGAGTTCGTCCGCGCCGTACGCAGCGTGGAGCGCTACCTCGATCAGCCACTGGCTGCGGTCGCGGCCCTGGAGATCGGCGGCGTCAACGGCATCCTGGGCATCAACACCGCAGCTCACCTGGGCCTGCCCCTCCTCGACGCCGACGCCATGGGCCGAGCCCTCCCCCGGCTGGACCAACTGGTCACTTTCGGCAGCACCCCGCTGACGCCGCTGGCCCTGGCCCAGCCCACCCGCGGGGTGATCCTTCTCGACGACGTGGCCGACGAATCGGTCGAACATGCGGTCCGAGCGGTGCTTCCCGCACTCGGCACCTGGGCGGCGGTGTGCCTCCAGCCCAACACCGCATCCGGGATGAGACGGCACGCGGTGCAGGGTTCGGTGAGCCGAGCCTTGACGATCGGCGCAGCGCTGATCGACCACTCCACCGGTGCTGTCGGCGCCGAGGAGTTGGCCGAGCGTTGCGGCCTGAAGACGTTGTGGCGAGGCGTGGTCGCCGAGGCGCCTCGCCGCTATCCCGACTACGAGGTCGGCACGATCACCATGATCGACCAGGCCAGCGATGAGACCGCACGGGTCGACTTCGCCCAGGAGTACGTCGCCGCGATGGTCGACGGTGAACTCCTGGCCGGTTCCCCCGACATCGTCGTCCTGCTGGACGAACGCAGCAGATACCCGGTCGCCGTCGACCGCGTGCGGATCGGCCAACGGCTGCGGATCGCCACACTGGCCGCGCCCCCGGAGTTGGTCGCGGCCGCTCCCCGACTCGGAGTCGTCACCATCGACGGAGGAATCTCATGACCAGCCGATTCACGGTGGCCGATGTCCTCGACCATGCCGACCTCGCCGAAGCGGACCTGGTCGGTGGCGGCAGGGGCACCGACCGAGCCGTGCGCACCATCACGCTGCTCACCTCGCAGGACGTGGTGGACGCCGAGGTGCCAGAAGGCGCGTTCGTCGTCTTCAGCGCCGAGGATGTGCCCCACGACCGGTGGCTGCATCGCGTCGACCTGCTGTTGCGCAAGGCAGACCGTGCCGCAGGCGCGGCCGTGTTGGTTCATGTCGCCGACCCCCACCAGTTCCCGATGCCGCTGGCCACGACCCGGCTCGCCGACCGTCTCGGGATGCCGCTGATCGGGTGGCACCACGCCGGATCGGTCCTGCCCACCACCTTGGCGTTGCAGCGGCTGGTGTTGGCGCCCGAGATCGAGCGGGCCCGCACACTGCTGATCGCCTCGGGGATCGAGGATCAGGCATCCGGCCCCGACCTCGTCGTACGCCGACTGGAGCGGGCCGTGGGCGGGGAAGCCGCAGTGATCTCGCGCGACCACGTGGTCGCCGGCGATGTCGACCCGGTCGCCCTCAAGTGGGCACGGGCTCGCAAGCAGCGCGCGACCGGCACTCGCGCCGGGTTGCATGTGGCGGCGATGCCGTTCGGGGAGAACCCCGATGCCCCGGAGGCGTGGATCGTCATCGCCCGGCACGGGGCCGGACCGGCCTGGGCCAACCGGGCTCTCGACGCGGCCGCGATGTGTCGGGGGGACGTGCTCACCTGGCTGGCCGGAGAGCGAGTCGCCGCCGAGCGGGCCGCCCGCTCGCGAGGGATGTTGCTGGCCGAGATCCTCGAGCACGGC
>CALMLL010000008.1 GCA_937868075.1 uncultured Marmoricola sp. | reverse complement strand
GCTAGCTGATCTTCAGCACCACGGTTCGTGACTGTGTGGTGGCTTCGCGCCATCCCTGACCCGATGAGGAGCCGTTGGTCCACGTGCGCGAGTCGAAGCCGACCGACCTCAGTCGCCAGGTGTCGGCGTGTGCCACCGCGAACGAGGCGATCGACCAGCCCAAGCGACGTCCTTCGGGACCCTTGGGCACCGCCACCTGCACGATCGCCCCAGGTCCGGTCGTGATCGACAGGTTGCCGTAGGCCCGGCGCAACGCCGTGGCCGTCGCGTCCGCGCTGCCGGAACGGGTGGGCGCCGACAGCGTGCAGGTGAACGCGGCCGGTGAGTAGCCGGTCATGGCCGATGCCATGGCCCGCGCCTCCTCGGCGTGGGCCTCATAGGCCTGGGGGTACGCCGAGCGCTGCACCTTCTGGGCGGCCTCGGTGATCCGCATGGACTCAAAACCCTCCACCTTGGCCAGGACGTCGTAGAAGGCGTTGGTGGCGTAGTACGGATCACTGACCTGCCGCCGGGTTCCCCACCCCTGGCTGGGCCGTTGCTGGAAGAGACCGACCGAGTCACGGTCGCCGTAGTTCAGATTGTGGAGTTTGGACTCCTGCATCGCGGTGGCCAGGGCGATGCTGACTGCTCGAGCCGGCAGCCCCCGGCGTACTCCGATGGCCGCGATCAGGGTCGCGTTGTGGGCCTGGTCGGGTTCGAGGGTCGCCACCGTGGTCCCGGCAGAGGTGGTGACCTTGGTGGTGCACCCGGTGGGGCCGGGGATCGGCCCGAAGCCGCGGTACAACGCGATCCCGACGGCACCGATCACGACCAGGACCAGGAGTGCCAGCAGCGGCCTAGTTCGCATGCAGATCCTGGTTGAGGGCGATCCCGTCGCCCTTCCACGGCACCGCCTCGACCGCGCCGGTCATCGAGTTGCGGCGGAAGAGCACGTTGTCGGCCCCGGACAACTCACGCGCTTTGACCACGCTGACCTGGCCGGGAGAAGTGGTCATCGTGACCTTGGTCCCCGCGGTCACGTAGCAGCCGGCCTCGACGACGCAGTCGTCTCCCAGGCTGATCCCGATGCCGGCGTTGGCGCCGAGCAGACACCGTTGGCCGATGGAGATGGTCTCGGTGCCGCCGCCGGACAGGGTGCCCATGATCGACGAGCCGCCGCCGATGTCGGAGCCGTCGCCCACGACCACTCCGGCCGAGATGCGCCCCTCGACCATGCTCGTGCCGAGGGTTCCGGCGTTGAAGTTAACGAAGCCCTCGTGCATCACGGTGGTGCCCGGGGCGAGGTGCGCGCCGAGTCGGACTCGGTCGGCGTCGGCGATGCGGACGCCAGTGGGCAGCACGTAGTCGACCATGCGCGGGAACTTGTCGACGCCGTAGACGGTGACGTTGACCCCGCCAGCGCGCAACCGAAGGCGGGTCTCCTCGAAACCCTCCACCGCACAGGGGCCGACGTTGGTCCACACCACGTTGGCGAGCAGACCGAAGATGCCCTCGAGGTTGGCCTCGTGGGGACGGACGAGACGATGGGAGAGCAGGTGCAGTCGCAGCCAGCAGTCCGCGGCATCGACCGGTGGGGCCTGCAGATCGGCGGTGACCTCGATGACGCGACGCTCCACGCCGCGCACCTCATCGGCGCCGGCAGCGGCGGCCAGCGCCTCGGGTCGGGGGCTGGATTCGGCCAGCACCGGAGCGGGGAACCAGGCGTCGAGCAGCGTGGGACCGGCGTAGGTCGCCAGGGCCCAACCGTGGGCAGTCGAAGCAGTCACCCGACAACCCTACGGGTCTAGGGTGACCCGCATGAGTACTGCCCGTTTCAAGGAGATGTGCTTTGACGTGGGGCCGGGGGAGGACGTCGGCGCGTTCTGGGCGGCCGCTGCGGGGCTTGCGTTGGACCTCGAAGGTGGGGCACCCGGAGACCTGCTGGGTAGCGAGGAAGGCATGGGCATTGCCCTGTGCCCGGTGCCGGAGTCGAAGTCGGTGAAGAACCGCGTCCACCTCGACATCTCGGTGGCCAACCTCGACGAGGTCACCTCGCTGGGCGCCTCCCGGATCGCCGAGCATGAGCACTGGACGGTGATGGCCGACCCGGCCGGCAACGAGTTCTGTGCCTTCGTCCGGGAGGGTGAGTTGCCGGCGTACCGAATCTTCGAGGTGGTCGTGGATGCCGTCGACGCCGAGGCCATCGCCGGTTGGTGGGCCGAGCGTTTCGGGGTGGCGGCCAACAACAAGGGCCAGCCATGGTGGTGGATCGACGCCGTTGACGGGTTCGCCACGTCGGTTCCGTGGTGGGGCATGGTGTTCAACCCGGTTCCCGAACCCAAGACCGTCAAGAACCGCCTCCACTGGGACGTGTACGGCGACCCGCAGGACTTCCTCGACGCCGGAGCCACCCTCCTCTGGGAGGTGCCTGGTCGAACCCGCCCGATCGCCTGGACCACCCTGGCCGACCCCGAAGGCAACGAGTTCTGCGTCTTCCCGCACGCGTGAACAGCCTTGGGTGTCTGACACGATGACGCCCATGAGCGTGGAGCACCTGGATCTGGCCGCCGACGCGGTGAGCCTGACCGAGACGATCTGCAACGTCGAGTCGGTCAGCCTCAACGAGGCTCACCTGTGCGATCTGCTCGAGGCCGCCCTCACCCCGCTGACGCACCTCACCCTCACCCGGATCGGGAACTCGCTGGTTGCCCGCACCGATCTCGGCCACTCCGAGCGGGTGGTCGTGGCCGGTCACATCGACACGGTCCCGCTCAACAACAACCTCCCGGTGCGCAACGACGGGGAGTTCCTGCACGGGTTGGGGACCTGCGACATGAAGGCGGGGGTGGCGATCGCGTTGCGTCTCGCCGCGACCATGCCGGCCCCCAACCGCGACGTCACCTACGTCTTCTACGAAGCCGAGGAGATCGATGCGAAGTACAACGGCCTCAAACACATCAGCGAGCAGGCACCCGACCTCATCGCGGCCAACTTCGCGATCCTGATGGAGCCCTCCAACGCGCAGGTGGAGGCCGGCTGCCAGGGGACCTTGCGCTTCGACGTGATCACCCGGGGCCAGCGGGCACACTCGGCCCGCGCCTGGATGGGGCACAACGCGATCCACGACGCCGGCGAGGTGTTGAGGCGGCTCTCGGCGTACGTCGCCCGGCAACCCGATGTCGATGGGTTGACCTATCACGAGGGGCTCAACGCGGTGTTGATCAGCGGAGGTGTGGCCGCCAACGTGATCCCTGACGAGTGCCGCGTGACGGTCAACCACCGTTTCGCTCCCGACCGCTCGATCGCCGAGGCGCGGCAGTTCGTGACCGACTTCTTCGACGGCTTCGAGATCGAGTTCATCGACGAGGACTCCGGCGCCCGGCCCGGCCTCGACCTGCCCGCCGCGCAGGCCTTCGTGCGCGCGGTCGGCGGTGAGGTCAAGCCGAAGTTCGGCTGGACCGACGTGGCCCGGTTCACCCGGCTCGGGGTGCCTGCGGTGAACTTCGGGCCCGGGGATCCGGCCTTCGCCCATCGCGCCGACGAACACGTGCCGATCGCCCAGATCCGCTCCACCGAGGCCAGTCTGCGGACCTGGCTCGGCGAGGACGGCCCACGATGAACCGCGCCGACCGGCGGCCGATCAAGTTCAAGGGCCCCACCATCCAGCGTGGTCGGGCGATGGACGTCTCCACGACCGACCAGCGACTCCTGGACAGCCGCGGCGACACCGACTGGCTGCATGCCGACCCGTGGCGGGTGTTGCGGATCCAGGCCGAGTTCGTGGAGGGCTTCGGAGCCCTGGCCGAGTTGGGGCCGGCGATCGGGGTGTTCGGTTCGGCGCGGACCAAGACCGACGACCCGTGGTACGCCAAGGCCGAACTGTTGGGTGCGGCGCTGGTCCAAGCCGGGTTCGCGGTGATCACCGGCGGCGGGCCGGGCGCGATGGAGGCGGCGAACAAGGGCGCCTCCGAGGCCGGCGGGGTGTCGGTGGGGCTGGGCATCGAGTTGCCCTTCGAGCAGGGACTCAACGACTGGGTCGACCTGGGCGTCAACTTCCGCTACTTCTTCGCCCGCAAGACGATGTTCGTCAAGTACAGCCGCGGCTTCGTGGTGCTGCCCGGCGGTCTCGGCACGCTGGACGAACTCTTCGAGGCCCTCACACTCGCCCAGACCCAGAAGGTGACCTCCTTCCCGATCGTGCTGCTCGGCACCGACTACTGGTCCGGCCTCCTGGGTTGGCTGCGCGAAACCGTCGCGGAGGCGGGCAACATCTCGGTTCCCGACGTCGAGCGTCTCGTGGTGACCGACGATCCTCATGAAGCGGTGCGGGTCATGGTCGAGACCCACCCGCCGGTCGCGCCGGAGGCTCACGAATGACGGTCGTGCTCGGTGCCATCGTGATCGCGATCATCGGCCTGGCCGTCGTGATCACGGTGGGTCGCGGTGAGCCGATGAGCGAGGCGTACGACGACCGTCCCGACGTACGCGTCCGCGCCGACCGGCCGTTGACCGGCGCCGACCTTCGCAGCATCCGGTTCACGACCGCGTTACGTGGCTACGACGCCGCCGAGGTGGACGCACTGCTGGATCTGCTGGCCGCCCAACTCGACGACCAGGGCTAGCGACCCTCGAAGTGCGGGGGCCGCTTGGCCACGAACGCGTCGACGGCGCCGCGGTGGTCGGCGCTGGCCCCGGTGAGGTTCATCAGTTCGCTCTCGTGAGCCAACGACTCGGCGAAGCCGTGGGTGGCCGAATAGGCCACCGCGCGCCGCATCGAGGCATACGCCAGGGTCGGACCTGCGGCCAGGGTGGCCGCTGTCGTCGACACCGCCTCAGCGAAGTCGTCATCGGGGACCACGGTCGTGGCCAGCCCGATCTCCAGTGCCTCGGTCGCGCTGATCGTGCGCGGGAAGAAGAGCAGATCCATCGCCTTGGTGTGGCCGACCAGGCGCGGCAGCAGCCACGAGGCGCCGGTATCGCACGACAGGGCGACTCCGGCGAAGGCGGTGTTGAAGCCGGCCGAGGCCGCCACGATGCGGATGTCGGCAGCCATGGCCAGGGAGACCCCGGCTCCGGCGGCCACGGCGTTGACGGCGGCCACCACCGGTTTGGGCATGGTGGCCAATGCCGTCACGATCGGGTTGTAGTGCTCCGGAACGGTGCGAAACAGTGCCTCCGGGGAGCCCGACTGCAGCACCTCGATGTGCTGCTTGAGGTCCTGCCCGACACAGAACGCGCGTCCCGAACCGGTCAGCACCACACACCGGACCGCCTCGTTGCCGGCCGCGTCGGTGACTGCCTCCAGCAAGGCTTCTTTGGTCGCGTAGTCGAGCCCGTTCATGGCCTCCGGGCGGTTCAGCCGGATCGTGGCCACACCCCGCTCGACGGAGTACTCAACGGTCGTTGCGGGGGCCTCCGGGGCCTGGTCGGTCATCACTTCTCCTGTGTGTCGGACAGCGGGCGTGGTCATTTCGTCGGTCACGTTGGCCACATAGGGAATAATGGCCCCTGCACGTGTCGCGGAGGGCGCACTGAAGCAGTAGGAAGAAGGTATCCACATGGCGGCAATGAAGCCGCGGACGGGCGACGGTCCGCTGGAGGTCACCAAAGAGGGGCGTGGCATCGTGATGCGAGTCCCGCTCGAAGGCGGTGGCCGCCTGGTGGTGGAGCTCAACGCCGAAGAAGCAGGCGCGCTGGGCGATGCCCTGAAGAGCGTCGTCGGCTAACACCTCGACTTCACGCCCCCGCTGACGGCACGTGCCGTCACGCGGGGGCGTTCTGTATGGTGCGAGGATGCTCCCGTCGCAGGTCTCCCCTCCCGATTTCGCGACGAGTTCGGCCCCTCCTAGTGGGATCAACGGCGTCGAGATCGTGGCGCTGCCGGTCTTCGCCGGTGCTGACGGGGTCGTTCTGGGACCTGGCGCAGCGACCCTGGCCGACGGTGTCGGCATCGATCTGTTCGAGGTCCTCGACTTCGCCGGGGCCACCGGAGCGGTCGGTGAGGTCACTCGCATCCCGGTCGCCGGTACGGCCGACAACCCCTCGCTCAGACTGATCGTGCTGGCCGGTGTCGGGGAGGGCCGCCTCGACGGCGTACGCCGAGCCGCCGCGGAGGTCGCTCGTGTCGCCCGCAACCGTGCATCGGTGGCGACCACACTGCACCTTGTCTCACCAGCGGACACCGACCCCGCCCTTGCCGCCGAAGCCGCGATCGCCGGGTTCGTGCTGGGCTCCTTCGCCTTCCACATGCGCAGTGACGGCCCGCCGTTCGTGCCCGTGCCGCACGTGGTGCTGGCGTTGAGCGACGAGAGCGTCACCGAGGCGGTCGATGCCGGCCTCGCCCTCGCGGGCGCCTCGTGGCGCGCCCGGGTGCTCTCGACCGTGCCGGCCAATATCAAGAACCCGGCCTGGTTCGCCGACCAGGCCCGTGATGTCGCGCAAGCACACAACATCGACATCGAGGTGATGGAGTACGACGATCTGGTCAAGGGCGGCTTCGGCGGCCTTCTCGGTGTGGGAGCGGCCTCCCCCTGGGCACCCCGGATGGTGCGGCTGACCTACAAGCCGCGCCGGTCGATCAAGTCCAAGGGACACGTGGTCCTCGTCGGCAAGGGCATCACGTTCGACTCCGGTGGGCTCTCGATCAAGCCCGGGGAGTCGATGGCCACGATGAAACGGGACATGACCGGTGGAGCGGTGGTGCTTGCGGTGATGGCCGCGCTGGCCGAGGTCGACTGCCCGGTCAAGGTCACCGGTCTGATCTGCCTGGCCGAGAACGTGATCAGCGGTGACGCGCTGCGCCCCGGCGACGTGCTCACCCACTACAACGGTCGCACCACCGAGGTGACCAACACCGACGCGGAGGGTCGACTGGTGCTAGCCGACGGTCTGGCCTTCGCCGTCGACAAGCTCAAACCGGACGTCCTGGTCGACGTGGCCACCCTCACCGGTGGCATCCGAGTCGCCCTCGGCCAGCACCTGGCCGGTCTGTTCAGCAACGACGAGGACCTTGCCGCTCACCTCGCCGCGGCGGGGGAGGAGGCCGGAGAGCCGACCTGGCGGATGCCGTTGGCGGCCATCTATGAGGAGCGCTTGGCCAGCAAGATCGCCGACGCCGACAACTGCCCGCCGGTCGCCTCGGGGATCACCGCGGCGCTCTTCTTGCAGCACTTCGTCGGCGAGGTGCCGTGGGCCCACCTCGACATCGCCTCGGTGGGTGACGCGGTCAAGGACGAAGGTGAATGGACCGCCGGTCCGACCGGTTTCGGAGCGCGCCTGCTGTTGCGTTGGCTACGCGACCCGCTGCCCAAGGGCAGTTAGTCGGAGGTCCACACCTTCTTGGCGCACAGCAGGCCATCACTGACCGGCAGCAGCACCGGGACCAGTGACTCCGATTCGGCCACGGCTTTGCCCAACTCCCGGATCGCCACGGTGGACGGGTCGCGTTGGGAGGGGTCGGCCACACGGTCGTGCCACAGGGCGTTGTCGAAGATCACCACGCCGCCGGGCCGCAGGAGCCGCTGCGCCTCGGCGAGATAGTCGGGGTACTCCTGTTTGTCGCCGTCGCAGAGGACGATGTCGTAGTGCCCGTCGGTGAGCCGGGGGAGCACCTCCAGTGCGGAACCAGCGATCAATCGGGTGCGTTGTGAGGCGATCCCGGCCTCCACGAAGGCCTGGCGCGCCAAGCGCTGATGTTCGGCCTCGGTGTCGACCGAGGTGAGCACCCCATCGGGGCGCATCCCGCGCAGCAGCCACAGCCCTGAGACGCCCGTTCCGGTGCCGATCTCCACGACCGCGCGGGCATCGAGCACCGCGGCGATGAAACGTAAGGCGGCCCCCGCACCCGGGCCGACCGGGGAAACCCCGACCTCGAGGGCACGATCACGGGCTCGGGCGAGGATGTCGTCCTCGGCGACGTACTGCTCGGCGTAGGTCCAAGTCGCAGGCTTGATTCCGGTGGTGATGGCGGTCTCCTCACACGCGCTGGGTTGGCGCCGACTCTACGCCGTACGCCGGGAACACCCCGGCAGACTCGCACGTTGGTCCAACCAGGTCGATCGGCACGCTCATGGGTTTCACAGCCGCTCAACCGGGAACGCTCAGGGCGTTCTCAGCCGGGATTCCTAGCGTGAGGGGTAGTGACCATGTCCGACCCGATCGCCCCAGACAGGAGCGCAGCACCGATGTCGACGCTAGAGCAGAGCACACCCGCTGAGGTGCCCTGGCAAGCGCCCAGCTGGGAAGAGATCGTGACCACCCACTCGCCCAGGGTGTTCCGGCTGGCCTACCGGTTGACCGGCAACGTCGCGGACGCCGAGGACCTCACCCACGAGACCTTCATCCGCGTGTTCCGGGCTCTTGACCGGTACCAGCCCGGGACGTTCGAGGGCTGGCTGCACCGCATCACCACCAACCTGTTCCTCGACCAGGCCCGACGCAAGCAGCGGATCCGCTTTGACGCCCTCACCGAGGAGGGCTCCGCGCGGTTGGCCGGTCGTGGCCCGAGCCCGGACATGGCCTTCATCGACACCCAGTTCGACGCCGACATCGAGGCTGCCCTGCAGGCGTTGAGCCCGGAGTTCCGGGCCGCGGTGGTCCTGTGTGACGTCGAGGGACTGACCTATGAGGAGATCGGCGAGGTGCTCGGTCTCAAACTCGGCACCGTGCGCTCTCGCATCCACCGTGGCCGCGCGTTGCTGCGCAAAGCGCTGGCTCACCGGGCGCCGCGGCCGGGCCGGGTGCGCATCGGTGGCCCCGTCCTCAACGACCGACCTGTGCGGGGTAGCCAGGGATGAGCGTGGGCCCCTCCTTCCTCACCGGACACCTCTCCGGTGAACAGGTCACCGCACTGGTCGACGGCCAAGCCTCGGCCGGTGAATCTCGTCGCGCGGCCCTGCACATCTCCGAGTGCGGCGGCTGCGCCCGCCTGGTCAACCGGGAGGCCTGGCTCAAGACCCGACTCTCCGGGCTGGGTGCGGCGATGCCGGTGACCTCCCGCGTGGCCGATCTTCTCGACGCCCCGCCGGCACCCATCTATCCCTCACCGACCTCAGCCTTCGCCTCCCCGCCGCTGGTGCGCTCTCGCTCTCGGCGTACGACGGCATGGGTGGGCGCCGGCGCCGCGGCGGCGGTCGTGGCCGCAGTCGGCTACACCACTCCGATGCCGCTACCGACCCGGGCCGCAGCCGTCTCCATCGTCGAATCCGTCGGCAGCACCATCTCGGCCACCGTGGACTCCGCTTGGGGCCTGCTGCGCCGTAGCGCACACTAGGCGGGTGTCAGAGCAGCATCCCGGGCAATCCCCAGGGCACCCGACCGGCCCCGATCAGCCCCACGTGCCGGCGGCGTTCCCGCCGTTCCAGTTCACCTCGCCGCCGGTCCGCCCGCTCGCACGCATCCCGGTGTGGGTGTGGCCCATGGTCGCCGTCACCGCCCTGTTGGCTGGACTCCTCGGCGGGGTGTTCGGTGGCGTGGTCGCCGCCACCGTGCTCAACAAGGCCGGGAATGGTCTGCGTCTGGAACCTCGGACCTCGGCTCCGCTGCCCGAGGACAACACCTCGGTTCCCAAGGTCGCTGAGAAGTTGCTACCCAGCACGGTCCAGATCATCGCGGAGTACGCCGGCGACCCCCGCGGCGCCACCGGTTCGGGGTGGGTGCTCGACGATCAGGGACACGTGATCACCAACAACCACGTGGTGGCCGAGGCCGCCGCCGACGGCGGCTCGATCGACATCGTCGACTCACTGGGTCGGCACACCCCTGCGATCGTGGTCGGGCGCAGTGCGGTCTACGACATTGCGGTGCTGAAGTCCAAGGGCGCCAAGAAACTGCGGCCCGCCGCGGTCGGTGCCAGCGGCGACCTTCATGTGGGTGAGACCGTCGTGGCCATCGGTTCCCCACTCGGACTGAGCAGTTCGGTGACGTCGGGCATCGTGAGTGCGCTCAACCGGCCGGTGACCACCGGGGACAGTGCCAAGGACAACTCCTTCATCAACGCGGTCCAGACCGATGCCGCGATCAACCCGGGCAACTCCGGCGGCCCGTTGGTCGACCTCAGTGGTCGAGTGATCGGCGTGAACTCGGCCATCGCCACCCTGGGAGGGGGGCGGCAGAGCGGCAATATCGGGGTCGGGTTCGCGATCCCGATCGAGCAGGTGCTGACCACCGCCGACCAGATCGTGCGCACCGGCAAGGCTCGCTACCCCATCATCGGGGCCAATGTCCGCACCCCGACCAGCGTCGAGGGAGCCCGGATCGTCGGGGTCACCGCGGGGGGACCGGCACAGAAGGCGGGCATGCGGCGAGGAGACCTCATCACCAGCATCGACGGTCGCCCGGTCACCGACACGATCTCGCTGATCGTGGCCATCCGCAGCCACGTCAAAGGCGATCACGTCGTGTTGACCGTGTTGCGGTCCAACCAGGACAAAGAGTTCGCCGTCGTGCTGGACGCCGTGGTCGACAACCCCTAGGCGAGCACGCTCAGGTGGCCTCGGTGTCGTAGGGGGTGGGCAGCGCCGGCGTGGCCTCACCGAGTGCGGCCGCCTCGGCGGCGCGCATCGTGCTCTCCCGCTCCTCCATGTCGAGTTCGGCCAGCGCCTCCCTCACGTGGCGGCGAATCGCCTGGCGAGGGTCGAGGTCGCGCAGCGTCAGGTCGGCGTACTCCGGGCCGAGTTCGCTGCGCAGTTCCGACTGCGCGCGGCGGGCGTAGCCGCGGGCCATGTGGAGGAATCGGGCCACCTGGCGGGCCAACTCCGGCATGCGTTCGGGACCGAAAACGATCACCGCGAGGATCGCGATGAAGAAAAGCTCCTGGAGCCCGATACCGAACACGGGGTCAGGCTACCGCTGGGGGCTCAATCCGAGTTGACGCCCGGCCAACCCGCGTCCTCGAGCGGCCAACCCTGCGGCGATGCCGGTCAGTTCGCGTGCGGCCAAGGAGTCCGGGGCCGAGGCTACGACCGGTTGCCCGAGGTCGCCGCCCGAACGCAGTCGAGGATCGATAGGGATCTGTCCGAGCAACGGGACGTCATAGCCGAATCGGCTGGTCAGCGTCGCCGCCACCCGGGCACCGCCGCCGGAGCCGAAGATGTCGATGCGGTGATCGTCCTCGGCGGGGCAGTGCGGGCACGGCAGCCAGGACATGTTCTCCACGACGCCGATCACCCGCTGATGCATCATCGAGGCCATCGTTCCGGCCCGCTCGGCGACCTCGGCGGCCGCTTCCTGCGGGGTGGTGACAACCACGATCTCGGCGTTCGGCAGGTGCTGACCCAAGGAGATGGCCACGTCACCGGTGCCTGGGGGCAGATCGAGGAGCAGCGCGTCGAGGTCGCCCCAATAGACGTCGGCCAGCATCTGCACGAGTGCCCGGTCGAGCATCGGACCACGCCAGGCGACCACCTGGTCGCGGCGCGGCTTGAGCATGCCGATCGAGATCACGCTGACACCCGAGGGTGTCGGCACCGGCATGATCAGGTCGTCGACCTGGGTGGGTCGCACATCGGCGACGCCCAGCATGGCCGGCACCGAGTGGCCGTAGATGTCGGCGTCGACAACTCCGACCTTGAGGCCCTGAGCGGCAAGGGCGAGTGCCAGGTTGACCGTGACACTGGACTTGCCGACCCCGCCCTTGCCCGAGGCGATCGCATAGACCTTGGTCAGGGAACCGGGCGCTGCGAAGGTGATCTCTCGCTGCGCCTGACCTCCGCGCAGCAACTCCTGCAGGCCGGCGCGCTGCTCGGCACTCATGACGCCCAGGTCGAGATCGACCCCACTGATGCCTTCGACGCGAGAGACGGCCGCGGTGACGTCGCGGGTGATCGTGTCCTTGAGCGGACACCCCGACACCGTCAGCAACACCCGGATGTGGGCAGTGCCGGCCTCATCGATCCGGATCTCATCGACCATGCCGAGGTCGGTGATCGGACGGCGGATCTCGGGGTCATTGACGGTGGCCAGGGCAGCACGAACTGCGTCGGTCAGGGGGTGAGTCATGCCCACGAGGGTACGTCGAGGCGCCTACTCGCCCTCGACCAGGTCCGGTTCCTCGGCCTCGTCGGCCGCAGGGAACCGCTCCTCGATCTCGGAGAGCAGAGTGCGCAGTTCGGAGCGCACGTAGTCACGGGTGGCCACTTCACCCACGGCCATGCGCAGCGCAGCCATCTCACGGGCGAGGAACTCCATGTCCGCGTGGGCCCGGGTGTTGGCCTGGCGGTCGCGCTCGGCCACCACCTTGTCGCGCATCTCCTGACGGTTCTGGGCCAACAGGATCAGTGGGGCGGCGTACGAAGCCTGGAGGCTGAGCATGAGGGTCAAGAAGATGAAGGCATAGGGATCGAACCGGAGGTGGGCGGGCACCAGCGTGTTCCACAGCACCCAGGCCAGCACGAACAGCGTCATGTAGACCAGGAATCGGGCGGTACCCATGAACCGTGCGAACTGCTCGGCGAACAGGCCGAAGGCATCGGAGTCGAGGCTGGGGCGACGCATCAGGGTGCGATGGCGCTCTACCGGGGTGTCGAGGCGAGCGCGGGCGCTCTCCTTCTTCTCCGCCGCCTTCTTCTCCGCACCCTTCTTCTCCGGCGACCGATCGGCCGGCTTGCGGGACTGCTGGCTCATCGACGCGTCGCCTTCTGGTCACGCCATCCGTCGGGCAGCAGGTGGTCCAACAAGTCGTCCACCGTCACCGCACCCAGCAGGCGGCCCTCTTCGTCGACCACCGGAGCCGCAACCAGGTTGTAGGCGGCCATGTGGGCGGCGACGTCTTGCATCGTGGCGTCGGGTCGAAGGGTCTCGGTCGATTCGTCCAGAGCCCCGGCCACCAGGGAACTGGGTGGTTCGCGCAGCAGGCGCTGGATGTGGGCGACCCCGATGAGTTTGCCGGTCGGCGTCTCCAGGGGCGGGCGGACGACGTAGACCAAGGCCGCCAGGGACGGACTCAGTTCCTCATGGCGCACGTGGGCCAGGGCCTCGGCGATGGTGGCGTCGGGGGGCAGGATCACCGGCTCCGGCGTCATCATGCCGCCGGCGGTCTCCTCGGCGTACACCATGAGACGGCGGATGTCCTCGGCCTCCTCAGGCTCCATGAGTTCGAGGAGTTGGGCCGCGGTCTCCGGGGGCAGGTCGGCGATGAGGTCGGCGGCGTCGTCGGGGGACATCTCTTCCAGGACGTCGGCGGCCCGCTCGGAGTCGAGGTGACCCAAGATCTCCACCTGGTCCTCTTCGGGCAATTCCTCCAGCACGTCGGCAAGTCGCTCGTCGTCCATCGCGGCCACCACCTCGGAGCGCCGCTCCGGCGGGAGGTCGTGGATGACGTTCGCGGCGTCGGCGGGCTTGAGATCGGCCAATCGGGCGATCAGGTGGGTCGCGCCCTGCTCGGTGGAGGTGCCGAACCCCTCCACCTCGTTCCACTCCACGATGTGGGTCTGGCCGCGACGGCGGAAACCCTTCGTGGGCTCCTCGATGGCGATTCGCGAGATCACCCAGTCCCGCGTTCGGGTCTGCTCCAGGGCGACGTCGTAGACGATGCCCTGGACGCGGTTCTCCTTGATCGTGACTCGACGGTCAAGGAGTTGGCCGAGAACGAGGATCTCGGTCGATCGCTTGGCGAATCGACGCATGTTGAGCAGACCGGTGGTGATCACCGCACCCGCGTCGATGCTGGTGATCCGGGTCATCGGGGCGAACACCTGACGCCGGCCGAACACCTCCACGACCAGGCCCACAGCCCGCGGTTGGTGGATCTCGCTGCGCATGACCACGACGATGTCGCGGACCTTGCCTACTTGGTCGCCGTTGGGGTCGAACACCGGCAGTCCGGCCAGCCGGGCTGCAAAGACTCGGGTTGCGGTGGTGCTCACGGGTTCAGGGTAGATGCTTGCGGCCTGTTGCTGGGCCCCTTTGGGCTCAGCGGAGGTCGAACGTGCCCCGGATCAGCGAGACCGTAGCCCCACCCACCCAGACGTCGCCGTCGTCGTGGCGGATGTGGACCCGCCCGGCTCGTCCCAGGGCGGTCCCCTGCGAGGCGATGTACGCCGAGGGCAACGACCCGGATCCGATCAGCCACTGGGCCAGACTCGCGTTGAGACTGCCGGTCACCGGGTCCTCGGGGGATCCCAGACCCGGGTAGAAGGCGCGGACCTCGACATCGGCGGGCCCGCCGCCGAGATAGCGACCGACCAACCCCACCTTGAGGTCGCCCATGGTCGACACGTCGGGCACCGCGCGCAGCACGGCAGCCGCATCGGTGACATGCAGCCCCAGCCAGCCGGGTCCGTTGTCCACCCAGTTGGCCTCGATCAGGTCCGCGTCGCTCAGGCCCACCGAGGCCAGTGCCTGGGCGAGGACGTCTGGCGCGACCGGTCCCGATCGCATCAGCGGGGGAGCGGCGAACCAGAGCCGGTCGGGTTGTCGGCGTACCCGGATGAGGCCGGCGGCGCACTCCTGCATGACCCAGTCCGGATCATGGGGCACCCCTCCGGCTTGGAGCCAGGCGTGCGCCGTGCCGAGGGTCGGGTGGCCGGCGAAGGGCAACTCGCCGTCAGTGGTCCAGATGCGCACCCGGTAGTCGGCATCGGGCCTGGTCGCGGGCAGGAGGAAGGTGGTTTCGGACAGGTTGGTCCAGCGGGCGAACGCCGCCATCGCAGCCTCATCGAGGGCCGAGGCGTCGTGGACGACGGCCACGGGGTTGCCCAGCAGCGGGGTCTGGCCGAACACGTCGACGTAAGTGATCTGTGGCACCTCGGTGACGCTAGCCCAGGTGCGGTCCTCATGCGCGCCACCAGGGTGCATGAGCCCGGCCTCGGCGAAGATGATCGGGACCCGCTGCGACGGCTAGGCTGCCCTGAGGTCACATTCGAAAGGTGCGCACGTTGCAGACTCAGGCCGTCATTCTCGCTGCTGGACTCGGGACCCGGTTGGGCAAGCCGTGGCCCAAGCCGCTGACCCCGCTGCAGTCGGGGCAGACGATCATGCGGCGGGCCGTCGACGCCCTGCGACGACACGACCCCAACACCCGGGTGACCGCGGTGGTCGGCTTCAAACTCGACCTCGTCATCGAGGAGATGCCCGATATCTCCTTCGTCTACAACGAGTTGTACGACCGGACCAACACCTCCAAGAGTCTGCTGAAGGCGCTGGAACAGTCCTTCGACGGCGGTGTCCTGTGGATGAACGGCGATGTCGTTTTCGACCCGCGCGTCCTCGATATCGTGCGCGAACACATCGACAGTGGTCAGAGCTTCGTGTGCGTCAACACCGCCTCGGTCGCCGAGGAGGAGGTCAAGTACACCCTCGGCGAGACCGGCATGATCAAGGAGTTGTCCAAGACCGTCGTCGGTGGACTGGGCGAGGCCGTCGGGATCAACTACATCGCCGCGGCCGACAAGCCGGCCCTGATCGCCCGACTGCGTGAGTGCGACGACCAGGACTACTTCGAGCGAGGCCTCGAAGTGGCCATCGAGAGGGACGGCCTGCTGGTGGAGGCGGTCGACATCTCTGCCTTCCAGGTCGTCGAGGTCGACTTCGAGGACGACCTCTCTCGCGCCAACACCTTCGTGTCGGAGTAGGACAGGTGTCCGACGCGGCGAGCCCGGTCGAGTTCGTCGAGATCGACGACTCGGGGCTGCTGCTGCGCGGTGAGCGCGATGTCGTCCTCGACGTCACCTTCGGCGGTCGTCGGATCTGGTCGTTCTGGCTGCAGCGCGACTCGACCCCGGGCCCGCACGGAGGCCGCCAGATCGCCTGGCCAGACTCGCTGCTGAAGTACCTCGACGGTCACGCCCGGGTTGCCATCGTCGAGCACCTGAGCGGGGCGGTGATTTATGACGCCGACACGCAGTTCGGGGACGCGACCACCGCGATCGAGATTGTGAACTCCCAAGGCAACCCGTTGGGCATCGACAAGTCCGGCCGCATGGCCCAGACCTTCGACACCCGCTCCGCAGAGCACGTGGCTCCGCTGCTGGACTCCATCGAGGAGGTGCTGCAGGCTCTGGCCGGGGCTGGAGTGGAGGCCTTTCCGGCGTACGGCACGCTGCTGGGGGCGGTCCGCGAAGGGCACCTCATCGGCCACGACTCCGATGCCGATCTCGGCTACGTGTCTCGTCACTCCCACCCCGTCGACGTCATGCGTGAGTCGTTCCGGCTCCAGCGTCGCCTGACCGAGGCCGGCTACCAGATCACCCGCTACTCCGGGATCGCATTCAAGGTCACCGTGACGGAGGGGGATGGCTCGCTGCGTGGCCTGGACGTCTTCGGCGGCTTCATCACCGAGGGCCACCTCTATCTCATGGGTGAGGTCGGAGTGCCGTTCTCGGAGTCCTGGATCTTCCCGCTCGGGACCACCACGCTGGAAGGGCGGACCCTGCCCGCGCCCGCGCTGCCGGAGAAACTGCTCGAGGCGATGTACGGCCCCGGGTGGACGGTGCCCGACCCGGCTTTCCATTTCGAGACTCCGCGCACGACGCTGCGTCGGCTCAATGGTTGGTTCCGGGGGACCCGCGTGTTCCGGGACAGTTGGGACCGCTACTACTCCACCCGACGCAAGGTGCTGCCTGAGGGGGCACCCTCTCCGCTGTCGGCGTACGTCGCCGAGAGCGACCCGCTGGTGCGCGCCGGAAGCCCACGCATCGTCGACCTGGGCTGCGGCCGGGCCGGGGACGCGTTGTGGTTCGCCCGACAGGGCGCTCGGGTCACCGGATTCGACTTCGTGCCATCGGCCTCCACGGCGGCCCAAACCGCTGCCAGGGACGAGGGAGTGGACCTGACCGTCGAGCCACTCAATCTCAACGAGTGGCGCTCGGTCCTGGGGGTGGGCGCCCAACTGGCTGCCGTCGACGGCCCCTGCGTGGTCATCGCCGATCACGTGGCCGACGCCCTGACCGCAGGCGCGCGCGCCTCACTGTGGCGGGTGGCCTCGATGGCACTGCGCCAGGGCGGCATGCTATACGTCAGCGCCTGGCTCGGTGGGGGAGACAAACGCAAGATGCAGCGGGCGGTGCGCCTCGGGCAGCTTGCCAAAGAACTCGAAGCGGCCGGATTCACCGTAGTCGAGAGCGAGCGGATCGATGCCATCGACGACCCGGGCCGAAGGATCGGCCGGATCGTGGCCAAGTGGGGAGAGAACTAGATGTCCATCAAGCAACGCGCCACGGACGTGATGATCAAGGCGCTCAACAGGGGCCCGGTGGCCGAACTCACCGCACGGATCAAGGATCTCGAAGCTGAGATCCAGGAGTTGCGCGGCCAGAGCCTCCGGCTGGCCGAGCTGGCCGACATCGTCGAGGAACTCCTCATTCCGATGGCGCAACGTGATCAGGCACGCATCGACGCCGCCGTCGAGGCCTACACCAAGAGCCTGTAGCCGTGGCCGACAAGGTCTTCATCCATATCGGTCTGCCCAAGACCGCCACCACGTATCTCCAGACGATCATGTGGGGGGCTCGTGAGCAGATGCGCGCCGAAGGCGTGCTCCTGCCGGGGGCCGAGCGGCGTGACCACCTGTGGGCGTCGCGGGTGATCCGCAAAGAGGGTGAGTTGGGCAATGCCCACGATCGGGCGCGCACCTCGTGGGACCGGCTGCGTTCGGAGATCGCAAACTGGCGCGGGACCGCGGTGATCTCACACGAGTTCTTCGCCGCCGCGTCGGCGGAGCAGGCGGCCGGCATGATCGAGCAACTCGCTCCCGCAGAGGTGCATGTCGTTGCGACCGCGCGTGAGCCCCTGGGCCTGTTCGCCGCCAGTTGGCAAGAGGCCATCAAGAACCGCGAGACCGTGCGCATCGAGGACTACTCCAGGGAGGTGTCCGACAGCCCGTCGGCCATCTGGAACTGGCGCACCCTCGACCTCAGGCTGGTCCTGCAGCGATGGTCGCCGACCCTGCCGCCGCAGCAGGTGCACGTGCTGCCCTTGCCGGGCAAGGACGCCCCCCGTGAGGAGATCTGGCATCGCTTCGCCGGACTGATCGGGTTGGACTCCCATGCCTATGACCTGTCGGGGAACTTCCCCAATGAGTCCCTCGGCGTGGTGGAAGCCGAGACCCTGCGGCGCATCAACGCGCACATGGGTGACTTCAAGAAATCCTTCGAGCGGGGTGTCTACATCCGCACCTACCTGGCCGATGAGCGACTGGTCCCGCGTCGGGGCGCCCGCTATTGGCCGGGTCCGGATCAGATCGAGGACTGCCGGGCTCGGGGCCGCGCCGCGGCGGCGTACGTCGAGCAGCAGGGCTTCGATGTGATCGGCTCGACCGCCGATCTCCTGGTTCCCGACACCCTGCCTGAGCGTCGCCACCCCAGCGACGTCACCGACAGCGAAGTGGCCGAGGTCGCGGTGGAACTGGTGGCTCGGATCATGCATGACGTCCGCGACAGCCGCCACGAGCGGCGCCGACTCATCGAGCGACTCGACCGGCAAGACGCCGAGTTGCGGCGACTGCGCCCCGTGGCCGGTCCCATGCGAGGCCTCACCCGGCTGGTCAAGCGCCTCGGGTCGACACGTCGCCCAGCGTGAGCAGGCTCATGCTGGGCGGGCTCTCACGAGGGCTCAGCACTCGATAGATTGCCAGTGTCGAGCGTCGCCACGGTCGAGAACGACACGTGGTCGACCCAGAGTCAGGAGTACGTCATGGCCCGCCTGTGCCACACCGAAGACCTCAGCGAACTGCAGGTCGAGATCCTCAAGACGGTTCGCCAGTTCGTCGAAGCCAAGATCATGCCGGTGGCCACCGAACTTGAACACAAGGACGAGTACCCCACCGAGATCGTCGAGGGCATGAAGGACCTCGGCATTTTCGGGCTGATGATCCCTGAGGAGTACGGCGGCCTGGGGGAGTCCCTGCTGACCTATGCGCTGGCCGTCGAGGAGATCGCCCGCGGCTGGATGAGCGTGTCGGGCATCATCAACACCCACTTCATCGTGGCGTACATGCTGTTGCAGCACGGCACCGAGGAGCAGAAGCAGAAGTACCTCCCGCGCATGGCCACCGGCGAGGTGCGCGGTGGGTTCTCGATGTCGGAGCCCGGTTGCGGCTCCGACGTGGCCGCGATCAAGACCAAGGCCACGCGTGAAGGCGACGGCTACGTGATCAACGGCCAGAAGATGTGGCTGACCAACGGTGGCTCCTGCAACCTCGTGGCGGTGCTGGTCAAGACCGACGAAGGCGCCGCCAGCGTCTACAAGAACATGACCGTCTTCCTGGTCGAGAAGGAGTCCGGTTTCGGCGAGACCGCTCAGGGCGTCACGGTTCCGGGCAAGATCGAGAAGATGGGCTACAAGGGGGTCGACACCACCGAGTTGGTCTTCGAGGGCCACCGGATCGGGGCCGACCAGATCCTCGGAGGGGAGCCCGGCAAGGGCTTCTACCAGATGATGGACGGGGTCGAGGTCGGCCGCGTCAACGTGGCCGCGCGCGGGTGCGGTGTCGCCAACCGCGCGTTCGAACTCGGCGTGCAGTAC
Source organism: uncultured Marmoricola sp. (assembly GCA_937868075.1). Classification (GTDB taxonomy): domain Bacteria; phylum Actinomycetota; class Actinomycetes; order Propionibacteriales; family Nocardioidaceae; genus Marmoricola. The sequence continues at coordinate 3,015 of CALMLL010000008.1, read as the reverse complement.
GCCCAGCAGCGCGAGACCTTCGGCAAGAAGATCGCCGAACACCAGGCGGTGTTGTTCCGGCTGGCCGAGATGGCCACCAAGGTCGAGGCGGCCCACCAGATGATGGTGCGGGCGGCGCGCAAGAAGGACTCGGGGGAGCGCAACGACCTCGAGGCCGGCATGGCCAAGTACCTCGCCTCGGAGTACTGCTCTCAGGTCGTGGAGGACTCCTTCCGGATCCACGGCGGCTACGGGTTCTCCAAGGAGTACGAGATCGAACGCCTCTACCGCGAAGCGCCGATGCTGCTGATCGGCGAAGGCACCGCCGACATCCAGCGGATGATCATCGGCCGTCGCCTGCTGGAGGACTACAAGCTCAAGTGAGCTAGAGCTTCTTCAAGGCCTCGGCCAGTCGCTCCTCGTTGCGTTCGGTGGCGGGGACGAGAAGTTCGACGACCACATCGAGTACGTCGGAGAGTCGTTCGTTGAGGCGACGTGACTCCTCCAGACCGGACTCCAACAGCGCTACCCGCTTCTTGAGGTTGCCGAGTTCGTGGCCCTGCCCACCCCGGATCCGGTTCAGGGCCCTGGTCAGCTTGCTCATGTCCAACTCACTTCCATTCGGCAGACGACGGGATTCTCGCGTCCGAGAGGGGCGAGGTCGCGGCCGACCTCCTGGTGCACGATCGTGCCGCCGTACTTGGCGATCTCGGCCTCGATGACATCGACGCGCGGCAACGTGCGGACGTGGTGTCCGAAGAAGAAGTCCTGGCCGCGGTTGCGAGCGGTTCGGAACTCCACGAACGTGTGCCCGCCCGAGCGGCACACCATCGAGCAGAAGCGCCAGAGCCCTGGGCGGCCCGAGGGCGCCAACGAGTCGAGCAGCAGGCGCGCATAGACGTGTTTGGGCCCTGGCTGATGGGCCAGTTTGGCGGCATTGGTGAGGTAGCCGTAGATGGACTCCATGTTGTAGCCCCGCACGCGCATCCGGAGCCCGGCCTTCTTGGCCTTGGCCTGGGTGGCCGCTCGCGCTGCACCGCAGTAGTCCGAGGCGGTGACTGCGAACCCCTGCTGAGCGAGCCACACCGCGTCCCGCCCAGTGCCGGATCCGAGTTCGACGACACGGGATCCTGGGTCGATCCGCCCGGCAACCCAGCGGGCGAAGGGTGAGGGGGTCTCGGGGACCTTCGCGACCTTGACCGCCGAGCGATAGAAGGCGCTCCAGTGCCACAACCGGGTGCGGCTGCCACGCCACCACTGGGACATCATCTCGGTGTTCTCAGGCGGATGGTTGAAGTGGAAGGCCGGGTCGGGGACCTTCCAGCCGGGACCGTAGGTGTAGGCCAAGAACGCGTCCAGGTCGCGCGGTGCTGGGAAGTCGACCCCTTCGAGCGCGATCGTGCCGAAGGGCAGGATCTGGTCGCGATCCAGGCGCCCGCGCAGCGATCCGGTGATGTGGAAGTGGTCGCCGATGTGGAAGGAGCCGAACACGTCGACGCCGGCTCGTTTGCCGTTGGGCAGGGGCACCCACACCTTGAAGTTCGCCGCCGACATGCGCACCACGTGCCAGCCGCGCTCCTCCATGACCCGTTCGGCGGCCCGGCACTCGCGGATGATGTCGAAGGGGTGGGTGAACTTGCTGAGGTAGGCCAGATCGACGTCGGAGTCGTGTCCGATCATGTGGCCGGTGCGGACGGCACCGAGCAGACCCCCGTAGCAGAGGTAGGCGTCGAGCCCGCAGTGCTCGACGAGGTCGACGAGCACCCGATGGCTGGCATCGACGAGAAGGTTCACCGCGTCGGCGTCCATCCGGTCGAAGCTGCGCTGGAAGCGACCACCCTTGTCGAGGGTGACCGGGTTGCCGGCATCGTCGGTGAAGATCAGGGGCGTGTCTGCGCTCCCGAAACGGACGGTGTCGGAGAACAACTCCTCCCCGGTGAGGTGGCGCTCAAGCCTGACCTCGGCGGTGCCGTTGAGCCGCTCCTTGATGGCGCCGGGCCAGGTCACCCGACGGCCACCGGCATGGGGTTTCCCGTCACGGGTGGGGTTGAACGACCACAGGCGATGCCCGCCGAAGCGGATGTCGACCGGTTCGTCGATGCCTGCGGGAAGGACAATGCCGGCGTCGTCGACCCGAGCCTGTGCCACCACGATGTCCTGGGTCCTCCTCGATTGGGGGCGTTCTCGAAGGAATCTACTCCGTGCGTGAGGAAGCGCACGCTGCGACCGACCGGGCCGTTGCGGCAAGATGGAAGCTCAGTCGAGACCGGCTCCGCGCCGGTGGGAGAGGGGTTCGTCGTGCAGTTCGGACGTAGCTATGAGGAGTTCGAGGTCGGCGCGACGTACAAGCACTGGCCCGGCAAGACCGTCACCGAGTATGACGACCACCTGTTCTGCCTGCTGACGATGAACCACCACCCGTTGCACATGGACGTCCACTACGCCGAGGAGACCACTCAGTTCGGCAAGAACGTGGTCGTGGGCAACTACGTCTACTCCATCCTGCTGGGCATGTCGGTGCCCGACATCTCCGGCAAGGCCATCGCCAACCTGGAGATCGAGTCGCTGCGCCACGTGGCGCCGACCTTCCACGGGGACACCCTGTACGGCGAGACGAGGGTGCTGGACAAGTGGGAGTCGACCTCCAAGGACGACCGTGGCGTGGTCTATGTCGAGACCATCGGCTACAACCAGGACGGCAAGGTCGTGTGCATCTTCCGTCGCAAGGTGATGGTCCCCAAACAGAACTACCTCGACGAGCGCGGCGGCGAACAGCCCGGTCGCCCGGTGCCCCAGCCGGACAAGAACTGGCCAGGTCCGGTCACCGAATGACGCGGTAGTCCGGGTCAGCCGGACTTGCGGCGGTGAAGGCGGCGCGTGGCGCCTTCAACCTCGGAGCCGTGCGCCTTCTCCTTGGTGGGCCCGGACTTCTCGACGCCACGATCGTTGGCCTTCTTGCGCTCCAGCGCGGCGCGCATCTTGGCCTTGATGTCCTCGTTGTCACTCTCGGCCATGTCGTCGGCATCCCTTCCAGTG
>CALMLL010000007.1 GCA_937868075.1 uncultured Marmoricola sp. | reverse complement strand
GGCATCGTCAGCAACTCGTAACACTCTGTGCGCCCCGCGGCGAGCTCGGCGCTGGATGATGGAGCGATGAGCGCTCCACACGACCACCCTCGGGTCGCCGAGGTGGCGATCATCGGCGGCAGCGGGTTCTATGAGTTCCTCGGCGTGGCCGAGGAGGTGTCGCGCGAGACGCCGTACGGTCTGGCATCCGGTCCGGTGAGGGTCGGGACCGTGGCCGGGCGGCGGGTGGCGTTCTTGCCGAGGCATGGTTCGGGGCACGAGTTCCCGCCGCATCTGATCAACTATCGCGCCAACATGTGGCTGTTGCGTTCCTTGGGCGTGCGGCAGGTGATCGCTCCTTGTGCCGTCGGAGGTCTGCTGCCGAGCGTGGCGCCGGGTGACTTCGTGGTGCCCGATCAGATGGTGGACCGAACGACGAGTCGGATCGGCACGTTCGTGGAGCGGGGTGCCGTGCACGTGCCTCTTGCCGATCCCTACTGCGAACAGCTGGGGCGGACGCTGGCGTCGATCCAGGGCGTCGAGTACGCCGCAACCATGGTGGTCATCGAGGGCCCGCGCTTCTCGACCCGGGCGGAGTCTCGAAGCTACGCGGCCCAGGGCTGGTCCCTGATCAACATGACCGGGGCCCCGGAGGCCGCCTTGGCCCGGGAGATGCAACTGTGCTACTCGCCGATCGCCGTGGTCACCGACATGGACGCGGGGGTGGCCACCGGTGAGGGTGTCGACCAGGCCGAGGTGTTCGCCCGGTTCGCAGGGATGGTCGCACGCCTCAAGGACATCGTCGGCGAGGCCATCGGCCGGCTGCCCGATCCCAGCGGGTGTCGCTGCGCCAGCTGGGCCGACGATCTTGAGCTCACCTACGACATCCCGGGCCCGGGCTTCTCATGAGGGTGCTGGTGACCGGTTCGGCCGGCTTCATCGGTACTGCGATCGGCCGCCTCCTGGATGCGGCCGGTCACGAGGTAGTGCGCGTCGATGTGATGCTGCCCCAGGCACACGGTGCTCGGGAGGCGCCGGCCGGTACCCATCGGCTCGACGTCCGGGACGCTGAGGCATGGCAGCACCTGTTGCGGGGTGTCGACGTGGTGTGCCACCAGGCGGCGCTGGTCGGCGCAGGCATCACCGTCGCCGACCTGCCCGCCTACGCCTCGCTCAACGACCTTGGGACCGCCGCGCTGCTGGCCGCGATGCATCACCAAGGGGTGGCTCGGCTGGTGCTGGCTTCGTCGATGGTCGTGTACGGCGAGGGCAGATACCGCTGCGACGAGCACGGACCGCAACGCCCCTTGCCGCGGCGCATCGAGGATCTTGAGGAGGGCCGGTTCGACAACCTGTGCTCGCAGTGCGACCGGGCCCTGACGTGGAGCGCGGTCGAGGAGGACGCTCCGGTCGATCCGCGGAGCGCGTATGCGGCCAGCAAGGTTGCCCAGGAGCACTACGTCTCCGCATGGGCCAGGCAGGCTGGGGCCGCCGCCGTAGCGCTGCGGTACCACAACGTGTATGGGCCCGGAATGCCGCGGGACACGCCGTACTCAGGAGTGGCGGCGATGTTCCGCTCCAACCTCGAACACGGGCGGTGTCCAGACGTGTTCGAGGACGGTCGGCAGATGCGTGACTTCGTGCATGTCGACGACGTCGCCCGGGCCAACCTGCTCGCAATCGAAGCTCTCGCTGACCTGGGTAGCACCTTCGAGACGTACAACGTCGCGTCTGGTCGCCCGATCAGCATCGGCGACGTGGCTGGCTTGGTCGCCCGGGGCTCGTCGTCAGATCTCAGGCCGCGGGTCACCGGGAAGTTCCGCGTCGGGGACGTCCGGCACATCGTCGCCTCGGCCGACAAGTCGGCACGAGGTCTTGGTTTCCAGGCACAGATCGACCCGAGTGAGGGGCTACCGGCATTCGCCACGGCGCCGTTGCGGGAGTGAGCCTCACCATCCGGTGAAGAGGAGGTGCTGGATCAGGAGTGCGGTGGCCACTTGCAGCACCAGCCCGCCGCGGCGCCAGCGCGGCGGCAGCAGCGCGCAGGAGAGCAGCAGCCACGGCACGAAGGGCAACCAGATCCGCTCCACTTCGGCCTTGCTCATCTGACTGGCATCTGCGATCAGCACGGTCAACGCCGCCGCGGTGCTCAGGGAGGCGATGGCGACGGAGGCTTTGTCTCTCATGGTCCGCAGGCCGGGCGCCACGACGGCCAGCCCAGCGCCGAGCAGTGGGCCGGCGCTGCACACCAGTGCTGCGATGTCGCCCCAGATCCAGTACGCCGCCGGCCGGTTCGCCGCCACCCCGTCCCAGTAACGCCCACGAAGCGCCACCAAACCGTCCCACCACCAAAAGCCCGCGACGGCGAACCCGCCAACCACTGCCAGCGCGGCGAGCGCGGCCGGTGCGAGCGGGCGCCAGGTTCGAGTGATCAGCAGGATCGAGACCGCCACGATGCCGAGCAGGATCAGTCCGTAGGACATCATCACGGCGTAGCCGAGCAGCATTCCGGCAACGACGGCTGATCCGGTCGCGAACGGCCCGGTTCGGGTGGCCGCGAGCGCAAGCGCGGCCAGGCCCCACGCCGCGATTGCGGCGAAGACCGCGTCGGCGGAGACCCCCTGCCAGATCGCCGCAGGTCCGAGCACCAAGAAGACCGCCGCCCGACGTGCGTGGTCGCGGCCGGCCAGGAGGTCGGCCGTGATCATCACCGCCACCGAGGTCGTGGCCGCCACCGCAATGACGACCAGGCCACTGGCGACGGCGCTGGAGATGCCGATCCGAGTCAGCATCACGAAGAAGAGCAGGGCACCTGGTGGGTGGCCGGCGACGTGCACCGGCCAGTTTCCGGTTGGGGCGTCGTACCCGATCTTCGAGACGTAGATGCGTAACAGGTGACCGATGTCGTCGGTGGCTCGCGCCGTCGGAAGGTATTCGTAGTCGGTATCGAGGATGTGCCCGAGCCCTGCTGGCCCGTCCACCAGCCCCAGGGCCAGCATCCATGCCACCCCGCCACCCCAGGCGAGCAGCAGCAGGCGTCGCCACGACAGCCGCGCTGCCAGCCGGTCACCCCAGATCACCCCGGCGACGGCGATCATGGTGGCGATCGGCGTGCCCGGCCCGACCCGTGGTTGCCACCGGGCGTGCAAGGGCGGGAACCAGCGCACATGCACGTCCCAGCCGGTCACCGCGGGGAGGACCATGGCGAGCGCCACGAGCGCGACGGCGAGGATCACTCCCATCGCGGGCAGCGAGCGCCGCAATCGATGCTCGGGCGTCGCGAGGCCGGGTGACTCCATGACAAAGGACCCTAGGCAGGTTCGGGCGCGAACGGAGCGCTCAGCCGCCGGCCGTCATTGTTCTGTAAGGCTTGACAGCCCGCCCAGGGCCGCTGCACACCTAACTTGGCTGGCATGACCACCAACTGCACGCTCATCTTGCCGTGTCTCAACGAGGGCCCGGCGCTACCCAAGGTGCTCCATGCAGTGCCCGAGGGGATCGACGTGATCGTCGTCGACAACGGGTCCACCGACGACACCGCGGTCGTGGCGGCTCGTCACGGCGCTCGTGTGGTGAAGGAAACCACTCCTGGGTACGGCGCGGCAGTGCACGCCGGAGTCCTGGCCGCGGAGACCCCCATGATCGCGGTGATGGACGGCGACGGTTCCATGGATCCGATCGACCTGTTGCCGCTGATAGATCTGGTGCGTTCGGGTGCGGCCCGACTCGCCGTCGGTCGCCGGCGTCCGGCCGGTCGCGGAGTCTGGCCGTGGCATGCGCGACTGGGAAACCAGCTGGTGGTACGCGTGCTCCACGCTCGGGTGGGGCTGCGAGTGCACGACATCGCACCGGTGCGGGTGTGTGGCCGACAGGATCTCATCGATCTCGGTGTGATCGACCGTCGGTTCGGCTATCCGGTCGAGTTGCTGGCCCGGGCCGGCGCGGCCGGATGGGCGGTCGTCGAGCGCGACGTGGCCTACCACCCGCGTGCCGCCGGAACAGCCTCGAAGGTATCTGGCTCGGTGCTCGGGTCGGCGCGGGCGGCGAGGGACTTCGCCAAGGTCCTGTCATGACCGCGCCGGTGAGTGGTCCGACCCAGGTGCTGGTGGTGGCCAAGGCGCCGGTCGTGGGCCAGGTGAAGACAAGACTGGGGCATGACCTGGGCATGAGCCGGGCCGCTGAACTCGCGGCGGCAGCGCTGCAGGACACCCTCGAGGTGTGTTCACGCACGTTCCCCGGACGTTGCCACCTGGCGCTTTCGGGAGCGTTGACCACGGCTCAGCGCGGGGCCGAGATCGAGGCCGCGCTCGAGGGCTGGCACGTGTTCGAGCAGGTGGGTGAGGGGCTCGGTCCCCGACTCGCCTCGGCCTTCGCCCAGGTCGGCAGCGGCCCCGTTCTCCAGATCGGAATGGACACCCCGCAGATCGACGGTGCCCTGCTGCACCGGTGCGCGGCCATGCTTGAAGGACAGGTGTCAGCCGTCCTTGGACCCGCCGCGGACGGCGGGTGGTGGCTGCTAGGCCTCACCGATCCTGAGGTCGCGCAGGTGTTGGCCGGAGTGCCGATGTCCTCACCGGAGACATGCCGGTCGACGGCCGAGGCGGTCTCTGGCAAGACCGGTCACCTTGCGATGACCGAGATGCTGCGCGACGTGGACACGGTCGCCGATGCGGCCGCCGTCGCTGGTCTGGTGCCCGGCAGCCATTTCGGCCGCGCCTGGGCACGTCTGACCAGGAGGCCGGCATGAGCCGCCCCAGAATCGATGGACACAGAATCGATGGACACCGAGTCGAGGGCCGCAGAGTCGAGGGACCTGGGGCCGGATTCACCGACGTCTTCGCCTCTGCGCTGCGAGGTGAGGCGTGTCGACTCCTCGGACTACCTCCCGGAGTGACGCCGTGGCCGCTGGACGCGTGGCGCAGCCCGGTTGAAGGCGATGTCGCCCTGGCCGATCAATGTGTGGGCACCTGCGTCGATCTGGGCTGCGGACCGGGGCGGCTCACCGAACTCCTGGCGCTTCGCGGGCACGTGGTACTCGGGGTGGATCTAGTCCCCGAGGCGGTCTTCCAGACACGCGACAGGGGCGTGGCGGCACTGTTGCGCGACCTCTTCGAGCCACTGCCGCGAGAGGGACACTGGCAGACCGCGCTGCTGGCCGACGGGAACATCGGCATCGGCGGCGATCCCCTCACCCTGCTGCGACGGGTCGCCGAACTGCTGGCACCTCACGGTCGCGCCGTCGTCGATCTCGCACCGCCGGGCACGGGCGTGCTGACCAGACAGGTGTGGCTCGAAACCGACGCCCACCGGTCGGCGCCCTTCCCATGGGCGGTGGTGGGAGTGGAGGCGATCTGGTCACTGGCGTGGTCCGCCGGGTTCGGGGAGCCCCGGGTCCACCGCTACGGACAACGTTGGTACGCGGTACTACCGAAGGGAATCTGATGTCACCTCAACGCCTCAACGATCTGATCGCGAAAGCGCGATCGCTACCGCTGCCTCGCGAGTCGTCCTTCACCTCTCGCCTGCGCAGCCCCGCTGTGGCCGCCCGGGTGGGTGTATGGCTCGGCGTCTGCTTCGTCCTGGCCTTCATCACCGGGTGGCTCAGCCATGAGGCTCAGGATCCGAACGCCTGGCTGGCTCTGCCCACCCGGCCGGTCTGGCTGTACCGGGCAACCCAAGGCATCCACGTGCTTGCGGGTACGGCGGCGATCCCGCTGTTGCTGGTCAAGCTGTGGTCGGTGTTCCCCAAGCTGTTCGCGAGCCCGCCGCGTCGCCTCCGGCTCGTCCTTATCGAGATTCTCGAGCGGGGTTCGGTCGCGGTGCTCGTGTCCTCGGCAATCTTCCAACTGACCACCGGACTCCTCAACGCAGCTGCGTGGTATCCCTGGCACTTCCACTTCCGCGGGACCCACTATGCGCTGGCATGGATCTGCGTCGGCGCGCTCCTTGTGCACGTGGCGATCAAGCTGCCGATCATCCGCGACGCGCTCGCTGCCGATATCGACAGCGCTCTGCTCGATCGCGACTCGATTGGGGGCGTGCCGCCGCTGAGTCGCCGAACGCTCACCCGATCGGCGTTGCTCGCTGCCGGCGTCGCGGTGGTGGCCACGGCTGGCAACACGGTGCCCGCACTTCGCCGGGTCTCGGTGTTCGCGGTGCGTTCGGGCGAGGGGCCCCAAGGCATTCCGATCAACAAGACCGCCCGAGCGGCCGGGGTGGTCTCGCTGGCTCAAGCTGACGACTTCGCTCTGGGAATCACCTATGGCGGCCGGGAACTCTCCTTGACCCGCGATGACCTGCTCGCCTTCACTCAACGCACCCACGCCTTGCCGATCGCCTGTGTCGAGGGATGGAGTGCTCAGGGCCGGTGGACCGGGGTCCGGTTGCGGGACCTCTTGGACGCCGTCGGCGCGCCGCGCGGCCGCTCGGTCATGGTCGACTCCCTACAGACCGAGGGACCCTTTCGCCAGACCCTGCTCCCGGCCGCCTTCGCCGACGACGATCTGACGCTGCTCGCGCTGGCTCTCAACGGGACCGAGTTGACTTTGGACCACGGCTACCCGTGTCGACTGATCGCGCCGAACCGCCCGGGTGTGCTGCAGACGAAATGGGTGAGTCGGTTGGAGGTGCTCGCATGATCCGCTTCGCACGCGTGAGCCTGGGGTTGTTGGGGGTGATCGTCACGAGCGTCGGCGCCGCGTTGCTGCTCGGGCTCGGCGTGGACAACCTCGTGGCCGCCATGGTGTGGCTGGTCGCCGGAGTCGTCGTCCACGACGCGGTGATCGGTCCGCTGCTCATCGCTCTTGGTGCTGCGCACCCCGGTGGCAAGCGATGGGCAGCGCCGCTGATCCAAGCGGGAATCGTGCTCGCAACGGTCACTGTGGTGGCCATCCCGGTGCTGGGCCGGTTCGGTGCCCGGACCGACAACCCGACGCTCCTGGATCGCAACTACGTGGCCGGCTGGCTCTCCCTCGCAGCGATAACCTTGGGGGCGGCCGGAATCGTCTGGCTCCGCGCGCGTCGTACGAGGGGCGGTGATGATGGCTCGAGTCCTGGTCGTTGACGACGACATCACCGTGCGCGAGGTCGTGGTGTCCTACCTCAAGGCTGCCGGACATCAGGCGTACGAAGCCGCAGACGGTAGCGCCGCCCTGAGCCAGTTTCGAGACCAGCCCGCCGATCTGGTGATTCTCGACCTCATGATGCCGGGCGTCGACGGCCTGCAGGTCTGCGCCCGCCTGCGGGCCATGGGCGACGTCCCGATCGTCATGTTGACCGCACTGGGGGCCGAGACCGACCGCGTGGTCGGGCTTGAGTCCGGGGCGGACGACTACGTGACCAAACCGTTCAGCCCGCGCGAGTTGGTGCTTCGGGTCAACGCCCTGCTGCGCCGCGCCGGGGACCGGTCCGACGCGTTGCAGGCGCTGCTTCACGACGGTGACCTCGTCGTGGATCGATCTCGCCATACGGCCACCCGCGCCGGAGCGCCGCTCTCCTTGACGTCGCGAGAGTTCGACCTGCTGGCCTTCCTGGTGGCCAACCCGGGTACGGCGTTCACCAGGGAGGACCTCTTGCAGCGGGTGTGGGGCTGGTCGTTCGGTGATCATTCGACAGTGACGGTGCACGTGCGGCGGCTCCGGGAGAAGGTCGAAGCCGACCCCACGCGTCCGACGCGGCTGGTCACGGTGTGGGGGATCGGCTACCGCTGGGAGTCATCGTGAGTCCGCAAGTAGAGATCGTGCTGATTGCCGCTGCCTGGTCACTCGGCGCGGCGGCGGTCGGGATGGCAATCGTGTGGTTGAGCAGGCGTCAGTCGCTGCGGTGGCTGGTTCCTGCAGTGGCGCTGTTCGCGGTGATCGCCGCGCTAGCCGGCATGTACGGCACCGCCAGAGCGATGTTCGTCTCCGATCACGACTTCGCGGTCATGCTCGAGGTGTTGATCGTCTCGGGTCTGGTGGGCCTGGTCGCAGCTGCCGGTGTGGGGATCGTGTTGTCGAGATGGTCTCGCACACTTCAGGAGGAAGCCCGTGGTTTCGCCGAGACGGGAGTGTTCGCCGCGCCGACCGGGCTCCCGGCCGAGTTGCAGGAACTCTCCGACGAGTTGGCCAGGACCAGCGAGAAGCTGCGCACTGCTCACGAGCGGGAATCCAGTCTGGAGAACTCACGGCGAGAGTTGATCTCTTGGGTCTCACACGATCTGCGAAGCCCGTTGGCCGGGATCCGCGCGATGGTTGAGGCGTTGGAGGACGGTCTCAGTGACGATCCGGCCCGGTATCTCGCCCAGATCCGGGCGGACGTCGACCGGATGGTGCGGATGGTCGACGATCTCTTCGAGTTGTCCCGGATCCACGCGGGCACGATGAGACTGACCCTGGAGCCACTCCTGTTGGGGGACGTGGTCAGCGAGGCGTTGGCCAGCGCCGACCCGGTGGCGCGCCTTCAGGGAGTACGGCTGGACGGCTCGGTCGAGGAGGGGACCGAGGTGATCGCTGATGCCGCCGAGATCTCCCGTGTGGTGTCGAATCTGCTGATGAACGCGATCCGGCACACTCCGGCCGACGGAGCAGTCAGCGTTCTGGGGCGTGCTCAGAACGGGGTTGTCGAACTGGCCGTCACCGATGAGTGCGGAGGTCTCGAGCCTGAGGAGATCCAGCGAGTATTCGACGTCGCCTGGCAGGGGAGCCTGGCCCGGACCCCGGACACTTCCTCGGTCTTCGGCAGCGGCGCTGGGCTCGGCCTGGCCATCGTCAAAGGCATTGTCGAGGCCCATTCCGGCACGGTGACGGTGGCGAACCGACCTCCTGGTTGTCGGTTTCTGGTTCGGCTGCCGCTACAGGGGACCTAGACCAGCAGGCGCGGGGCTTCCGCCACGGGCCCGGGGCTGCTCAGTGCTTGACGTCGATGACCAAGCGGGTCGGGTTCTTCAACGTGAACACCCGATAGTCGGCCTGGCTTTCCAGCGCCAGACCCACGGTGAACTGGCCTTCGAAGTCGCCGATCACGGCCCATGCCTGCAGGGTTGGTAGACCGGGCCTAGCGACCTGGCGGCCGCGATAGACCGGGTTGCCCATGTCGTCATGGCCGGCGGCCTGCACGATCACCTGCAGGTTGGCGGTTCCTTGGATCGGCGCCGGTTCCCCGGAGCCGTCTTGGACGAGTTCGTCGACGTAGTCGGCCTGCCAGGAGGGCGCGGGGCCGTTGAGGTCGATCACGACCCGGTCGAAGCCGTTGTGGGAGCCACTTCGGATGCGCTTGACCATCGTGGCGCCGAGGGCGCCGCCTTCGCCCGAGGAGGGACCACTGACGAACGGGGGACCGGACGGGGCCGGCGGAGTGCCCTGGCTCGGCGAGGGTGACTCGCTGGGGGTGGCATTGGATCCCGAAGACCCGGCCCCGGGGGACGGGGCGGAATCCTGCTGGCAGCCCGAGAGGGCTAGGGCCGTGGCGCTGAGCAGCGCGATCATCGACGTACGCCTCATGTGACCAACTATGACGCCCTCGTGGTGAGCGGCCACCCAGGCGCGCTGGAGGCGCACCCTCGTGGCGTCTAGGTTGAGGAGGTGTCCTGCCTCTTCTGTCGGATCGTGACCGCCGAGGTCCCCGCGCACGTGGTGATGGCCGATGACCACTTCGTGGCCTTCCTCGACAACCGTCCGGTCTTTAAGGGACATGTGCTGCTGGTCCCTCGTGAGCACGTCCCCACTCTGACCGATCTGCCGTCCGATCTGCACGCTGGCTTCCTGGCCGCCCAACAGCGCCTGTGTCGAGCAGTCGTGAAAGCGGTCGGTGCTCAAGGCACCTTCGTGGCGATGAACAACACCGTGTCGCAGTCGGTGCCGCACCTGCACTGCCATGTCGTCCCACGCACCAAGGGGGACGGCCTGCGCGGGTTCTTCTGGCCGCGCACGACCTATGCCGACACCCAGGAAGCAGCCTCCTACGCAGCCACGATCGCGGCCTCTCTAGAGTGAGACTGGAGAGTCGACAACCCAGAGGGGGACCCTGATGAGCAGGTACGACGGCCGCGTTGTGGTTGTCACCGGAGCAGCGCGCGGGATCGGAGCCGGCACGGCAGCACGCTTCGCCCAGGAGGGGGCCAGCGTCGCCGTACTCGACCTCGATGAGGCAGCGGCCCAGGCCACCGCAGAGACGCTGGGCGCGGCCAAGGCCATCGGGATCGGCTGCAACGTCACCGACGCAGACTCCGTCGATGCCGCCGCCGCCCGCATCGCTGCCGAGCTGGGCGGATGGCACGTTCTGGTCAACAACGCCGGCATCACCAAGGACAACCTGCTGTTCAAGATGACCGAGCAGGACTGGGACTCGGTGATGGCCGTGCACCTCAAAGGCGCCTTCTTGATGACTCGCGCCGCCCAGAAGGTCTTTGTCGCGCAGAAGTACGGCAAGGTCCTCAACCTGTCGAGCACCAGCGCCAAGGGCAACCGCGGCCAAGCCAACTACTCCGCGGCCAAGGCCGGGGTGCAGGGGTTGACCAAGACCCTGGCCATGGAGTTGGGACCGTTCGGGATCAACGTCAACGCGATCGCCCCGGGCTTCATCGCCACCGAGATGACCGACGACACGGCGCGGCGCCTCGGCATCGATGTGGAGGAGTTCCGCAACCTCAACGCCCAGGCCAACCCGGTGCGCCGCATCGGCGCCCCTGCCGACATCGCCGCGGCCGCTGCCTTCCTCTGCAGCGACGAGGCCTCTTACATCACCGGCCAGACGTTGTACGTCGACGGTGGAGCGAGGATCTCCTGATGACTCCTCGTCGCCGGCTGACCGCAGTCGCTCTGATCGTGGTGGTGTCCGCAGGCCTGCTCAGCGCCTGTGGTGGCTCCAAGGAGAAAGCCTCCGAGCCTGCGTCGACCGAGCCCTCCGCCAGCCCCACGGTCGCGACCCCCGTCTACGCACCTCTGACCGGGGTCGAAGTCACCGCTGAACGCAAGCACCCGGTGATCGTGGTCAAGATGGACAACACTCCGGCCTCTCGCCCCCAGGTCGGGGTCGACAAGGCCGACGTGGTCGTGGAGGAACTCGTCGAGGGCGGGCTGACCCGGCTCGCGCTGTTCTTCGACTCCTCGATGCCGGCCGAGGTCGGTCCGGTGCGTTCGCTGCGGGCCACCGACATCGGTGTGGTCAAGCCCATCAAGGCCACTGTCGTGGCCAGTGGCGCGGCCTGGGTGACTCTGCGCAGACTCCAGGCAGCCAAAGTGGACCTGTGGCTGGACCCGGGTGCCGGCACTGCCGGCGCCAAACACTTCTACCGCGTGACCACCCGGTCCTCGCCCTACAACTTGATGTTCGCGTTGGCGAAGTTCGCGAAGGAGACCAAGCCACACACGGCCCATCCGCGCCCGTTGTTCACCTTCGACCACGACCAAGAGTGGGCGGGGACCAAACCAGCCTCCAAGATCGATGTCGGCTTCTCCTACGGTCGGCACACTCTGTGGGCCTTCCGTGGCGGTGCCTACGTCAACACCAACCCCAACTCGGTGACCCCCTACCGCGCCGACACCGTCATCGTGGTTCGGGTGCGCGAGGGCGACGCCGGCTACACCGATCCTGCGGGCAATCCGGTCCCTGAGACCGTGCTCACCGGCAGTGGGCCGATGGTGATGTTCCACAACGGCACGATGGTCAAGGGCCAGTGGTTCAAGGACGGTCGCGACAACCCGCTCCAGTTCAAGGCGAACGGAGTCGACCTGAAGGTTCCGGTCGGCCGGACCTGGGTGGAGTTGGCCCCGATGAAGAACTTCGGCGGGAGCCTGCGGGTGACTGGCTAGTGGCACCATGACCAGCATGGAGCCGCTGAGTCTGGGGGTGTCGAGGTTCCCACCGACCACCGGGGACCTGCTGGTCGCTTCCCCGCTTCTTCGCGACCCGAACTTCGCCCACACCGTGGTGCTGTTGATCGAGGTCAACGCCGATGGGGCGGTCGGGCTGGTCCTCAATCGACCCACCGAGACGCCGGTGGCCGACGTGCTCGACGGCATCGATCCGGTGGCACCACCGGTCCTCTTCGAGGGTGGCCCGGTTGGCACCGACTCCGCGATCACGATCAGCGATCAGTCGGGCTCGGTCCGCGTCGTGGATGTCGATGAGGTCGACGTACTCCCGACCCGGCTGCGGGTCTTCGCCGGCTACTCGGGGTGGTCACCTGGGCAGTTGGAGGCCGAGATCCTGGAAGGCTCGTGGTACGTCGTCTCAGGTCGTGCCGCCGATGCCTTCCACGAGTCCCCCCAGTCACTGTGGCAACAGGTCTTGAGGCGAGAGACCGGAATGTTGCCATGGTTATCCACGATGCCGATGGACCCAGAACTCAACTAGCGGGTTAGCATGCTCCGGTGACTCAGCAATCGGTGGCTCCGACGCTCGAGGTCATCGAGCAAACTCGGACATATCCGACAGATGCTGGTGACCACGACCGGCTGTCCCACTACGCCCCCAAGGACAAGATCATGGAGGCCATGGTCAATGGCGTTCCCGTGGTCGCCTTGTGCGGCAAGGTGTGGATCCCCAGCCGCGACCCACAGCGCTTCCCGGTGTGTCCTGAGTGCAAAGAGATCTGGGAAAGCTTCGAGCCAGGAGACGATGAGTGAAGAAGACCGCTGTGGCTGCCAGCCTGGCGACGGGGGTTGCGCTGGTCGGCTTCCTGGTGGCGCCTGCCCAGGCCGGACCTGCACCCGCACCGACGGCAGTCTGTGTCAAGCCCATCGCCACCCGGCCGGGGGTGCCCAACCGGGCCCCCGACACCCGCGCAGTCAGCTCGAGTGACGCCAAGGCCGCCCGGGCGCTGGTGCGCTCGACACTGGCCAACAACCGCTCCGCGTTGAACGACGCCCGCATCGCCGCCGACCCCGTCGAGGTGCCGGTGCGCGTGCACATCCTCAAGGGCAGCCACGACGACGACCGGATCGCCAGCCGGACGCGGGTCAACGAGTCCATCGACATCCTGAATGACGCCTACGCCGGCGGACAGTCCGGCACCAATGCCAACGCCGGGGTTCACTTCCGGATCGTGTCCTGGGACTGGACGCGGTGGGATCGCGCCTACCACGCCCGCCCCTTCACCAAGTACGACTTCCGCATGCGACGCACGCTGCATCGCGGAGGTCCCGGCACCCTCAACCTCTACTTCTCCAGGCCGCGCCCCACCGACGGCTCACCCAACCTCGGCTGGTCGAGTTTCCCGCAGGACTACAGCACCTGGCCGCGCCTTGACGGCGTGACCGTCAACATCCGGTCGATGCCTCGCGGCGCCTACACCAACTACAACCTCGGTGACACCACGGTGCACGAGGTCGGCCACTGGATGGGCCTGTTCCACACCTTCGAGGGTGGGTGCGATCCCTACAACGACGGGGTCGCCGACACCCCGGCCGAGGCCTACCCTGCGGCTGGCTGCCCTGAGGGCAGCGACAGCTGCCCTGACGATCCGGGTCTGGACCCGATCCACAACTTCATGGATTACTCCATCGACCCGTGCATGGACGAGTTCACCCCCGGTCAGGTGGACCTGATGCACAGTTCGTGGCTCGCCTACCGAGCCCGGTGAGAGCAGACCAAGACCAGGCACCTCATCTCGATCTCTCACCCGCGTGGCCCGACCGCGCGGCGTGGGGGACCGCGACCCGTCTACGTGCCTGGCAATCGGCGGCCCTGCAGGCCTACAACCGGACCCAACCGCGGGACTTCCTGGCGGTGGCCACTCCCGGGGCCGGCAAGACCACGTTCGCGTTGACCCTGGCCGCACAGTTGCTGGGTCGCCGGGTCGTGGAGCGCATCATCGTGGTGGCTCCCACCGAACACCTCAAGACTCAATGGGCCGAGGCCGCCGCACGGGTGGGGATCCCGATCGACCCTGCCTACTCGGGAAGGTCCGGGCGGGCCGCCCAGGACTATGTCGGCGTCGCGGTGACCTACGCCGGGGTGGCAGCCAGCCCACACGCGCTTCGGGTGCGCACCGAGCGCTTCAAGACCCTGGTGATCCTCGACGAGATCCACCACGCCGGCGATGCGCTGAGTTGGGGTGAGTCGGTGCGTGAGGCCTTCGAACCCGCCCGTCGGCGCCTGGCCCTGACCGGCACTCCCTTCCGTAGTGATGTGAACCCGATCCCGTTCGTCACCTACGCCCCCGGAGACGACGGCATCATGCGATCGGTGGCCGACTTCACCTACGGGTACGGGCACGCATTGGCCGACCGGGTCGTGCGACCGGTGCTCTTCTTGGCCTATTCCGGAACCATGGAGTGGCGGACCCGGGCTGGTGA
This sequence comes from uncultured Marmoricola sp., assembly GCA_937868075.1. Classification (GTDB taxonomy): domain Bacteria; phylum Actinomycetota; class Actinomycetes; order Propionibacteriales; family Nocardioidaceae; genus Marmoricola. Next base: position 3,805 of record CALMLL010000007.1, on the reverse strand, counting down.
CGAGGTCGGCGTACGCCTCGGCGAACCGCTGACCAGGGACCTTGCCGCCCAGGCGCTGCGCACCGCCCTCGACCCGCAGGGTTCCTGGATCCCGGCCGTCTTGGAAGCCGCCGACAAACGTCTCTCTGAGGTACGCCGACACGTACCCGACGCCGGCGGTCTGGTCATCGCCTCCGACCAGGACAGCGCCCGGGCCTATGCCGGGTTGCTGCGCAAACTCACCAAAGAAGCCCCCACACTCGTCCTGAGCGACGAAGCCGGGGCCTCGAAGAAGATCGCAGCCTTCGGGGCCGACTCGACTCGCTGGATGGTCGCGGTCCGCATGGTTTCCGAGGGCGTGGACGTGCCGCGGCTCTGTGTCGGCGTGTATGCCACCACCACGAGCACCCCGCTGTTCTTCTCCCAGGCGGTCGGGCGCTTCGTGCGTGCCCGCGGTCGAGGAGAGACGGCCTCGGTGTTCGTGCCCTCGGTGCCGTCGCTGCTCGGCTTCGCCGCAGAGATGGAGAAGGAGCGCGACCACGCCCTGAGCCGGCCCATCGACACCGAAGCGGATCTTCTGGCGGCCGCCAACGAGACTGCCACGACCCCGGAAGAATCCCCGGCCTTCGAGGCATTGGGTTCACACGCGACCTTCGATCACGTGTTGTACGACGGCGCCGCGTTCGGTCACGAAGGGGAGGTGCATGTCGGTTCGGAAGAGGAGATGGACTTCCTGGGGATCCCCGGCCTGCTCGAACCCGACCAGGTGCGCGTGCTCCTGCAACAGCGCCAGGCCGATCGCGCCAAGCTGGCAGCGCCACCGCCTCAGGCTGTCGACGAGGACACCGGGACCACGCACGAGTACCTCGCGTTGTTGCGTCGAGAACTCAACGGACTGGTGGCCGCTTGGCACCATCGCACCGGGCAGGCGCATGGCGTCACCCACACCACGCTGCGCAAGGAACTGGGCGGCCCGCCAGCGGCAGTGGCGTCAGCAGCCCAGTTGCGCGCTCGGATCGACCGGATCCGCGACTGGGCGGCAGGCACCTCGAGCTAACGCGGAGGCACCAATCCGTTGTGGGCCAAGAAGGAGTCGACCAGGTCATAGGCCCGCTGTTGGGCTGCGGCCGCCTCCGCATCGGTCTCGACCCTCAACACCTCGGGGTCGTAGCCGGCGCGGATCGCACTGACGTCGCCGCCGTTACCCATCCAGCCGGCCAGCATTTCCGGGGTCAGTTCGGGGTGGAACTGGACCGCGAGGTGCTGGCGCAGCAGGTAGGCCTGGGAGGCCACCTCGTCGCGGGCGATCTCCCGGGCACCCGGTGGCATCTCCCAACAGTCGAAGTGCCACTGGAACCACGGGCCCTCGGGCACCCAGGACGGGTCGTCCGTCTGGATCCGCACCCAACCGATCTCGGGACGCTCGGCCTTGCGCACCGAGCCACCCAGCGCGCGCGAGAGCAGTTGCCCGCCGAAGCAGATCCCCAGGATCGGGATTCCACGGGCGTCGGCATCCTTGATGACCTCGATCTCGGGGCCCAACCAGTTGCCGATCCGCTCGTCGTCGTACGCCGACCAGGGGGCGCCCATCAGCACCACCAGATCGTCGTCGGCGAGGGAGGGAAAATCGGTGGTGACATTGGGGGTGTCGAAGCGCTCGGGGGGCACGATCTCGTGGTGATCGACGTCGATGCCGTGCTGACGGAGTCGGTCGCCGATGGGTCCTGGAGGCGAGACGTGATCGTGCTGGATGACAAGTGCGCGCATCGGCGGTCCCTTCTGGTCAGGACTCAAATCCTCCCCTATCGTTTGGACCCAAACAAGCGCGAAAGGTGATCCATGACACAGGAGACACTGGTCAGCGAACTCGAGAGCGATGTCGTCGTTGCCGAAGTGAAGACCGTCGCCACCGATGTCGTCGCCCTGACCCTGACACCGGTTGAGGGAACCCTCCCGGACTGGACCCCAGGAGCCCACATCGATCTGCTGCTCGGCGAGGGTCTGGTCAGGCAGTACTCCCTGTGCGGAAGCGTGGCCGACCCCAGCAGTTATCAGGTGGCCGTGCTGCTGACCCCTGACACCCGGGGCGGTTCCAAGGCGGTGCACGAACTTGCCCAGGGGCAACGGTTGCGCATCCGCGGCCCTCGCAACCACTTCCCGCTGGTGGCCTCAACCCACTACGTGTTCATCGCCGGCGGCATCGGCATCACCCCGATGCTGCCGATGATCGAGAAGGCCGAGGCCAAGGGGATCGCCTGGGAGCTTCACTACGGTGGTCGATCGCTGGAGTCGATGGCCTTCCGCGATCGCCTCGCGGCGTACGGCGACCGGGTGCACCTCGTGCCCCAAGACACCGACGGCATCCTCGACCTGGCCGCCATCCTGGGTAGCCCGCGTGGCGGCACCCTGGTCTACACCTGCGGCCCTGAACCATTGCTCGCCGCGGTCGAGGAGCGGTGCCAGTCGTGGCCGCCGCACTCGCTGCACCTGGAACGGTTCGCGGCCAAGGCACGTGAGGGTGGCGAGGAGGACACCGCGTTCGAGATCGTCCTTCAGCGTTCCGGCAAGACGATCACGGTCGGACCCGACGAGACCGCGTTCGACGCCATGCGTGCCGCTGGGGTTCAGGTGCTCGGCTCGTGTCTGGAGGGGATCTGCGGGACCTGCGAACAGATCGTCCTCGAAGGTGAGGTCGATCACCGCGACTCGGTGCTCGACGAAGACGAGCAGGCCGAGAACGACTGCATGATGGTGTGCGTCTCGCGCGCCAAGTCCCCCCGACTCGTTGTGGATGCGTGAGGTCACGATGCGAACGTCCAACAGCCCCACGAATGCCCCCCTCAACGCCTGGTACGCGGTGGCAGCCGCCCACGAGGTCGGACGAACCCCGTTGGCCCGCCGCCTGGCCGGCGACCGGATCGTGGTCTACCGCGACTCTCGCGGCGATGCCGTGGTGCTCACCGACCGGTGCGCCCACCGCCCCATTGCGCTATCGGCCGGTCGCCTCGTCGGTGACGACATCGTGGCGCCGTACACCGGGTGGCGTTATGCCCCTGACGGCACCTGCGTCAGCGTGCCCACTCAACCCAACGTTCCGGTCGGCGCCGGTGTGCGCAGTTATCCGGTCCACGAGGACGGCAGTTTCGTCTGGGTCTGGGCCGGTGTCCCCGGCTTGGCGGCGCTGAGTCGGCCTCCGGCAACCGAGTGGCTGCGGGCCGACGGCTGGGCCCACTTCGGCAACTCCTGGGAGACCGGCGCCGACCTGCGCCTTCTCCAGGACAACTTCGCCGACATCACGCACGTGGCCCAGGTGGACGCGGCGATCGCGCCGCCGGCGCTGCTCAGCGCCACCATGCCGCCACTGGATGTGCGAGTAACTGAGACCTCGGTGGAGTTCTCCCGCACCTATCCGCAGACGGAGGTCGCCCCGTGGCAGGCACAGGTGATGGGTCTGGACGAAGCTGGGCGCTATGTCCAGACCGAGCACGGCGCCTTCGTCTCACCCGGCCTCTGGGTGGACCGGTGGGTGGTTGAGGCCGATGAGCCCCGCGAGTTCGTGTTCACCCACGCGCTGACTCCGCTGGACAACCAGGTCACCGGCCACATCTGGACGGTGAGTCGCAACTTCGCGCTAGGCGCGGCTGCCGAGGGGACGCTCTTCCCCATCTTCGAGGCCTACTACCAGCGGGTGCGCGAGATCCTCGAAGGCATGCAGGAGATGGTCAACGACGACGGCCCGGGCGCTGATGTCAACCTGGCCGCCGACGCAGCCGTGACCCAGGTACGCCGGATCATGGACCGCCTCGTCGCCGACGAAGCGCGCTAG
>CALMLL010000006.1 GCA_937868075.1 uncultured Marmoricola sp. | reverse complement strand
CGAAACCTGACTCCCCCGAGATGGACCGCGCCCGCACCGAGCCGTCGTTCCTCGTGCCCAAGGCAGACATCGTCGCTCAGGGCTACGACCTGTCACTGAACCGATACAAGGAAATCGAGTACGACGAGGTCGAGCACCGTCCCCCGCTCGAGATCATCGCCGATATTGAGACTCTCGAAGACAGGATCGCCAAAGGGCTCGCCGAGCTGAAGGTGATGCTTTCGTGAGGATCGTCGAACTAGGCTCTGTTGCCACGATCGAACGCAGCGGCGTTGACCCCCGTGCAGTCGATCCAGAGACCCTATACATCGGCTTGGAGCACATCGAACGCGGGGGACGCATCATTGGCCACGACACCGTAGCTGCGGCCGAGCTCGCGAGCACGAAGTTTCAGTTCACCCCGGAACACGTCCTTTTCGGAAAGCTCCGACCCAACCTCGGAAAGGTGAGCCGTCCCTGGTTCGCCGGGGTCTGCAGTACCGATATCCTGCCAATCCGCCCTGGCCAGGACCTCGACCGGAACTATCTCGCTCACTACCTCGCCCAGCCGAGCATGGTCGACTTCGCCGCATCACGTGCTTCAGGTGCGAATCTTCCTCGGCTTGGCCCGGCTGTATTGACGAGCTTTCCAATTCCACTCCCACCCCTCCCCGAGCAGCGGCGCATCGCCGCGATCCTCGACCACGCCGACGCCCTCCGCGCCATGCGCCGTCAAGTCCTCTCCCACCTCGATTCCCTCACCCAATCGATCTTCCACGACATGTTTGGCGACCCCGACGCCTCGACCGAGAACATCGCGTTTGGCTCAGTTGCCACCCTTTCCGGTGGCCGCAACCTTGTAGCAGCGGACTCATCTGCTGACAGCCCTTTCCGCGTTCTGAAGATCAGCGCCGTCACGACCGGGCAGTTCAAGCCCAACGAGTCGAAGCCGCTCCCTCCTGAATACGTGCCACCAGCGGGTCACCTAGTTCGGGCGGGCGACCTGCTGATGAGCCGGGCGAACACCACAGAGCTTGTCGGCGCTGTGGCCCACGTCGGCTCGACGCCGCCGAACCTTGCACTTCCCGACAAGGTCTGGCGCTTCGACTGGAATGTGGAGGCCGAGCCGGTCTTCTTTCACGCGTTACTGAGCACTCCCGCGATCAGGAGGCGTATCAGTCGGCTTTCCAGCGGAACGGGTGGATCGATGAAGAACGTTTCGAAGGCAAAGTTGGAGACCATGCCGATACCAAGCGTCGCGACTGATCTCCAGCGCGCCTTTGTGGAGCGCGCCCGTCAGGTCGCTTACCAAGGCGAGCTCATGCTCGCCGCATCCGCTGCTGATTCAAGCCTTTTCGCCTCCCTCCAGTCCCGCGCCTTCCGAGGAGAACTCTGATGACCGACGTACCTAGCTGGGACCGCTTCATGGTGCCCGTTCTCGAAGTCCTCAGCGACGGAAGTACCGTCCAGATTCGGGATCTCAGGGCCTCTGTTGCCCGACATGTGGGTCTGACCCCGGAAGCCATGCAGGTCAGGCTCCCTGCCGGAGATCTGATGGCAGAGAACCGGATCGGTTGGGCTGCGTCATACCTCACTCGTGTGAACGCGCTAGAACGTCCTTCCCGCGGCCATTACCAGATAACACCCTTGGGTAGGCAACTTCTCTCAAAGCATCCGGAAGGCATCTCCGAACACGAGTTACGTGCGTACGCCATCGACGGGGACGACTGGTGGTCGGCAAGCGCTCCTCGGAAGGCGATCATCAGCGCACCCGTCGCCGCTGCGGAGATGGAACTCGACCCAGTGGAGCAGATAGAGGTGGGAGTGGCACGCATCGAAGCCGACGTCACCGACCAACTGCTCAAACGCCTACACGCCCAGCCTCCGGGATTCTTCGAGGGTGCCGTGCTCAAACTGCTGATGGCCATGGGGTACGGCGGCGCCGACGGGACCGCCAACCAAACCCCACTCTCCAACGATGGCGGCATTGACGGGGTGATCGACCAAGATGCCCTCGGGTTGAGCCGGGTGCATGTGCAGGCCAAGCGCTACGCTCGTAACACCGCCGTCTCGCGGCCCGAAATCCAGGGGTTCATCGGTGCGATGGCCGGCAGTCAAGCCAACCAAGGGGTGTTCATCACTACCGGGCGCTTCTCAGGCGCCGCACGTGAATATGCCGCCACGGTCCCAACGCGAGTCGTCCTCATCGACGGGCCCCGGATGGCCGCGCTGATGATTAGGTTCGGCGTCGGAGTGCAGGTTAAACGAGCCGTCAATATCGTCGAGGTCGACGAGGACTTCTTCGAATAGCGCTATATCGCCCCCGATAACACCCGAGCTATCCTGCCCCCGTGGATATTCGGGCGCAGCGACTTGCCGCAGGGCTGACGCAATCGGAGCTGGCTAAGGCTGCTCGGGTGCCGCAGCCGAATCTGTCGGCGTATGAGAACAATCGCCGCGCCCCCACCCCTGAGGTGCTCGCCCGCATTACCAGCGCCCTCCAGGGGCGCCCATCGACGCGTGTGGCCGAGCATCGCGCCCAGATCCGAGAACTGGTTGCCGCCCACCACGCACACTCCCCCAGGCTCATCGGATCGATTGCGCGCGGCGAGGATCAACCCGGGTCCGACGTCGACCTGCTGGTGGAATTCACCGACGACGCCAGCCTGCTGGACGAGGTTGGGCTTCGGCTGGCCTTGACGGACCTACTTCGGGTCGAGGTTGATGTGGTCGCCAGCGACGCCCTGCGCGGTGAGCTCCGCGAGCGGATCATGCGAGAGGCGGTGGCGGTGTGAGCGATCAGCGTGCCAAGGCCCGTGACGCCGCTACCCGCGTGGTCGCCGTGTGCGACGTGCTGGCCGCCATCGCTTCCAGCTCAAGCATCGATGAGTTTGCCACCGACACGACGCAACAGTGGGCGGTGGAAATGGGGCTGATCCGGATCGGCGAGACCATCAACCGCATCCCCGCCGAAGTCCTCGAGGAGTTCCCGGGCCAGCCCTGGCGCGAGATTGTGGCGATGCGCAACTTCGCCGCTCACCAGTACGACGACCTCGACCCGCGGCGGGTGTGGCGCACCCTCACCGTCGACGTGGCTGCCTTGCGCGACTATCTCATCGACACCCTGATCCCAGGGGTGAGCTGATGGGCAACTTCGACTTCGTGCGGCACACGCTGCCCACCATCCACGAAGACTGCGCCAAAGCCGAGTCCTATGTGGCCGCGGACCCGAGATCGGCTTGCTTCTACAGCCGTCGGGTGGTCGAGGAGCTCGTGGCCTACCTCTACGACGTCCTCTCGATTCCGATTCCCTACCGCGACGACCTCGCGGCGAAGATCAACGACGCCGCCTTCAAGGCCAAGGTGCCGCAGGGCATCACTCAGAAGCTGACCGCGATCCGTCGCATTGCCAATGCGGCCGTCCACGAGAACCGGCAGATCCGTCCCGATGTGTCGCTCGCGGTGCTGCGCGAGCTGTTCAACGTCGTCGTGTGGACGTCATACCATCACTCCCCCGCGCCGAAAGTGGTGCCGCTTCAGGCAGAGTTCGACCCGGCCCTCGCAGCCAAGGCCGCGCCGCTGTCGCGCGAGGAGATCGCCCGCCTCGCTGCGAAGTTCAAGGAGCAGGACGAGGTCCATGCCCGCGAGCTGGCGGAGAAGGACCAGCGACTAGCGGCCCACGAGGCGGAGATCGCAGAGCTGAAGAAACAGATTGCGGCCGCCCAGGCAGGAGCCGCGCCCGACACGCGCGACTACGACGAGCCCGCCGCCCGAGACCTGTTCATCGACGTCCTGCTGCACGAGGCCGGGTGGGCGCTAGATGGAGAGCGCGATCGCGAGTACCCCGTCACCGGTATGCCCAACGCCGAGGGTAAGGGATTCGTCGACTACGTCCTATGGGGTGCCGATGGTCTGCCACTGGCGGTGGTCGAGGCCAAGCGCACCTCCAAGTCACCCGAGGTCGGCCAGCAGCAAGCCAAGCTGTACGCCGACTGCCTAGAGCGCCAGTTCGGCCGACGACCGGTGATCTTCTACACCAACGGCTACGAGCACCGGATCTGGGACGATGCGGGCGGGTACCCGCCGCGCGAGACCCAGGGCTTCTATACCCGCGACGAACTTGAGCTGCTCATCCAGCGCCGTCAGACCAAGCTCCCGTTGTCGTCCGCGCAGGCGAACACCGACATCGCCGGTCGGCCGTACCAGGTACGGGCCATCAAAGCCGTGGGCGATGCGTTCGACCGCAAGCAACGCGAGGCCCTCCTGGTCATGGCAACAGGCTCGGGCAAGACCCGCACCACCATCGCGCTCGTCGATCTGCTGCAGAAGGCGAACTGGGTCAAGCGGGTGCTCTTCCTCGCTGACCGCACCGCCCTGGTCAACCAAGCCGCCAACGCCTTCAAGCAACATCTGCCGGGCTCGACGACGGTCAACCTCGTGACCGAGAAGGCCGTCGAAGGACGGGTCTACGTCTCGACGTACCCGACGATGATGAACCTCATCAACGAGGTGGAGGATTCGACAGGATCAACCACCGGGCTGCGGCGGTTCGGTCCGGGGTACTTCGACCTCATCGTGATCGACGAAGCCCACCGCTCCGTCTATGCCAAGTACGCCGCGATCTTCGACTACTTCGATTCCCTGCTCGTCGGCCTGACCGCGACGCCGAAGGACGAGGTCGACCACAACACCTACCGCCTGTTTCACCTCGAAGACGGCGTACCCACCGACAACTACTCGTTGGACGAAGCCGTCGAGGCGGGCTACCTCGTGCCACCAAGGGGCATCAGCGTCGGCACTCAGTTCCTGCGCTCCGGCATCAAGTACGACGACCTCTCCGAGGAGGAGAAGGACCAGTGGGACGTCCTCGATTGGGGCGAGGACGGACCGCCCGACGACGTCGGTGCCGAGGAGATCAACCGGTTCCTCTTCAACGAGGACACCGTCGACAAGGTCCTCGAAACCTTGATGATGCAGGGCCACAAGGTCGCCAGCGGTGATCGGCTGGGCAAGACCATCGTCTTCGCCAAGAGCCAGAAGCACGCGGAGTTCATCGAGAAGCGGTTCAACCTCGCCTACCCAGAGCTCGCCGGACACTTCGCCCGCGTCATCACCCATGGCACGCCGTACGCCCAGTCGCTCATCGACGACTTCTCGATCAAGGACAAGGCACCGCACATCGCCGTCAGCGTCGACATGCTCGACACCGGCATCGACGTGCCCGAGGTCGTGAACCTGGTCTTCTTCAAGATGGTGCGCTCGAAGTCGAAGTTCTGGCAGATGATCGGCCGCGGCACTCGACTGTGTCCGGCCTTGTTCGCACCCGGTGAGGACAAGCAGGACTTCTTCGTCTTCGACTTCTGCGGCAATCTGGAGTACTTCAGCCAGGATCTCCCCGGCTCCCAGGGCCAGATCCAGAAGTCGCTCTCCCAGCGGCTGTTCGAAGCCCGGCTCGGCCTAGTGACGGCGCTGGCTGACGACGAGCCGGCCCTGCGGCAGTCGACCGCCGCGACGCTCCACGAGATCGTCGCCGGCATGAACCTCGACAACTTTCTCGTGCGACCACACCGCAGGGCCGTCGAGAAGTACGCCTCCGCCGATGCCTGGAAGGCGCTGAAACCAGAGGACTCCGAAGACCTGCTCCGGGTCGCCGCACTACCATCATCGGTGCGTGATGACGACGAGGACGCCAAACGCTTCGACCTGCTGATCCTGCGGCGCCAGCTCGCCCAGCTCGACGGTGACCTCGTGATGGCCGAGCGGTTGCGTGAAACGGCTCAACGGATCGCCGGCGCGCTGCTCGGGAAGACGACCATCCCCAGCGTCGCCGACCAGGCCGTCGTACTTGAGTCGGTTGCCAGCGAGGAGTGGTGGATCGACGTCACCCTCCCCATGCTCGAACTCGCCCGGCTGCGGCTCCGCGGGCTGGTCCGGTTCATCGAGAAGACTCCACGCAATCCGATCTACAGCGACTTCGAGGACACAATCGGGGAAGCAGTCGAGGTCGTGCTGCCCGGGGTCACGCCGGGCACGAACTTCGAACGCTTCCGCGCCAAGGCCGAGGCCTACCTGCGCGAACACCTCGATAATCTCGCCCTTCAGCGCTTACGCCGCAACAAGCAGCTCACGCCCGACGACCTCACCGAGCTGGAGCAGATGCTCGTCGCCTCCGGCGGTGATCAGGTCGATATTGCCTGGGCCACCGAGCTGGGGGGCGGACTCGGCATTTTCATCCGCAACCTCGTTGGCCTCGACCGCGCCGCTGCGACCGAGGCGTTCGAGAACTACCTCGACGGCACGAAGTTCTCCGCCGATCAGGTCCGCTTTGTGAACCTGATCGTCGACGAGCTCACCAAGAACGGAGTCATGGAGCCGGCCCGTCTCTTCGAGTCGCCGTATACGGATCACGCACCCACCGGCCCCGACTACTTCTTCCCCGACGCCGACGTCGAGGTCATCGTCGACACCCTCCACCACATCAAGCAGACCGCCGTCCCCGCGGATGCTGCGTGACGACAAGCGCGACTACGACGAACGCCTCACAGCCGCGAGGCCGCGCGCGACCAGACGTGATCGGAGGCAGCCGCGACGAACAGGCGCCGGACGAAGCCCACGACGAGCGCAGCCGTCCGCCCGCTTCGCGTCAGCATCAAACCTCGGGCTCTGCGATTCGGTGAAGAAGGCGGTGCCACCGGGCGACTATTGGAACGAGACCGCCCGCTGCTTCAACGAGCAAGCAGAGCTGATGCTGGCCACATTCGACTCCACTTCCCAGGCGATGTTGACGACGAGGTGTGGATGTCGCGACAGCAGGGTCTCCACCTCCTAGCGCAGGGCGTCTACGCAGGCATCCGGAACGTCTCCGCCCACGACGAGACGGATTGGCCCGAGCATGAAGCGCCCGAGTACCTGGCCGCTCTATCTGTGGTCGGCCCGTGGTTCGAAGCAAGGGAGCCCGTTAGAGGCTAAGCGCGGGTCGTTTGCCTGAGAAGTCCGTGCAACTGAGCGTCGCAGATAGCCTCATGGGCATCATGAGCCACGGGGATGACGCCAACCGCCGTGCCGCGGAGCAACGTGCCCGTGTGCTCATCGACCACCGACCTCAAGGCAACGCCTACGAAGAGCTGCTGTCGAACAGCGCGTCCGCAATAGGATCGGGAGGGGGACAGTACTTCACTCCGCGTGATCTGATCCTCGGGACAACCGGCGGGCTTGCCCGGTCCGCAGTCAGCGCGCCAAGAAGTACGGCCCGTCCTTGTTGAAGAGGTGGGGATAATTGTTGGCGCGGGCGTGAATCTGTTGAGACTCTGGGACTCGTCCGTCGCGCATGCGGTAGAGCCCCTGACGCTCAATCTGGGCGATGATGTCCCCTGCACGCAGACGGCGCTCGGGAGATTCGCGGAGCACCTTGTGCATCGCTTCGTGCAGCGTCATGTAGCCGCCCTGGCGCTCTCCAACTGGTTTCACCAGGCCACCGTCGCTCGAAGTCGATGCACTCCCAGCGACCCCCGTCAGGATTCCCTCGAACAGGCTCACCTCCCGCTCCGCCGCCGCGAGGTCCGACCGTGCCGTCTCAAGGCGCCGACGAGCTTCGGTCAGAGCAGTGTTGACCTCGTTTCGGTACGTGTCACGCAGTTGAGTCAAGGCGTTTGCGAAGGTCATGGCTTCCCCTGTAGTGGTCAATGGTGAACATCACACAATGTGACATCACCCAGAACGTTTGTCAAGCGCTCGCGTCCTGGACCAGTTCGCGCTGAGGAGTGAGTCCACCTCGTTGGCCACGCGAACGGCGAGACCGTGTTGGTGGCGTTCGCGAGGCGCTCTGCATCTGGGGGTTCGGCCCGTATTGGGTCACGGCCAGACCCCTACACCGACGGCGAGACCACCTCAACAGCCCGAGAGTGCGGCTCGTCGACGACCGCCAGGCCCATGCGATCGACCACGTCGGCGGCTTGTTGAGCCAGTGGGTCGCCGGGCAGTCCGTCGGCCGGTCCGGAGGGGCCGAAGAGAGCCAGGCCGCGGGCCCGGCCGGGGGTGAAGCGCAGAGCGTAGCGGATGCCGGCGAAGCCGGCCCGGGCGAAGGCTGCGGCCCACTGTTGGGTTAGGGGGTAGTCGGTGGTGGTGGTCAGTTCCGAACTCACGCCCCGGTCGGCGGCCGAGGCCACGGACACGTTGGCGACTCGCACCGGCGCCGGCACCCGGAGACGGGACACGATGCGACCTCGCAACAACTCCCCCGGCACCCAGCCGAGGGCCAGGAAGTCGGGGCCGATCAGTTCACGCACCGCCGCCGCGCGCGAGGTGGCCAGATAGCAGGTCCCCCGGGGCTCGGCCAGGTCGAAGCGGCCACCACCGGGCGGGACGCTGGCGAAGTACCACGCGCCTCGGTCGGGCACCGGTCGCTCCTGGTGGTGGCGAAACCACTCGCTCTCCCCCGAAACGGTGTACGCCGGAAAGTCGGCGTACGACGCCCCAGGAGCGGGCGCCTGCTGCGCCATCTGGCGACGCGAGCGACCCATCAGGCGGCCCAGCGGGCCGCGGCCTGACGAGCCGCCGCCAGCACGTCGTCAACGGGCCACCCGGCGTCGAGCCACTCCAGCGGAGTGTGGGATTCCAGATCGGCCGAGGGGGTGCGCCACCAGGTCGCCAAGGTCCACGAGGACTCCCCCACGACCTGGAGCACTGCAGCGATATCGGCGCGCACCGACCCGTCGGCGGCGAACTGGAAGGTCGGGTAGACCCAGCGACCGTCACTGGTGCGCAGCGCCAGGATCGAGCGCCGTTCACGGCGCGCCTCGACTGCCTGCTTGGAGACCGCGCGACCCCGTGCCTTGCCCAACACGGTCTGCACCCCGGAGGTGTCATAGCAAGGGCCGATCAGGTCGGCCATGGGGTTGGTCGCATCGAGCACCGGCAGGCCGGCGAGCAGGTGGCGAGCCAACTGGGCGCTGGTGAGCCCGTCGATCGCGGCAGTGACCCCGGAGTTGGGTTGGCGATAGGCGGCCAGCACCGAATCGAGCACCGACTCGACCTCGTCGAGCACCTCACGCTTGTAGCGGTCGGCCGAAACCTCGACCCCGACTCGGTTGCGCAGCGTCATCGAACTCCTCCTTGCCAGTCAAGCTGGTCAAGTCCAGAGTACGTCGAGCCTCCGACAAGTCAAGTCGGTCAAGTCACTCGTTCTCGTCGGCGAAGGCCTCGCCGTGCGTCCCCGGTCGCGGAGCCCACGGCAGATCCTTGGCCGGGCGCACCACGATGACCCGGTCCCCACGAGCCAGTTGGGTGACCGCCGGGTCGAAGTAGCGAAACACCTTCTCGTCCCGATAGACCGCGATCACCTGGTCGGGCAGTTGCTGAGGCTGCTTGCCGACCTCGTTGACCAGGAGATCCCGCTCGGCCACCTCTAGGCCCTCGCCGTAGGTGAGGAGGTCCTCCATGACCGAGCCGAGCGAGGGAGACAGCGACGACAGGCCCAGGAGACGACCGACCGCATCGGAGGAGGTAATCACCTGGTCGGCGCCGGACTGGCGGACCAAGGGCACGTTCTCGGCCTCGCGCACCGCCGCCACGATGTAGAGGCTGGCGTTGAGTTGGCGCACGGTCAGCGTCGACAACACCGTGGAGTCGTCACGGCCGGTGGTGATCAGGACCTGCTGCGCCTTGTCGACCCCGGCCCGCAGTAGGACGTCTCGCCGGGTGGCATCGCCGGGGATGACCGCGAAGCCGTCGTTGGCGGCCTCGTCCTGAGCCGCCCCCTCGGGATCGACGACGACGACCATGTCCTTGTCGATCCCGTTGTTGACCAGTGTCTGTGCGGCCCGGCGACCCTTGGTGCCGTAGCCGATGACGACGAAGTGATCGCCCATTCGTTTCCTCCAACGCGCGGCCCGGAACTGCGCTCGTCCTTGGGAGGCCATCACCTCCAGTGTGGTGCCGATCAGCAGGACCAAGAACGCGATGCGGGCCGGGGTGATCACAAAGGCGTTCATCATGCGGGCGGCTTGGCTGACCGGCGCGATGTCGCCGTAGCCGGTGGTGCTCAACGTGACGGTCACGTAGTAGATCGCGTCGGTGAGGTCGACGGAGCGGTCAGGGTCGTTGATGTCGACGTACCCGCCGCGCTGCACATAGACCAACAGCACCGTGCCGACCATGATGGCCACAGCCAGCAGCAGGCGCTTACCGAGCCGCCACCACGGCGACTCCGACCGCTGGGGAAGCCGGACCCAGGAAGCAGAGTCCCGCTCAGGAGACGACGTCGCCATAGATCACCGTCTGGGAGCGTCCATCGGCCCTCGTGACGACCGACACGAACCGGAAGCTGTCACCCTTCTTTGGCACCGTCGCGGCCGCGTCCGTACGCCGCCAGCGCCCGCATAGGGCGCCGTTCTCGACCCCGTCGAGCGAGGTGACCGCGTCTCCGCTCAGGCAGAGTCGATCGGAACTGGTCTGGTAGCTGACCACCGTGGCCGTCGGCGCCTCGACGCGGGCCGGTCCGGTGGTGGTGCCGACGAAGTAGCCGGCGAGCAGGCACAACGCGCCCCCCGCAACGAACACCGGCGTCGGCAAGGTGACGTTTCCCACGGCGCCAGTCTGGCACGTCGCTCAGCCCGGACGACGCAGCGGCACCACCCGGGTCTCCTCGGCGGCGGTTGCCACCACGGCATTGACCGTGGCGCGCCCGTCCGACCACAGCGTCAGGCTCACCCGATCACCTGGCCGAGGCTCGTGGACTCGGTCCCGGGCCACGGCGGCCAGCAGGCGTCCGCTCCAACTGGCCCTGATCAGGCCCGCCGGGACCTCGACGAGGCACACCCCCGTCTCGATCCGGCGTACGACGCCCTGCCAGCGCACAACCACGGGCCCACCATAGGCAGCCGAGGCCGGGTAAGCACCGGATTATTCGGCCCGTGGACCCCGGGGCGCCCGGCGAGCCACCATGGCGTCTAGCCGCAGCCGCCTGGCCAGGTCGAGGCGCGCCTGCCCCGGCTCGTTCTGGGGCCAGATGGCGTCCATCGCCGCGTTGAGGGCCGCCCCGATCAGCACCGCGATCGAGAGCAGATAGAGCCACAGCAAGACGGCGATCGGGGTGGCCAGCGGGCCGTAGATCGAGGTGGAACCCTTGGCGGTGCCGACCAGGATCATGCGCAGCAGCGCCGAGCCGAAGACCCAGCAGAACATCGTGAAGCCTGCCCCGGGGAGGTTGAACCGCCAACGGGTCCGCACCGGCACCGACACGTGATACAGCGTGGCGAGGAAGCAGATCCCGAGCACCAACACGACCGGCCAATAGAGGCCGCGCAGCCAATCCAGGCGCGCCGGGATCCATGCCCCCACCAGCGCCGGGCCGGCCAGCACCAGCGGCAAGGTGATGACCGCCGTGACGAGTCCCATCACGTAGAGCCCGAAGGACAGCATCCGGGTGCGGACGATGCCGCGTTGGCCACCGAGCCCATACATGATCGTGATGGTGTCGACGAAGACGTTGAGGGCCCGACTGCCCGACCACAGCGCCAGGATGAACCCGATCGAGACGACGTCGTAGCGCCCACCGCGCAGCACGTCGTCCAGGGTAGGCCGGATGATGCTGTCCACGGCATCGGGTGTCAGCGCCCGGCTGGCGACGTCGAGCACCGTCTGGCGGATCTCACCCACCTTGGCATCGCTGAACTGTGCGAAGACGTAGCCGATCGATCCGGCCAGAGCGAAGATCAGCGGCGGCAACGAGAGCACCGCGAAGAAGGCTGCCTCGGCCGCCAGCCCGGTCACCCGGTTGCGCATGCAGGTGCCGACGGTGGACACGATGATGCGCCAGAGGGCGTCTTTGAGGGAAACCAGCCAGGCAGGTGCGGACCACGCCACCTTGCTCGCCATGCGGACTACCGTACGACCCCGGTAGCCGACTCAGCCCAGCGCCGCCCCGACAACCTGACGAGCTTCGGCCTGGACCTGAGCCAGATGCTCGGGGCCGCGGAAGGATTCGGCGTAGATCTTGTAGACGTCCTCGGTGCCGCTGGGCCGAGCCGCGAACCACGCCGACTCGGTGGTGACCTTGAGTCCGCCGATCGCGGCGCCGTTGCCGGGGGCCGCGGTCAACTTCGCGGTGATCGGCTCTCCGGCCAGGTCGGTGGCCCGGACATCCTCGGGCGCCAAGGCACCGAGGCGGGCCTTCTGCTCGCGGGTGGCCGGGGCATCGATGCGTGCGTAGGCCGGGTCGCCGTGCTGGGCGACGAGGTCGGCGTAATGCTCACTGGGGCTGCGGCCGGTACGGGCCAGGATCTCCGAGGCCAGCAGCGCCAGCAGGATGCCGTCCTTGTCGGTGGTCCACGAAGTGCCGTCCGTGCGCAGGAACGAGGCCCCCGCCGACTCCTCCCCACCGAAGCCGAACGACCCGTCGATCAGGCCCGGAACGAACCATTTGAACCCGACCGGCACCTCCACCAGAGGCTTCCCGAGGCCGGCGGCCACCCGATCGATCATCGAACTGGAGACCAGGGTCTTGCCGATGCGAGCCGTGGCCGGCCAGTTCGGGCGGGCGCCGCCGAAGAGGTAGCCGATCGCCACGGCGAGGTAGTGATTGGGGTTCATCAGACCGGCGTCGGGGGTGACGATCCCGTGACGGTCGGCATCGGCGTCGTTGCCGGTCGCGATCTGGTAGTCGGCACGGCGCCCGATCAGGGAGGCCATCGCCGACGGGGAGGAGCAGTCCATGCGGATCTTGCCGTCCCAGTCCAGCGTCATGAATCGCCACGTGGCATCCACCAGCGGGTTGACCACCTGAAGGTCCAGACCGTGGCGGTCGGCGATCTCCCCCCAGTAGGCCACCGAGGCCCCTCCGAGCGGGTCGGCACCGATGCGGATCTCGGCGTCCCTGATCGCGGCCATGTCGATGACTGCAGGCAGGTCGTCGACGTACGTGCCGAGGAAGTCGTAGCTGCCCACGGCGCGGCGGGCGGACTCGAATCCGGTCCGGCGCACCCCCGCCAATCCGGCTCGGATCAACTCGTTGGCGCGGGCCGCGATCACCGAGGTCGCGTCGGTGTCGGCCGGTCCCCCATGAGGTGGGTTGTATTTGAAGCCGCCGTCGCTGGGCGGATTGTGGGACGGGGTGACCACGATGCCGTCGGCCAACCCGGCCCCGCTGCTGCGACCGGCATTGGCCCGGATGATCGCGTGGCTGACCGCAGGCGTGGGGGTGTAGCCGTCTCGACTGTCGACCAGCACCTGTACGTCGTTGGCGACCAGCACCTCCAAGGCGGTGGCCCACGCCGGCTCACTCAGCCCATGGGTGTCGCGCCCGATGAACAGTGGGCCGTCGTAGCCCTGCGAAGCCCGGTAGTCGCAGATGGCCTGCGTGGTCGCGGCGATGTGGGTTTCGTTGAAGGAGGTCTTCAGACTGCTGCCACGGTGCCCGGAGGTGCCGAAGGCGACCTGCTGGTCGGGGTCGTCCGGGTCGGGGACTCCGGTGTAGTAGGCGGTGACGAGATGGGGCAGGTCGACCAGGTCCGCGGCGGTTGCCACGGTGCCGGCACGATCGTTCACTTGTGAACCTCTTGTCCCTTGGCGATGATCGTGAGCCCGTCTTCGACCATGAAGCCGCGGGCCATGTCGTACTCCTTGTCGATCCCGATGTGCACCCCGCCCGGGATCACCACACCCTTGTCGATGATGGCGTTCCGCACGATCGCACCCGGCCCCACGTGCACACCGTTGAGCAGCACCGACTCGGAGACCTCGGCGCCACGCTGGACGAAGACCGCAGGTGAGAGCACCGACCGGTTGACGTCTCCCCCAGCCACGACGACGCCCTGACTGAGGATCGAGTTGAAAGTGCTCGCGCTGCGGCCGCCCTCGCCTTGCACCAACTTCGCTGGCGGGTAGGGCCCCGAACTGGTGTAGATCGCCCAGTCGAGGTTGTAGAGGTTGAAGACCGGCAACGGGCTGACGAGGTCCATGTGCGCGGCGTAGTAGGACGCCATGGTTCCGACGTCGCGCCAGTAGCCGCGGTCGCGGTCGGTCGAGCCGATGACGTCGTTGTCCTTGTAGTCGTAGACGCCGGCGAGGTCCCGGCGCACGAAGTCGGGGACGATATCGCCGCCCATGTCGTGGCGCGACCCCTCGTCGTCGGCGTCGCGGGTCACCGCATCGACCAGCGCATCGGCGTCGAAGACGTAGTTGCCCATGCTGGCCAGCACCTCGTCCGGAGAGTCCGGCAGCCCGACCGGGTCGTCGGGCTTCTCCAGGAACTCGCGGATCCGTTTCGGGTCGTCGGGGTGCACGTCGATGACGCCGAACTGGTTGGCATCGGCGATGGGTTGGCGGATCGCGGCCACCGTGCAGGCGGCCCCCGACTCCAGGTGCTGGTCCACCATCTGGGAGAAGTCCATCCGGTAGACGTGGTCGGCACCGACCACCACGATGATGTCGGGCTTCTCGTCCCGCACGAGGTTGAGACTCTGGAAGATCGCGTCGGCGCTGCCGAGGTACCACCGCTTCCCGACCCGCTGTTGGGCCGGCACGCTGGCCACGTAGTTGCCCAGCATCGTCGACATCCGCCAGGTGGAGCTGATGTGGCGGTCGAGACTGTGGGACTTGTACTGGGTGAGCACGACCACCTGCAGGTAGCCGCTGTTGACAACGTTCGACAATGCGAAGTCGATCAGTCGGTAGATCCCGCCGAAAGGCACCGCGGGTTTGGCACGGTCCGCGGTCAGCGGCATCAGCCGCTTACCCTCCCCACCGGCAAGGACGATGGCCATGACCTTCTTACGGGCTGACATACCTCCAAAGTAGTGCCGCCGGTGCCGCAGGGCTACGTTGCTGTCCATGCGGATCGACATTCTGAGCAAGGAATACCCGCCGTCCATCTACGGGGGGGCTGGCGTTCACGTTGCCGAGCTCGTCAGGGCACTTCGACAGCTCGCCACGGTCCGCGTGCATGCCTTCGACGGACCCCGTGATGAGGCCGACACCACCTCGCATCCACCGCTGGCCGGCCTCGCCGACGCCAACCCGGCGATCGCCACACTCGGGGTCGATCTCGCCATGGTCTCGGCCTGCGAAGGCGCCGATGTGGTCCACTCCCACACCTGGTACGCCAACATGGCCGGCCACCTCTCCGCCCTGATGTACGACGTCCCGCACGTGGTCACCGCCCACAGCCTCGAGCCCATGCGACCGTGGAAGGCCGAACAACTCGGCGGCGGTTACGCGGTCTCCTCCTGGGCCGAGCGCACCGCATACGAAGCCGCCGCCGGGATCATCGCGGTCAGTGGCGCCATGCGCGACGACGTGCTCCGCTCCTATCCCGCAGTCGACCCAGGCCGGGTCAAGGTCGTGCACAACGGCATCGACACCGCACTGTGGACCCCGACCGCCAACCCCGACCGGGTCCGCGAACTCGGCATCGATCCGGACCGTCGCAGCGTCATCTTCGTCGGCCGGATCACGCGGCAGAAGGGACTGCCGCTGTTCCTTCGCGCCGCCGCGCAGCTCCCCCCCGATGTCCAACTGGTGCTGTGTGCGGGCGCCCCGGACACCCCCGAGATCAAGGCGGAGGTGGAAGCGCTGGTCGAGGACCTGCGGGCCACCCGCGGCGGCGTGGTGTGGATCGCGGAGATGCTGCCCAGAGCTGACGTGGTGGCGCTGCTGACCCAAGCGACCGTCTTCGCCTGCCCCTCGATCTACGAACCCCTCGGCATCGTCAATCTGGAGGCGATGGCGTGCGACACCGCGGTCGTGGCGACCGCGACCGGCGGCATTCCTGAGGTGGTCGTGCCCGGTGAGACCGGATGGCTGGTGCCGATCGAGCAACTCCATGACGGCACCGGGACCCCGGTCGACCCGGCGGCGTACGTCGCCGACTTCGCTGCAGCCCTCAACGAGGCCGTCGCCGACCCTGACCGTGCCCACCGCATGGGGCAGGCCGGGCGACAGCGAGCCATCGAGTCGTTCAGCTGGCCGGCGATCGCGGCGCAGACCCTGGAGATCTACCAGAGCCTGCGCGACTGAGGATCAGCTCAGCTCGAGGCCGGGGTAGAGCTCGTGCTTGTCGAGCATCTCGGCAGAGCGCGCCCGCACTCGATCCGCGACCCCGTCGGCCAGCCGGTAGGTGGCCTTCGAGGGGGCACCGGTCGACGTGGAGCCCGGCGTGGTGTTGCTGAGGACGTCGACGACCAACTGCGCCACGGTGTCGAACTCCTCGTGGCCGAACCCACGCGTGGTCAGCGCCGGGGTTCCGAACCGCACGCCGGTGGTGTACCAAGCGCCGTTGGGGTCCTGGGGCACCGAGTTGCGGTTGGTCACCACACCGGCATCGAGCAGGGCCGACTCGGCCTGACGGCCGGTCAACCCGAAGGAGCGCACGTCGAGCAGCACGAGGTGGTTGTCGGTGCCTCCGGTGACCAGGGTGGCGCCGCGCTTGAGGAATCCCTCGGCCAGCGACTGGGCGTTGTCGGCGATCCGTTGCGCGTAGGCGCGGAACTCAGGCTGACGGGCCTCGGCCAGGGCGACCGCCTTGGCAGCCATCACGTGTGAGAGCGGGCCGCCGAGCACCATCGGACAACCCCGGTCGACGTCGCCGGCGAACTCCTCGGTGGCCAGCACGAGCCCACCGCGCGGCCCGCGCAGCGACTTGTGGGTGGTGGTGGTGACGACCTGGGCGTGCGGCACCGGGTCCTCATCGCCGGTGAACACCTTGCCTGCGACCAGCCCGGCGAAGTGCGCCATGTCGACCATGAGCACAGCACCGACCTCGTCGGCGATCTCGCGCATGATCGCGAAGTTCACCCGACGCGGGTAGGCCGAATAGCCGGCCACCAGGACCAACGGCCGGAACTGCTTGGCCTGCTCACGGAGGCGGGAGTAGTCCAGCAACTGGGTGGCCGGGTCGGTCCCGTAGGACTGCTGGTGGAACATCTTGCCGCTGATGTTGGGCCGGAAACCGTGGGTGAGGTGGCCGCCTGCGTCCAAGGACATCCCCAGCAGTCGCTGGTTGCCCAGCGCCTTGCGAAGGTGCTCCCACTGGTCATCGGTGAGGTCGTTGACCCCCTTCGCCCCGAACTCGGCCAGTGACGGCGTCTCGATCCGGTTGGCCAGGATCGACCAGAAGGCGACCAGGTTGGCGTCGATCCCCGAGTGGGGTTGCGCGTAGGCGTATTCAGCGCCGAACAGTTCCCGGGCATGCTCGGCGGCCAGGGCCTCGACGGTGTCGACGTTCTGGCAGGCTGCATAGAAGCGGTGTCCGACGGTGCCCTCGGCGTACTTGTCGGAGAACCAGGTCCCCATCGTGAGCAGCACGGCAGGAGAGGCGTAGTTCTCCGAAGCGATCAACTTCAGCGAGGAGCGCTGGTCGGCCAGTTCCTGGCGGGTCGCCTCGGCCACACGCGGCTCCACCGAGGCGATTACCTCGAGGGCAGCCTGGTAGGCGCGGGATGCGGTGGCGGCGTACGGCAGCGAGGAGCCGCCCGGGGTGTCGGTCATGGGAGGAACCTTAGAAGGCCCGAGGACCTCGACGCGAGAGGGTCCGTCGCGTTGCGTCGACGTCTCACTATGTGATTGTGCGTCTCATTAGTTGAGATTCAGATTTGTGTCGAGCCTGTCCGACAGGTGAGACTCCTGTCCATGTTGACCGCAACGACCACCTGGCTCGTGGCTCGCCGCCACGTCGACCTGGGGCGTACGCGCAGCATGATGTGTCGCGGCTGAGTCCTACCGCCCCCCAGGACCGCCGCCCACAGTCGACAACGTCGTCGATCTGCCCAGGCGTCCACCAACCCCTCGGAACCAGGATCGCCATGACAACCACTCTCCTCGCTCCCCAGCCGGCACCCACCTCCGGCGTCCGCGCAGTGCCCCTCCGAGAAGGAGACCGACCATGACCGCGCCTGCCTTGGTCCTCCTCGCCCCCAGTGGTCGCGACCCGCGCACCATCGAGACGATCACCGCACTGGTCGCCGAAGTACGCCGCCAGCGCCCCGACCTCGCTGTCGAGGCGGCCTATCTCGACCAGACCCGCGCTGGTCTGGACCGTGTCGTCGAGCGGCTTGCTCGGCGCGGTGCCGAGGAGGTCGTGGCGGTCCCACTGCTCCTCAACGAGGCCTTCCACGTCGGGGTCGACGTGCCCGCCGCCGTCGAAGCGGTCAGTCAGCGTCTGGCCGGGCTGCCGATCCGGGCGACTCGCATCTTGGGTCTGGAGACCACGTTGTTGGAGGTGCTCGACGCCCGGTTGCGTTCGGCATTGACCCAGGCTCGGGTGCGGGAACTAGACGCCCTCGTGCTGGCCGGCGCCGGATCGGGCGACGCGATCGCCAACCAGGCCATCGCCCGCCTCGCCCGCGTCTGGGGCGCTCACCACAAGCTCCCGGTGATGGCCGCCTACGCGGCCGCGGCGCCCCCGGCCACCGGTGAGGCCGTGAGGGCCTTCCGTGCCCAGGGCAAGCGTCACGTTGCGGTGGGCTCGCTCTTCCTGACCGCCGGGCCTCTGTGCGATCGCGCCACGGAGTTGGCATTGGAGGCCGGGGCGGTCGCGGTGTCCGAGCCGTTGGGAGCGCACCCGTTGGTCGCCCAGTCCGTCGTGGCCCGCTACCTAGTAGGCGCGCTCGAACTCGTTCCGGTCTGAGCCTTCAGCGCACCAGGCGGTCCAGCAAGGCGGTCAACGTCGCCTCGGGGTCTCCCGTGACTCCCCCGTGCACCGGCCCGGGGCGTACGACGGTCGACCGCGGAGCCTTGAGGAAACCGAAACGGGTCCCCAGATCGGCGTGGGCGATCTCCCCTGCCCCCGGGTCCGCCCGACAGACAGCACCGATGAACTCCAGGCCACGGCAGACCTGATCGACCTCGATCGTGGCGTCGAGAGCCTGGACGCGATCGCGGTCAACCTCCCACTCAACGCCCAGGAAGTCGCGGGCCTGACAGAAGAGCACGACCCCGACGTTGACGAACTCCTCGCGATCCGCCCGCGGAACGCAGCGGAGGACGACGTACTGGTAGGGGCTCAGCTCAGCCATGGTCGGCCCCCGTCTCGTCGTGCGATGAGGTGGTCCACATAGGCATCTTGATGGCTGGTCCAGGCCGCCGGCACCCGCGCCACGATCGCGGCGAGCACCTCGTCGGTCAGGGCGTCCCCGCAGGCCCGGTCGACACCGCCGACGTCGGCACCCGCGAAGACGTGGCCGGTGCTGTCGAACGGCGCGGTCGCAAAACGCTCTGGTCCTGGCGGCGTCTGGCCCCAACTGTGGTGGAAATACAGGGCCGCCCCGTGGTCGATGAGCCACAGGTCCGAGTGCCACATCAAGAGGTTGGGGTTGCGCCAGGTGCGGTCGATATTGGCGACGTACCCGTCGAGCCAGCGGACCTTGGCGGCCACCTCCGGGGGCACCGAGTCGGCCCGGTCGAAGCCGAAGGACCCGGGGAGGAAGTCGACGCCGAGATTGCTGCCGACACTGGCAGTGAGCAGGTCCTGGACCTCCTCGTCAGCCTCGTACCGGGCGATGTCTGCGCTCAGTGACAACTCCACCAGACGGGGCGTGGGCAGGTCGAGGGCCTCGGCCAAGCCGGCCACGATCACTTCCGCGACCAGCACTTTGAGCCCCTGGCCGGCGCCGCGGAACTTGCAGACGTAGGTGCCCAGATCGTCGCCTTCGACGATGCCGGGCAGCGAGCCGCCCTCGCGCAGCGGCGTGACGTACCTGGTCACGCTCACTTGGGGAAGACTCACGCGGGTGCGGTTTCCCCGGCTAGCCGGGTCTTCTGCGCCGACACGTCGTAGTCCGGAGCCGGCCAGTCCAGTGCCATCGCGCGCAGGTGCTCGAGCAGCAGCGAGGTGATCGCCCAGTTGCGGTACCACTTCCGGTTGGCCGGGATCACGAACCACGGTGCCGCCTCGGTGCTGCACCGGCTCAACGCCACCTCGTACGCCGACTGGTACGCCGGCCACAGCGCCCGCTCATCGAGATCTCCGGGCTTGAACTTCCACTGCTTGGTGGGGTCGTCGAGCCTGGCCAGCAGCCGTTCCTTCTGCTCATCGGCGCTGATGTGGAGCATGCACTTGACGATCGTTGTTCCCTGGGCGACCTGGGCGGCCTCCCAGTCGTTGATGGCCCCGTAGCGGCGCTCGACCTCCTCGGCGGGAGCCAACTCGTGCACCCGAACGACCAGCACGTCCTCGTAGTGGGAGCGGTCGAAGATGCCGATCTCGCCGGCCGCGGGAACCTCCTTGTCGATGCGCCACAAGAAGTCGTGGGACAACTCCTCCTTGGTGGGCTTCTTGAAGGACTTCAGGTGGATCCCCGAAGGAGACATGGCCCCGACGACGTGGCTGAGCACTCCGCCCTTGCCCGAGGTATCCATCCCCTGGATGACCAGGAGGAGGCGCCGTTGGTCGCCCACATAGCCGTTGGCGAACAGCTTCTCCTGGAGTTCGGCGAGTTCTGCGGCCATGTCGGCGAACATCTTCTCGGCCTCGGCCCGATCTCCGTCGAAGCCCGGGTGAGCGTCCGGGTCGAAGTCGGCCAGGTTGACTGGTCCTGCCGGAGCGCGCAGCAGGTCGGAGATGGCGGAGTTGGCGTGCGATGTCCTGTGGTGGCTCATGGGGTGAGTATGGCCGAGAACCGCCTACAGTCGCCTGCATGGATCTGCCCGTGTTGCCGCCGGTGCTGCCGATGCTGGCTACCTCCGTGAAGGCCATCCCCACCCGTGAGGGGCTCTCCTTCGAGCCCAAGTGGGATGGGTTCCGTTGCCTAGTCTTCAAGGACGGAGACGAGGTCGAGTTGGCCTCCCGCAACACCAAACCGCTGACCCGCTACTTCCCCGAAGTCGTCGCGCAGTTGCGCGAGGTGTTGCCCGAACGGTGCGTGCTGGATGGGGAGATCTTCGTGGCGATCGAGGGACGCCTGGAGTTCGAGGTGCTCCAAGAGCGCATCCACCCGGCGGCGTCTCGCATCGCGATGCTGGCCGACAAGACCCCGGCCCAGTACGTCGCCTTCGACTGCCTGGCCCTGGGCGAGGAGAATCTCATGGGGCTGCCGTTCAAAGACCGCAGAGCCCATCTGGAGACCGCCCTTGCCGAGGCGCGCGGATCGATCCACCTCACGCGTACGACGACCGACCCGGTCGAAGCCACCCGCTGGTTCGAGCAGTTCGAGGGGGCCGGGCTCGACGGCGTCATGGCCAAGCCGCTAGATGCCCGCTATGAACCGAACAAACGCACGATGATGAAGATCAAACACACCCGAACCGCCGACGTGGTGGTGGCCGGATACCGGTTGCACAAGACCTCCACACCGGACAAGCCGCTGCTCGGGTCACTGCTGCTCGGCCTCTACGACGCGCAGGGCGGTCTCCAGCACATCGGCGTCTCCGCCAGTTTCACCGCCGCTCGTCGCGCCGAACTGGTCACCCAACTCAAGCCCTTGGAGTGCCCTATCGAGGAGCACCCGTGGGGCGCGTGGGCCGGGTGGGCGATCGCGAACCCTGGTCGCGTGCCGGGCACTCAGAGTCGCTGGAGCGCCGGCAAGGACCTCTCCTTCGTGCCGCTGCGTCCCGACCTCGTCGTGGAGGTCGGCTACGACCACATGGAAGGTCGCCGCTTCCGGCATACAGCACAGTTCAAGCGCTGGCGGCCCGACCGGGACCCGCTCAGCTGCGGATATGACCAACTCGACGAGCCGGTCTCCTACGATCTAGGTGAGGTCTTTATCCCAGGGAGGAAGCGATGAGCACGAGCGACTACCCGGTGGTCCTGCTGATCGAGCAGGAGTTGACTGCACTGGACGCGACCCAGGTCTTGGGCCTCCACAGCGGCATCGGCGAGGGGGTGCGCTACGTCGTGCTCCTGCCGGTCGAGGACGCTGCCGGTCGGGTCGAAGCGGCCATGGGGGCATTGGGCAGTGGCGAGGTGATCGCCCCGCTGGCGATGGAGGCCGACGACTTCGTCGAACTCCAGCACGACCTGCTCAACGACGCACGTGCCGCTCTCGCGGCCAGCCTCGAAGCACTCGGCGCCGTCGGCGGCACTGCTCGCGGTGAGGTCGTCTCCGACGATCCGGTGCAAGCACTGGTGGATGCGGTCTCGGCCGAGAAGGCCCAGGAGGCGATCGTGTTGACCCGACCCCACGTGGTGGCCGAGTTCTTCCACCTCGACTGGACCTCCCGGGCCCGTCGTCGACTCGGCGTACCGGTCCTGCATCTGCTCGAGCACGAGTCCTTCGACGAGCAGGCCGGTCAGGGCGAGGGAATCTCCGGCCTCTGAACCTAGAGGCGCTCGATGATGGTCACGTTGGCCTGACCGCCACCCTCACACATGGTCTGCAGCCCGAAGCGGCCGCCGGTGCGTTCGAGTTCGGCCAGCAGGGTCGTCATGATCCGGGTGCCGGTGGCACCGATCGGGTGCCCAAGCGCGATGCCACCGCCGTTGACGTTGACCCGCTCCAATGGCACCTCGCACTCCTTGGCCCACGCCAACACCACCGAGGCGAACGCTTCGTTGCACTCGAAGAGGTCGATGTCGGCCACGCTCATCCCGGTCTTGGCCAACGCATGTCGGGTGGCCGTGATCGGGCCGGTCAGCATCCAGACCGGATCGTCGGCGCGCACGCTGATGTGGTGCACCCGGGCCCGCGGCCGCAGCCCGTGCTCGCGCACTGCTGCCTCGGAGGCCACCAGCATCGCGGACGCGGCGTCGCTGATCTGCGAGGCCACCGCAGCGGTGATCCGACCTCCGGGAGCCAGCGGCTGCAGGGCGGCCATCTTGTCCAGGGAGGTCTCCCGCACGGTTTCGTCCTGAGTGAAGTCGCCGACCGCCACGATCTGGGAGTCGAAGCGGCCCTCGTCGATCGCCGCGCGGGCCCTCGTGTGCGAGGCCAAGGCGAACTCCTCCATGTCCTCTCGACTCAGCTCCCAGCGCTCGGCGATCATCTCCGCCGACCGGAACTGGCTGACCTCCTGGTCGCCGTACCTCGCGATCCAGCCTGGCGATTCGGCGAAGGGAGTGCTGAACCCGAACTGTTGACCCACCAGCATCGCCGCGGAGATCGGGATCGCGGACATGTTCTGCAACCCGCCGGCCACCACCAGGTCGGCGGTTCCCGACATCACCGCCTGGGCGGCGAAGTGGACCGCCTGTTGGGAGGACCCGCACTGTCGGTCGATGGTCACCCCGGGGACATGCTCGGGGAGCCCGGCTACCAGCCACGCCGAGCGGGCAACGTCACCGGCCTGGCCGCCGATGGTGTCGCAACAGCCCATGATCACGTCATCGACGGCGCCCGGGTCGACCTGCGTGCGCTCCATGAGCGCGGTCAGCACCGTGCCGCCGAGGTCGGTCGGATGCAGCGCGGACAGTGACCCGCCACGTCTGCCCACCGGCGTGCGGACCGCATCGACGAGGTAGGCCTCAGGCATGGGCGATCCCTTCAAAGACGATGGCGAGGTACTGGTCGGCGACCTGCGTGGCGCTCATGGAGCCGCCGGGGCGGAACCAGCGCACGGCCACCCAGACGGTGTCGCGGATGAATCGATAGACCAGTTCGATGTCCAAGTCCGCACGCAGATCACCCGAGGCGACACCGTCGGTCAGCAGGTCCAACCACAGGGTGCGGAACCGCGCACTGCGCTGCTCCAGATAGGCGAACCGCTCGAAGGTGGAGAGATAGGCGGCATCGTTTTGGAAGATCGCCACTTCGCAGTGGTGCTGGTCGATGGCATCGAAAGAGGCCCTGACCACTGCCTCGACCTTGGCCCGCGCCGATAGGTCGCTGGCCACGATCGCGTCGTACGTCGCGAAGAGTTGGCGCTGGAACTTGTCGAGCAGTTCGTCGACCATCGCCTCTTTGGAGTCGAAGTGGTGATAGAGCGATCCGGACAGGATCCCGGCCGCGTCGGCGATGTCGCGCACGGTGGTGTTGCGAAACCCGCGCTCGGCGAAGAGCTCGGCGGCGATGCCCAGCAACTCGTCGCGGCGGCTACGCATGCTGACTACTCACGCTGATCACCTCGCCGGTGAGGTACGACGAATAGCGGCTGGCCAGGAACACCATCACGTTGGCCACCTCCCAGGGCTGGGCCGCGCGACCGAAGGCTTCGCGCTGGGTGAGTTCGTGCAGCAACTCCGCACTGGTGACCTTCTCCAGGAAGGGGTGCATGGCCAGACTCGGGGACACCGCGTTGACCCTGATCCCGTGCTGGGCGAGATCCATGGCTGCGCACCGGGTCAGAGCCATCACGCCCGCCTTGGCCGCGGCGTAGTGCGCCTGGCCGTCCTGGGCGCGCCAGCCGACCACCGAGGCGTTGTTGACGATGACCCCGGCGCGTCCCTGCTCCACCCACCGCCTCGAGACCGCGCGGATGCAGCGCATCGTGCCGGTCAACGTCACATCCAGGACCCGCGTCCATGCCTCGTCGGTCATGTCGAGGATCGAGTCGGTGCCGCCCAGACCGGCGTTGTTGATCCAGATGTCGGCACCCCCAGCGCGATCGGCTGCCGCGACCAGGGCGTCCACGTCGGCCTGCAAGGTGACATCGCACACCACGGTCGTCACCCGGTCTCCTCCGAACTCGCCCGACAGGGCCTCCCGGGCTTCGCCGAGGCGGCGCTCGTGGGTGTCGCCCAGGATCACGTGGCGGGCCCCCTCCTCCAGAGCGCGGCGCACGACGGCCGCGCCGATCCCGGCACCCGCAGCGGCCGTGACCACCACCACCTGGTCGGTGAGGAGCCCGTGCCCGGGGACGTACTCGGGGGCGGGGAGGGTGGCTCGATCAGGCATCGGGGCGGGCCTCTCGGGGAAGGCCGAGCACGCGCTCGGCGAGGATGTTGCGCTGGATCTCGTTGGAGCCGCCGTAGATGGTGTCGGCGCGACTGAAGAGGAACAACCGCTGCCAGTCGTCAAGGTCGTAATCGGGCCCGCACACCAACGAGTCGGGACCCTGCACCTGCATCGCGAGTTCGCCGAGTCGACGGTGCCACGTGGCCCAGAGAAGTTTGGTGATCGAGGCTTGGCCGGCATCGGTGGTCGACTCGGTGAGCATGCGCAAGGAGTTCAGGCCGAGGACCTCGAGGTCCACGTCGGCTTGCACGAGTCGATCGCGCAGCACCGGGTCGTCCCAGGTCCCGCGCTCCTTGGCGGTGGCGATCAGCGAGTTGAGTTCCTTGCGGAAGCCCACCTGCTCCCCCAGCGTCGAGACCCCTCGCTCGAAACTCAACGTGGCCATCGCAACACCCCAGCCCTGGCCGGGGTCGCCGACTACCAGGTCCCCGCCGGTGCGGGCCTCGGAGAAGAACACCTCGTTGAACTCCGAGGTGCCGGTCAACTGCAGGATCGGTCGGATCTCCACTCCGGGTTGGTCCATCGGAACCAGCAGGTAGGACAGGCCCCGGTGTCGCCGCGATCCGGGTTCGGTACGGGCGACCACGAAGCACCAGTCGGCTTCATGGGCCCAGGAGGTCCAGACCTTCTGACCATCGATCACCCACTCCCCGGCCGCCTCGTCGAGCCGCGCCTTCGTCGAGACGTTGGCGAGGTCAGAACCGGCTCCCGGCTCGGAGTAGCCCTGACACCACAACTCCTCCACGGCCGCGATCGGAGGAAGGAACCGTGCCTTCTGCTCGGGGGTCCCGAAGGCGATCAGTGTCGGTCCGAGCAGTTGCTCACCCAGATGGCTCACCCGCGAGGGGGCGTCGGAGAGGGCGTATTCCTCGTGGAAGATGACCTGCTGCCAAAGACTCAGTCCGCGGCCGCCGTACTCCACCGGCCAGCCAATGCAGGACCACCCGTTCGCGGCAAGGTAGCGATCCCAGGCGACGCGTTCGAGATAGCTCTCGTGTTCGCGGCCCGGCCCTCCTTGACCTCGCAGATGCGACCATGGCCCGGACAGGCTGTCACGGAGGAACTCACGCACCTGCATGCGGAATTCGGCATCGCTGAGTGTGGGCCACAGCACGGCACTGTCACGGGACACATGCGGTAGCCTACCAAGCACTTGTTTGGTTAGGAGGCGACGTGGGTATTACACCTGACACCCTGCCTGCGGCCCTGCAGGCGGCGGCCGCTCGCTACGCCGACCGACCTGCGTACGCCGAGGGCGACGCAGTCACCACGTTCACCGACCTCCTCACCCGTGTCCGCGCAGTCGCTGCTCACTACATCGACCTCGGGATGAGCCCGGGCCAGCGCGTAGGACTCTGGGCGCCCAACAGCACCGAGTGGGTGGTGGCCGCCCTGGCCGTGACGTACGCCGGCGGCACCCTGATCCCGTTGAACTCCCGCTACACCGCGCACGAGGTGAGCGACCTGCTGGCTCGCTCCCAGGCGGTGCTGTGTGTGATCGCCGACGGCTTCCTGGGGCGCACCCAGATCGCCGACCTGAACGCGCTCGGCTCCACCGCCCGCCTCCTCGACCTGGCCACGCTGGAAGAAGCCGAACCGTCACCGACATCCCTCGACGAGGCCGACCGCCGCGCCGCCGCCGTGAGGTCGGGCGATGTCGCCGACATCTTGTTCACCTCCGGGACCACCGGCCGTGCCAAGGGCGCGATGAGCGCCCACCACCAGACCATCGGCACTGCTGCTGCTTGGGGAAGCATCGGAGGCGTCCGCGCCGAGGACCGCTACCTCGTCGTCAACCCGTTCTTCCACTCCTTCGGCTACAAGGCCGGCATCGTCGTCGGCCTGCTCACCGGGGCCTGCCTCTACCCGATGGCGATGTTCGACGTGGTGGAGGTGATGGCGCTGATCGAGCGCGAGCAGATCAGCGTCCTGCCCGGCGCCCCGACGATCTTCCAGCAACTGTTGACCAGCCCTCAGCGCTCGGCGCACGACCTGTCCAGCCTCCGCCTCGCGGTCACGGGGGCCGCCTCGGTGCCTGTGGTGCTGATCGAGCAGATGCGGGCGCGCGACGGCCTGGCCATCGAGCAGGTGGTCACCGCCTTCGGGATGACCGAGGCGGTTGTGGTCACGATGTGTCGGGGCGACGAACCGGCCGAGGTGGTTGCCACCACCTGCGGCCGGGCGATCCCGGGGATGGAGACCCGCATCGGACCCGGTGGCGAACTGCTGGTGCGCGGGGACTACGTGATGCTCGGCTATCTCGATGATCCGGCCGCCACGGCCGAGGCGATCGACGCCGAGGGCTGGCTGCACACCGGAGACGTGGGTGTCCTTGATGCCGACGGCAATCTCTCCATCACCGACCGGATCAAGGACATGTACATCTCCGGCGGGTTCAACGTCTATCCGGCCGAGGTCGAGCAGACGCTGGCTCGACTCGAGGGTGTGGTCGACTGCGCTGTCGTCGGCATCCCCGACAAGCGGTTGGGCGAGGTCGGCCGTGCCTTCGTCGTACGCCGAGAGCCGCCGGTCGGGCCCGACGAGCCGATGGTTGCCGCCTTCCTCAAAGAACGCCTCGCCAACTACAAGGTGCCGAAACTGATCACCTTCATCGACGTACTGCCCAGGAACGCGATGGGCAAGGTTCTCAAGACCGAATTGAGAACCAGCCCGCTACCGGAGGAATCATGAGCGAAGAGCGACCCGTCTCCTATGAGGTCCAGGGCGCCATCGCCCGGGTGCGTTTGGACCGCCCCGACTACCGCAACGCCCAGAACTCGGCGATGACCTATGCGTTGGATGCGGCCTTCCAGGCGGCCGTCGACGACGACGCGGTCAAGGTGATCGTGCTCAGCGGCAACGGCAAGCACTTCTGCGCAGGTCACGACATCGGCACCCCCGGTCGCGACGTCGACACCAGTTTCGAGCGCAAGGCCGTCATCTGGTGGGACCACGTCGACAAGGAGGGCGGCGACAAGCGCTTCGCCCGCGAGTCCGAGGTCTATCTGGGCATGTGCCGACGCTGGCGTGAGATCCCCAAGCCGGTGATCGCGATGGTCCACGGGGCCTGCATCGCCGGCGGTCTCATGCTGGCCTGGAGTTGCGACTTCATCGTGGCCAGCGACGACGCCTTCTTCAGTGACCCGGTCGTCCGCATGGGGATCCCCGGAGTGGAGTACTTCGCCCACCCGTGGGTGATGAACCCGCGGGCCGCCAAGGAGTTCCTGTTCACCGGCGACCGGTTCACCGCCCAGCGGGCCCTCGAACTCGGCATGGTCAACCAGGTGGTCCCGGCACAGGACCTGGAGTCGACAGTAGTGGCGATGGCCGAGCGGATCGCCCAGATGCCTCGCTTCGGGTTGGCGCTGACCAAGAAGGCGATCAACCAGGCCGAGGATCTGCAAGGTCTGCGGGCCGGCATGGATTCGGTCTTCGGCCTGCACCACTTCGCCCACGCCCACAACGCCGAGGTGTCCAGCGACTCCCTGGGCGGTCTTGACGCGAAGTCGATGGCGGCGCGCAACAAGGAGCAAGCGGGCGAGTGAACCTCGATTTCTCTGCCGATGACCTGGCCTTCCAGGACGAGGCGCGCGCATGGTTGCGCAGCCACGTCCCGACCACGCCGCTGCCCAGCATGGACACCGCGGCCGGTTTCCGGGCGCACCAGGAGTGGGAGGCCGAACTCGCCGAGGCAAGGCTGTCGGTCGTCTCCTGGCCCCGTGAGTACGGCGGTCGCGAAGCGTCCTTGACCCAATGGGTGATCTTCGAGGAGGAGTACTACCGCTGTGGCGCGCCGGGGCGGGTGTCCCAGAACGGGATCTTCCTGCTGGCTCCGATCCTCTTCGACCACGGCACCACCGAGCAGCAGCAGCGGTTCCTGCCCGACATGGGGGCGGGCCGGACCATCTGGGCCCAGGCGTGGAGCGAGCCGGAGGCCGGCTCGGATCTGGCGTCGCTGCGGGCATCGGCGACCCGCGACGACGCCCGCGGTGGGTGGGTCCTCAACGGCCAGAAGACGTGGTCTTCGCGGGCGGCGTACGCGCATTGGGGGTTCGGGCTCTTCCGATCCGACCCGGACTCGGTGCGCCACCACGGCCTGACCTACTTCCTGTTCCCCCTCGACGCCAACGGAGTGACGGTCCGTCCGATCGCCCAACTCGACGGCGAGGCCGGATTCGCCGAGATCTTCCTCGACGACGTGTTCGTTCCCGACCGCGACGTGCTGGGTGCCCCCGGGGACGGCTGGCGGGTCGCGATGAGCACTGCCGGCAACGAGCGCGGGCTCTCACTCCGCTCCCCCGGGCGGTTCCTGGCCGCGGCGGACCGGCTCGTGGACCTGTGGGCCGGCCAGGGCTGCCCCCCGGAGAACGAGGCCGATGTCGCCGACGCCTGGATCAGGGCCAAGGCCTACCAGCTCTACACCTGGGGCACCGTGACCCGACTGAGTCAGGGTGGCGACATGGGCGCTGCCGGGTCGGTCAACAAGGTGTTTTGGAGTGAGCTCGACATCGCTCTCCACGAGACAGCCCTCGACCTGCTCGGGCCACTCGCCGAGGTGCAGGACCGCTGGACCGACGGCTACCTCTTCTCCCTCTCGGGTCCGATCTACGCCGGGACCAACGAGATCCAGCGCAACATCGTGGCCGAGCGGATCTTGGGCCTGCCGCGCGAACTGCGAGGCAGCCGATGAGGTTCGAACTCTCCCAGGACCAGGTGGACTTCCAGTCCGCGCTTCGCAGTCAGCTGAGCGACTTCGACCTCGCCTCGGTCAATCGCCGCTGGGCCGGCGGGGACCACTGCGCCGGACGCGAGGTCTGGACCGCTCTGGCCGAACTCGGCGTCAACGGGCTGATGGTGCCCCAACGCCTCGGCGGCGCGGAGGCGAGTGCCGCCGAACTGGTGGTCGCCTTCGAGACCATCGGCTGGGCCGTGTTGCCCGGACCCTGGATCGAAACCGTCGCGGCCCTGCCCGGGCTCGTCGAGGATCCGGTGGCCGAGAGGCTTGCCGCTGGCGAGATGGCAACCCTCGCTGCTCCCCCGCACACGCCACTGGCACTGGATGCCGATGTGGCCACACACCGATTCGTGCTGACCGAGGAGGGCCTGGCCACAGGGCTGCCGGCCGGGGAGTCGGTCGCCTCGGTCGACCCGACCAGGCGTCTGTTCGACCTCGAGGCGAGCGGTCCCGCTCACCTCGTCGAGGCCGCCTCAAGCCTGGACCTCGCCACCCTCGCCTGTGCCGCCGAACTGCTGGGCTGTGCAGAGCGCGTCCTGGCTGACTCGGTGGCCTACGTCAAGCAACGCCGTCAGTTCGGCCGGGAGATCGGCTCCTACCAGGCGATCAAACATCAGCTGGCCGACTGCCGGATCGCGGTGGATTTCGCGCGCCCGTTGGTGTGGGGGGCCGCTTTGGACCCCACTCCTCAGGCGGTCAGTGCGGCCAAGGTGGGAGCAGCGGAGGCGGCCTACCGGACCGCGCGCACCGCGCTGCAGGTGCACGGCGCCATCGGCTACACCGCCGAGTTCGATCTCTCCTTGTGGCTGACTCGGGTCCGCGCCCTGGTCGGCGCATGGGGAACTCCCACGGTCCACCGTCGTCGCGTCCTCGAGAGCCTGGGAGCGCCATGTTGATCAGCCGCACCGCCGACCAACAGGAGTTGGCCCAGATCACCGGTGCCCTGCTGGCCAAGCGCGCCGACTCGGCCGCGAGTCGGCGCGCGCTGGACACCCCGGTTGGCTACGACGTCTCGCTCTGGACGACGATGTGCGA
The DNA here is from genome assembly GCA_937868075.1 of uncultured Marmoricola sp. Lineage (GTDB taxonomy): Bacteria > Actinomycetota > Actinomycetes > Propionibacteriales > Nocardioidaceae > Marmoricola. The sequence goes on along the minus strand of CALMLL010000006.1, from coordinate 72,585 downwards.
CCAGATCGGGGTCGCGGCACTACCCATCGCCGATGAGTACGCCGGCGCCGGGGCCACCCTGGCCGAATCGGCGGTGGTCCTGGAGTCGCTCACCAACGCGCTGGTCCCCCATCCGCTGCTCGGCACCACTCTGGCCGCGACTGCCCTGACCCTGTGGGGAACCGAGGAGGCCAAAGTGAAGTGGCTTCCGCTGATCGCGGCCGGTGAGGTGGCCACGATCGCCTGGCCCGGCTGTGCCGGCGGGCTGGCACTCAATGCCGGTTCCGCCGAGCACGTGTTCACCATCGACGACGGCCTCCTGGCCCACGTCGCAGCAGCAGAGCTCGACCTGACCCCGACCATGGACCAGTTCCTTCGACTGGGCACCCTCCGGGGAGCCACCGCGTCGGTAGGCGGGGCGGTTGACCCTGCTGTGCTGACCGCGATCGCCCGAGCGTTGGTCAGCGCCATGCAGGTCGGGCTCGCCCAACGCGGACTCGACATGACCGTCGCCTACGCCAAGGACCGGGTCCAGTTCGGGCGGCCGATCGGCTCGTTCCAAGCGATCAAGCACCGGTTGGCCGACATGTTGGTGCAGGTGGAGGCGGCCCGCAGCGCATCGCTGGGCGCAGTCGCAGCCGCGGTCGAGTTCGTGGCTGACCCGGCTTCAGACGATGCCCGGGCCCTGCTGCTCAAACGGGCCAGGGTCGCGTCGGCGTACTGCTCGGAGGCGAGTGCGCACGTCACCGGCGAGACGGTGCAATTGCACGGCGGCATTGCGATCACCTGGGAGCACGATGCCCATCTGATCTTCAAAGCCGGCCACGCGCTGGGGCAGCTTCTCGGGCAGGCACACGAGGTCCGCGCAGAACTGGCTAGGTAGCCGATCCGTCGGTCTTGACCTCGAGCCCGACGGTCTCGGCCTCGAAGGCCCTGGGGTCGTCATTGGGCTCGATGTGAATCTCGATGTCGACGTGGTCGAACTTCTCAGTCAGGGACGCTTCCACCTTCTCGGCGAGGTCATGGCCCTGCTGAACACTCCAGGAGCCAGGCACCAGCATGTGCATCGAGACGAAGCGCTGGTGTCCGGCCTCGCGAGTGCGCAGCGCGTGGAAGTGCACGTCGTCGGTGCAGAACTCCTGAAGAGCTTCGGTGAGCGCCGTGGACTCCTCCTCGTTGAAGGAGCGGTCCATCAGCCCGTCGACGGAGCGACTGATGAGGTGGTAGCCGGTCCAGATGATGTTGAGGCCCACCAGGAACGCGATCACCGGGTCGAGCCGCAGCCAGCCGGTCAACGCCACGAGCAGAACGCCCGCAACCACACCCACGGAGGTCCAGACATCGGTGAGCAGGTGTTTGCCGTCGGCCTCCAATGTGATCGAGCGGTGTTGCTTGCCGGCTCGGATCAACAGGTAGGCCACGCTTCCGTTGAGTACCGAGGCCAACACCGACACACCCAGACCGACGCCGACGTTCTCCAGCGGGGCAGGGGCCAGGAACCGTTGCACCGAGGTCCACAAGATGAAGACCGCGGCAACGAAGATCATCACGCCTTCGACGATCGCGGAGAAGTACTCCGCCTTGGCGTGGCCGAAGTGGTGCTCGGCATCGGCCGGTTGGGCCGCCACCCGCAGCGCGATCAGGGCGACGATGGCTGCCACCAGGTTGACCACCGACTCGGCGGCGTCGGAGAGGAGCCCGACCGACCCGGTGAGCAGGTAGGCGGTGAACTTCAACCCGATGGTTGCGATCGCTGCGGCGATCGAGAGCCAGGCGAACTTGGTGAGATTGCTGCGTGGGGCCATGGCGCACATCCTGCCGTACGCCGCCGACGGCGCCGTGCCCGGACGTGAAGCGGCTCATACTCACCCGCGCGTTCGCGCTGCTAGCGTCCACAGCATGCGACCCGCCAAGGACTTCTTCCGCCCGCTCGCGCTCGGAGCGCCGGCCCCGTTGACCCAGATCCCGGCTCGCCCGAGCCGGGCCATCCACTTCTTCGACCCCTCGAATCCCAAGATGGCCGCCAAGGTGCCCGACATGGTCGGCACTGTGGACGTGCTGCTGGGCAATCTCGAAGACGCGGTGAAGGCCGACAACAAGGAGGCCGCGCGTGAGGGCCTGGTGAGCATCGCGGAGTCGGTCGACTTCGGACCGACCCAGCTGTGGACCAGGATCAACGCCCTCGATAGTCCCTGGGTGCTCGATGACCTCACCCGACTGGTGCCGGCGATCGGTCACAAACTCGACGTGATCATGGTGCCGAAGGTCCAGGGGGCCGAGGACATCCACTACATCGACCGACTGCTCGCCCAACTCGAGGCCAAGGCGGGCCTGGATCGCCCCATCCTGGTGCACGCAATCTTGGAGACCGCCCGCGGCGTGGCCAACATCGAGGAGATCTGCGGTGCCTCGCCGCGCATGCAGGGGCTATCCCTGGGCCCGGCCGACCTGGCCGCGGATCGGCGCATGAAGACCACCCGGGTCGGTGGCGGCCACCCCGGCTACCTCGTGCGCCAGGACCCGGTCGATGGCGACATCGAGGGTCCGCGCGCGACGTACCAACAGGACCTGTGGCACTACACGATCGCCCGCATGGTCGATGCCTGCGCCATGCACGGGATCTACCCCTACTACGGTCCGTTCGGCGACATCACCGACGTCGTCGCCTGCGAGGACCAGTTCCGAAACGCGTTCTTGCTGGGCTGTGTCGGCACCTGGAGCCTGCACCCCAAGCAGATCGCGATCGCCAACCGCGTCTTCTCCCCCAGCGTGGAGGACATCCGGCATGCCCGTCGCGTGGTCGCGGCCATGGGCGACGGCACCGGCGCGGTGATGCTGGACGGCAAGATGGAGGACGACGCCTCTCTCAAGCAATGCCTCGTCATGGTGCGACTGGCCGAGGAACTGGCCGCGATCGATCCCGATCTCAGGGCCGCCTACGACGCGATCGAGGTTGACGCGTGAGCACCGACTTCCGACCGCGCCGCTCGGTCCTCTACATGCCCTCCTCCAACGAGAAGGTGCTGGAGAAGGCCAAGACCTTGGCCTGCGACGCGATCATCTTCGACCTCGAGGATGCTGTCGCTCCGGACGCCAAGCCCGCCGCTCGCGATGCCGCAGCCGCGGCTGTGGCCAGCGGGGACTACGGGCGCCGTGAACTCACGATCCGGGTCAACGGCGCCGACACTGGCTGGCACGAGGACGACCTGCGGGCCGCCTGTGCTGCCGGGCCGGATGCGATCGTGGTGCCCAAGGTTGACTCGGCGGCTGCAGTGCTCACGCTGGCTGATCAACTCGAGCGCTTCGGAGCCCCCGATCACACCGCGTTGTGGGCCATGGTCGAGACCCCACGCGCCATGCTGCACTGCGAGGAGATCGCCGCAGCCAGCCCCCGACTGAACCTGTTGGTGATGGGTACCAACGACCTCGCCAAGGAGTTGTACGCCGAGCACGTGCCGGGTCGCCAGCCTCTCCTCACCGGACTCGGGCTGTGCCTGTTGGCCGCACGCGCCACCGGGAAGGCGATCCTCGATGGCGTCTACAACGACGTACGCAACACCGAGGGCTTCCTCGCCGAGTGCCAACAGGGCCGCGAGATGGGTTTCGACGGCAAGACCCTGATCCACCCCGGCCAGATCGACGGCGCCAACGCCTCCTTCGCCCCCAGTGACCACGCGGTGGCCGACGCCCGCGGCATCATCGCGGCCTGGGAGGAGGGCCGAGGGCGCGGCGTGGTCACGTACAACGGCCGCATGGTGGAGAACCTCCACGTCGACTCGGCCCGCCGAACCTTGAGCATCCACGAGGCCATCGCCGCCCTCAACAGCTGACAACAGGTGAGCCCGGGCCGACCGGCCCGGGCTCACCTGTTCCTGTCTAGTTGCTAGGGAAGGTTGTAGGCCCGCCCATCCATCGGCGAGGTGATCGGGATCCCCATCGCCTTGAGCACGGTCGGCATGATGTCCACCGAGCGGATCTTGGCCTGCAGGTCGGTGGATCCCAGGCCGGACCCCGCGAAGATGATCGGGATCTGCTGGCTGGTGCGCTGGATGCCGCCGTGGTCACCGGCCACCGAGTAGGTGGTGTCATCGACCAAGGTGGCGATCACCTCGGGGCCGTAGGCGGCTGCCTCGGTGTCCACCAGTTCCTGGGCGTGCCGGGCGTACCACGACTTCTCCGAGCCATGACGCATCTTGCGCCACTTGATCTTCGAGACCCGGTTGTAGTGGTCACCGTCGCGCACCCACACAGCGGACACGCCAGGCATCTTGGCCATGATCCCGGCAGCCTCGGCGACCTTGGCCGGGCTGGTGTCGGTCAGCCACGCACGAATCATCGAGTCGCTGTAGCTCAGCGCCACGTTGCCGGTGTCGGTGAGCGGCTTGAGGGCTGCTTGCGGGCGGAGGTAGGTGCCGTCGAGGGTGGTCCCGTAGTACCAGTTGTAGTAGCCGTAGTCGAGTTCGGGGCTGGTGTCGCCGTAGAAGTGGCGACCCACGACCGAACCATGGTCGGCGGTCAGCACGACCAGGGTGTCCTTCAACATGTCCTGGGCCTGAAGTTCGGCCATCAACTTGCCGACCTGGGCGTCGGCGACCTTGGTGGCCCACTCCATGTGAGTCATCGGGTCGGCGCCACCTTGGTCGTCGATGCCACCCCACATGTGGGCGGCCTTGTCGACGCCGGGCAGCGTCACGAAAAGACCGCTCCAGTTGGTGTCGTGGCGCATGATGTCCACCGCTGCATCGGCCGCCCAGACGTCACCGCCTTGGTGCGCGGCGTCGTGACCGGTCACGTAACGGTCGTCACCGACCGAGTAGAGGCTGGCCGGCAGGGCTCCGGTGTCATAGGCACCTGCGGAGAGCCGCGGCACGTAGTAACGGCCGCAGAGGTCGCTGATGTAGGACGGCACGTTGACCCCGTCGGGAGCGCGGTACTTCTTGCCGTCGGGGCACGTGACGCTGCTGCCGAAGGTGATGATCGAGTCGGCCGTCGACCCGCCGTACGCCCAGGCGGCGTAGCGCTTGGGGCTCACGGTGTAGACCTTGGTTCCGGGACGACCTGTGTGCAGGTAGTCGGCCAACTTGGGGTGACCGGCATGCTGTTGCAGCGCGAACATCTGGGTCGAGCTGAGGTCGCTGGGGATCCACATCCCGCCGACCGGTCCGATGACCCCGTCGACGTCGCGGTAGCCGTCATCAGTCCAGCCCATGTGTTTGGGCAGGACGCCGGTGGTGATCACGTTGTGCGTCACCACCGTGACCGAACCCAGGTGACCCAGATAGGCCTGAGGACTGTTGACCTGGTCGCGCATGAGTTGCTGCACGTTGGACATGCCGTACTTCTTCACGATCTGGCGAGACAGTGCGTCCACCACGATGATCATGACCCGTTTGGGTTCAGTGGCCGGTCCGTGTACCCGAGACGGTGCTGCGGCTCCGGTGCCTTGGAGGCCGAGCGTGGTCAGGGCAGCGGCTGCAAGGGCGGCCACCCACGTTGTCGTTGTACGTCGCACAGATCGCATGTGCGGAAACTAGACCGACTGTGAGTCAGGTCACAATACTTGTCGCAAATGTCTGTTTAGTCCTCCAGGAGCCCGCGATAGCGGCCCTGGAAGAACAACAACGGCTCGGCTTTGTCGGTTGTGACAAGTTCGCGAACCCGGCCGACCACGAGGTAGTGATCACCGGCTTCATAGACCGCATGGATGCTGCAATCGATGTGACCGAGCGTCCCATCGAGCACCGGAGAACCTGTTTGGGCCGCCGGAGACCACGACACCTCGGCGAACTTGTCGGCTCCTTTGGTCGCCATCGTGTTGGAGACCGCCGCCTGATCCACAGCCAGGATGTTGACGCAGAAGGAGCCCGCCCGCTGCATCAGCGGCCAAGCGCGGGAGGTCTTGGCAGGGCTGATCAAGATCAATTGCGGCGACAGCGAGACCGAGGTGAAGGACTGCAGGGTCATCCCCACCGGCTTGCCCTGACTCATCGCGGTGACCACGGTCACCCCGGAGCAGAACCGGCCCATCGTGTCGCGGAAAGCACGCGCTTGGGCCACTGCCACCGGGTCGTCGAGATCGATGACCGACTCTTCGCCCGGGTGCAGTTCGAACGAGCCGCCCAGGAACGAGTCGATCAACTCCTGGCTCGGCCAGGTCGCCCGGGCATCGCTGCGGATGCCCTCGGGGATCTCCGGATCAGGGGCGTGCGGCGGACTCGACATGGGGTCCATTGTGTCTAGCGCTGGCCGACGCCGAAATCGTGCCCCCAATACGAGACGGCGGTGCTCTCTCGGGCCACCCATCGGTCATCGTCGACCATGAGTCCCTCGGTGCCGTACTCCACGTCGAACCCGCCCGGCGAGCGCACATAGAAACTGACCATCTGGTCGTTCATGTGGCGCCCCAGCGTCGCCGAGAGCCGAGCTCCGTTCTTCTTCACCCGCTCCAAGGCACGACCCACGTCGTCGAGGCTCTCGACTTCGAGCATGATGTGCACGCACTTGGCCCTGTTGGGCATCGGCAAGAACGCGAGGCTGTGGTGGCGCGGGTTGCACCCGAGGAAGCGCAGCCACGCCTTCGTTCCCGGCGCCTTCCCGACGAACTCGCCGGGCATGCTCATCGAGTCGCGCAGCCGGAAACCGAGCGTGTCGCGATAGAAGGCCAGCGCGGCGTCGTCGTCTCCGACCGGGATCACCACGTGGCCCATCCCCTGCTCACCGGTGACGAACCTGTTGGCGTATGGCGTTACCAGCGGCCGGTTCAGGTAGGCGATCCCGTGGAACAACTCGAACACGTTGTCCCAGGGATCGGTGAAGCGGATCAGTTCCTGCACGCCCCGTTCAGCCAACTCCGCAGGCGTCCCCTCCTCGACGCCGACGCCGGCGGCCAGCAGGTGCGCCCGGGCGGCATCCAGGGCCACGTGGTCGGCCATCTCCCAGCCCACACAGTCGAGTTGGTCAGCCTCACCAGGAGCCACCACCAAGCGGGCCCAGACCTCGTCGGTGCGGTAGTAGAGGTGATCGGCGTTGGGGCCGCGACTCTCGGCCAGGCCGAGCACCTTGACCGCGAAGTCGCGCCATTGGTCCAGGTCGGTGCTGGACACCCGGACATAGCCCATCGACTTGATGTCGATCATCGCGAGCTCCTCAACAAGAAGGCGGTGGCCACCTCGCAGAACGCGTCGGCAGCCTCGATCTGGGCCCAGTGGCCACACCGGGGGAAGACGTGGAGTTCGGCCTTGGGGATCAGCTTGAGGGCCACCATCGCGCCATCGAGCGGATTGACCCGATCCTCGCGCCCCCAGGTCAGCAGAGTGGGGTGGCGCAGGCGGTGCGCCTCTCGCCACAGCATCCCGTCCTCGGCGTACTCGGGGTTCCAGAAGGATGCGCCCATGGCTGCCATTGCCTCCCGCGCCCCGGGGGCGGTCGCATCGGCGAAACGCTCTTCAACCAACTCGTCGGTGACCAACCGCTGGTTGATCACCATGGTCGAGATGAAGGCGCGCAGCGCCTCACGACTCGGCGCGGCCGCGAAGTCCATCAGCCGCTGCACACCTTCGGTGGGGTCGGCATGGAAGAGATTGAGGGAGAGCCCGCCTGGACCCATCAACACCAGCCGTTGCACACGATCGGGGTAGGTCAAGGCCAGCCGCATCGCGGTGCCGCCGCCCAGGCTGTTGCCGAGCAGGTGCACCTTGTCCAAGCCCAACTCGTCCATGAGCGCGACGACGTGGTCGGCGGCGTGCCGGTAGTAGTTGCCGACCACCGGCGGCTTGTCCGAGGCCCCGAAGCCGGGCTGATCGACCAGCAAGGTCCGGAAGTTGGCGGCGAAGCCGGGCAGGGCGGCGCCGAAGTTCGACCAGGCCGAGGCGCCCGGGCCGCCACCATGAAGCATCACCAGCGGCGCCCGCCCCTGATCGGCTCCGGCCTCGTAGTAGTTGAGGGTGATCCCGCGAACCTCGGCAGTACGCCGGACCTCCTCCTTGTCGACCATCAGTACATCCCCGGGTCGACCTTGTGGCCGAACTCGTGGGCGCCGTACATCTGGAGGGCCCGCTCGACATCGTTGGCCGCGTGGACCCGGCCTGCGTGCGCGTCCCGCCAGGCCCGCTGCAGGTAGGTCCCTTCAGCCAAGGCACGTCCACCGGAGGCCTCGAAGAGGGTGTCGATGGCGTCGATGGCCCGCTGACTGCCCAGGACCTGGTCGCGGCGGACCTTCAGCCGCAGTTTGAGCGGAATCTTCTCCCCACGAGCCACCAGCGCCTGTTCGTCACGGATGTTGTTCATGGTCAGCGCCCAGGCAGCGTCGATCTCCGAACCGGCCCGGGCGATGCGCACCGCGGCGAAGGGGTCGAGGGAGGCCCGCTCCCCGGCGTACGCCGCCCGCACCCTGGTCTGCTGCATGGCCACGTGCTCCTCGTAGGCCCCATAGGCCATGCCGATGATCGGAGTGGAGATCGTGGTCGTGAACAGGGAGTGGAAAGGCAGTTTGTACAGATCGCTGGTGTTGACCGCCTGACCGGGTCCGTAGCAGCGGCCGGTGTCACTCATCGAGAGCGTGAAGGCGTTGGGCACGAACGTCTCGGCCACCACGATGTCGTTGGAGCCGGTGCCGCGCAGACCCACGACGTTCCAGACGTCCTTGATCTCGTACTTCTCCCTCGGGAGCAGGAAGGTCTTGAAATCGACGACCTGGCCCTCGCCGTCGAAGACCAGCGCCCCCAGCAGGACCCACGTCGCGTGGTCACAGCCGCTGGAGAAGGCCCACTTCCCCGAGAGCAGGTAGCCACCATCGGTGACCACCGCCTTGCCGGTCGGGGCATAGGAGGAACTGATCCGGGTCAGCGGGTTGTCCCCCCAGACCGCCTGCTGGGCCTCGTCGTCGAAGAGCGCGATCTGCCAGGGGTGGACGGTCAACACCGAGCAGATCCATGCCGTCGACGCGCACGCCATCGCGACGTCGCGGACCCCGGTGTAGAAGTCGATCGGGTCACCTTCGAGGCCGCCGTACCGCTTGGGTTGGAGGAACTGGAAGAAACCGGTCTCCTCGATCTCCTTCACCGACGCGTCTGGGATGACGCGCAGCCGCTCGGCCTCGTCAGCGCGCTCCCGGATAGCGGGGAGCAGGTCGCGAATACCGTCCAACACTGCGTTCGTCATGGCTTCTCCTGGTACGACGGGGACTTCACCCCAAGACTAGAACACGTTCTCGTTTTGGTCGACCAGGGGCACTCCGACACCCCCCTGGAAGGGAACTAGAACCTGTTACAGTTTCGCCCATGACCGAGGCGCAACGCACCCATGACGTAGTGGTGGTCGGAGCTGGTGGAGCAGGCATGTGCGCGGCGCTGGCCGCGGCCCGTCGCGGGCTCGATGTCGTGCTTATCGAGAAGAGCGGTCACTTCGGTGGATCGACGGCTCGCTCCGGCGGCGGCGTCTGGATCCCGGGCAACTACGCCCTGCGCGACGCCGGTCAGGTCGACCCCGATGACGCAGCCTCAGCCAAGGCCTACCTCGACGCGATCGTGGGTGAGGACGTCCCCAAACTCAAGCGCGACACCTACATCGACCGCGGTCCCGAAGTCATGGATTTCCTGCGCGAGAACACCCCGGTCCGCTTCGCCTGGGTCCCCGATTACGCTGACTACCACCCCGAGGCCGACGGCGGACGCCCGTCGGGTCGTTCGGTCGAACCGATGCCGATGGATGCCCGATTCCTGGGTGCGGAGTTGGAGCGACTGCACCCTCGCTACACCAAGGCGCCGGCCAACCTGATCGTGACCCAAGCCGACTTCCGCAAGATCAGCCTGGGGATGCGCACCATCCGGGGCCCGATCACGATGGCCAAGGTCACCGCCCGCAAGATCATCGACACGATGCGCGGACGCAAGATGTTCGCCATGGGCAATGCCCTGGCCATCGGATTGCGCAAAGGCCTGGCCGACGCCGGGGTCCCCGTGCTCTACGACACCGAGCTGACTGGGCTGATCGTCGAGGACGGCCGCGTCGTCGGCGTCGAGACCAGCACCGGGCCCATTCGCGCCACACGCGGGGTCATCGTGGGCAGCGGCGGGTTCGAGAAGAGCCCCTCGATGCGCGAGACCTACTCCCCCAAGCCGACCAGCATCGACTGGACCACCGGTTCTGCGAACAACAGCGGCGCCGGGATCGAAGCCGGCGCTGAGGCGGGGGCAGCACTGGCGTTCATGGACGACGCGTGGTGGGGGCCCACGATTCCGCTGCCGCGGGGCCCGTGGTTCTGCCTGGCCGAGCGCAACCTGCCCGGCTCGATCATGGTCAACAGCCAGGGCCGGCGGTTCATGAACGAAGCACTGCCCTATGTCGAGGCGGTGCACGCGATGTATGCGGGTGAGGCAACCGGCGTACCCCACGTGCCGTGTTGGCTGGTGATGGACCAGCGCTACCGCAACCGCTACCTCTTCGCCGGCCTCGGCCCCCGCCAACCCTTCCCGGGGCACTGGTACAAACACGGCGTGGTCAGGCAGGCCGCAACTCTTCCGGAACTGGCCGAGCAGATCGGCGTGCCTGCCGACAACCTGGTCTCCACAGTGGTCAGGTTCAACGCGTTTGCCGATGCCGGGATCGACGCGGACTTCCACCGCGGGGACAGTGCCTACGACAAGTACTACTCCGACCCCACCGTCAAACCGAACCCCTCCCTGCACACCATCGACCAGGCCCCCTTCTATGCGGTCCAGATCGTTCCTGGGGACCTGGGCACCAAGGGCGGCCTCGTGACCGACGAGCGCGCCCGAGTGCTGCGACCCGACGGCACCCCCATCCCCGGTCTGTACGCCGCCGGCAACGTCTCGGCGGCCGTCATGGGCTACACCTACGCAGGGCCCGGAGCCACGATCGGGCCAGCCATGGTGTTCGGCTACCTGGCCGCCGAGGACATCGCCGCACAAGCGTCCACCTCGAGTTCCGCACAGACCACTGCACCCAGCCCCGACTAGTCACCGGAGAGCATCGATGCCCATCAATCCTGACGTCGCGATCGGGGCGAAACTGCCATCGCGGGCCTTCGCCTGGGCCGCCTCCGACGTGCTGCTCTATCACCTCGCCATCGGGGCCGGCTCGCGCGCGGGAGACTTCACCGACCCGGCCGTGCTGCGCTACACCCTCGACAACGACCAGCAGCAGGTGCTGCCCTCGTTCGCCCTGGTTGCCCCCTCGTTCCACGAGACCGACCCCCCACCCCTGGACCTTCCCGGATGCGAGATCGATCTGGCCCAGGTCGTCCACGGCAGTCAGAGCGTCACCGTCCACCGCCCGTTGCCCACCGAGGGACGAGCGACCCTGTCGACGTCGATCACCGACATCTGGGACAAGGGCAAGGCCGCAGTGATCTGGCAGGAAGGCACCGCCACCGACGAGTCGGGCGAGCCCCTCTGGACGGTCACCTCGAGCATCTTCGTGCGCGGGGAGGGCGGGTGGGGCGGGTCCCGCGGCTCGGCCACGATGGCGACTCCACCGGAATCTGCTCCCGACCTCGACACCGTCTACACCGTGACGCCCCAACAGGCGCTGTTGTACCGACTCTGCGGGGATCGGAACCCGCTGCACGCCGACCCCGCTTTCGCGAGCATGGCTGGTTTCCCGGCGCCGATCCTGCACGGGTTGTGTTCCTACGGCGTCGTACTTCGAGAGGTGACTGACGGGCTCTTCGGTTCCGACGCGGCCAGGATCAGCGGTTTCCGGGCCCGGTTCAGTGGGGTCGTCTTCCCGGGAGAGACGATCCGAATCCGGGCGTGGTCGCAGGCTGAAGGAGCGGTGGTGTCGGCCACGATCGCCGACCCTGGCCCACGCGCAGGCGCGTCGGTGCTCGACGATTGCGTGGTCACTTCCGGCTAGCTGCGGCGGAATCGCCGCCGGGTCGAACGGGAAGCGATGTGCTCCTCGGGCTCGTCCTCGCCGGTCTCGTCCTCGGCTTCCATCGGCTCCCCGGCGATCACCTTGGCCTCCTTGACCGCAGCAGAGATGGAGTGCCACACATGGTCGGCGCCGAGTTCTTCGGTGACCCCTGCCCGCTCCAGCACCTCCCCGACGTTCTCGAAGACGCGCACCAACATGACGGTGATCCCGTTGGCGCGCAGGTCGGTGATCAACTTCCCCAGGCGCTCGGCACTGGTGGTGTCCATCTGGTTGGTGGCCTCGAGATCGAGGACCAGGACCCGCACGTCCTCTCGATCGGTGACGTGGGCCTCCACCCGGTCGATCACCGACACCGCGTTGGCCCAGAAGAGCGGGCCGTCAGGGCGAAGCACACATACGCCATGGACCGGTCGGCGGGAGTCGTCGTGGCTGATCGCCCCCCAGGCGGCCTTCTCGCCGCGGACCCGACCCATCTCGTCGATGCCGACCTGCATCGATCGATAGATCAGCCCCAACAACGACTGGGCGATCGCGGTCAGCAGGCCGTAGAGCGGCCCGAGGGCGAGTACGCCGACGAGGGCGACCACAGCCCCGACGAAGTCGTTGCGGCGTACTCGAGCAAACCGCCGGAACTCGCTGGGATGCACCAAGCCCCACACCGCGTGCACGACCACGGCAGAGAGCACGACCTTGGGCAGTTGGGTCAGGGTCCCGGTGGCGAAGACCAGCACCGCCAGCACCACGAGGGTGGCCGCAACTCCACTCAACTGGGTCTTGGCGCCCGCCCGGGAGTTGGCCGCTGTCTTGGACAGGCTGCCGGCCACCGCCATGCCGCCGAAAACGGCTGAGGCCATGTCGGCCAACCCGTTGCCGATCAACTCACTGTCGTCCTGGTTGCCCTTGGCCGTTGTGGCGCTGCCGAACGTGCGCGCGGCCGCCAACCCCTCGGCGATACCCACACCGGCGACTGCCAATCCACCAGTCAGCAAGTCACCCCACAGGCTCGGATCCGGCAGTGGCAGATGCGGAAGTGGCAGGCCGGCCGGGATCTCACCGACCACGCGGACTCCGTGGTCTGCCCAGTTCCACACCGTCGAGGCCACGATGCCGCCGATGAGCAGCAGCAACGCCCAAGGTGCCCGTGGAGCCAGCGCGCTGCCCAGGAACAGCACCAGGAGGGCGCCGGCACCGATCAAGGCGGTGAGCCAGTGCGCGCTCTGCACGTGGGTCAGGATCGCCAGAAGGCGGGTCACCAACGCACCCGAGGGCGGGTCGAGCCCGAGCAGACCGGGGATCTCGCCGACCACGATCAGGATCACCAGACCGGTGACGAAACCGGTGACGATGGGTTCGGAGAGGAACCTCGCCACCCAGCCCAACCGGAGGAGCCCGGCGGCGAGCAGAACCAGTCCGGCGACCAGGGCAATGTCAGCGGTCAGTGCCGAGGCCTGCGTGGGGTCTCCACCTGAGATCTGGCGGACCAAGGAGCCCGACAACACCGAAATGGTGCTGACCGGACCGACGAACAGCAACCGCGACGAGCCGAACATGGCATAGGCCAGGAGCGCCGGGGGTAGGGAGTAGAGCCCCACCTGCACCGGGACCCCGGCCACGACCGAGTAACCGAGGGCCTGCGGGATCGCCAGGGCGGCGACCAGGATGCCGGCAACCATGTCGCCGGGCAGGTAAGAAGCGTGGTACCTGCGCAGCGCTAGTACTCCGGGCGGAGTGAACCAGCGCAGCACGAACACAGGGACAGTGTGCCGTTTTCTTGGCGTTCACCTCACCGTGGCCCGCCGTTAACCCAGGATCAGCCCACTCGTGGGCACTCCTGTTCCAGCAGTGACCAGCACATGCTCGACGCCTTCGACCTGGTTGACCGAGGTTCCCCTGACCTGGCGCACCGCCTCGGCGATGCCGTTCATGCCGTGGATGTAGGCCTCCCCCAACTGTCCCCCGTGAGTGTTGATCGGCAACCTCCCACCCATCTCGATGGCGCCGTCCTTGATGAAGTCCTTGGCCTCGCCGGGAGCGCAGAAGCCGAGTTCCTCCAACTGCATCAAGACGTACGGCGTGAAGTGGTCGTAGAGCACCGCGGTCGCGATGTCGTCGGGGCCCAGCCCCGACTGGCGCCACAACTCGCGTCCGACCACACCCATCTCCGGGATGCCGATGTCGTCGCGGTAGTAGGAGGTCATCACGAACTGGTCGCCGGCACTGCCCTGAGCCGCGGCCACGATGCTGACCGGGCGGTGTGACAAATCGGCGGCTCGCGACATCGAGGTGACGACCAGGGCCACCGCCCCGTCGCTCTCCTGACAGCAGTCGAGCAGGTGGAGCGGATCGGCGATCATGCGAGAGGCCTGGTGGTCCTCCAGCGTGATCGGCTTCCCGTAGAAGAACGCCTGCGGATTGGTGGCGGCGTGGCGTCGGTCGGCCACGGCGACCACACCGAAGTCGCGGCTGGTCGCGCCAGTCTCATGCATGTATCTGCGGGCCTGCATCGCCACGGTCGCCGCCGGCGTGCTCAGTCCTGCCGGGTAGGTCCACGCGTTGTCGAGTCCGTTGGTGTTGACCTGGGTGTTGGCCCAGGGCGAGACCTGTCCGAACCGACTGCCCGACCGTTCGTTGAAACCGCGGTAGCACACGACCACGTCCGCGACCCCGGTCGCGACGGCCATCGCGGCCTGCTGCACCGTGCCGCAGGCCGCCCCGCCGCCGTAGTTGATCCGGCTGAAGAACCGCAGGTCGCCCATGCCGAGTTCGCGGGCCACCGCGATCTCACTGGAGGTGTCCATCGTGAACGTGACCAGTCCGTCGACGTCGGCGACGCCCAGGCCCGCATCTGCCAGGGCTGCCTGGACGGCTTGGACGCTCAGGTGGAGCTCGCTGCGTCCGGAGTCCTTGGAGAAGTCGGTGGCACCGATGCCGACGAGGGCTGCGGCCCTGCTCAGGGAACTCATCGCCGCCTCCGCAACAGCACAAGTGCGGTGACATGGGCCCCCAGGCTCACCGCACCAACAACACTGACGTGCACCTCGTCACCATCGATCGCGCTCACCTCACCGGTGAAGACGAGGGTGTCGTAGGGGTAGGCCGGTGCGCCGAGGCGAACGTTGATCGAGCCGACGTCGTACGCCTCGCCGACGTAGTCGGTGAGGTAGCGCTCGACCAGTCCGGTGGTGGTCAAGATGTTCAAGAAGATGTCCTGGGAACCGTAGGACTGCGCCAGGTCGCGATCGTGGTGAACGTCTTGGAAGTCACGGGTCGCGATCGCGGTGCTCACCACCAGCGTCGGAGTGATCGGCAACTCCCAGGCGGGCAGTTCCTGCCCGACGAGGCTCAGGGTGGATGTGGATGTCATGGCGTCCTCGGCTCGAAGACCGGCAAGGTCAGGTCGTCGTCGATGCGCTGCCAGGCCACCTGGACCGGCAGATCGATGCGCACCGCTTCCTCGTCCAGGCCTCGAAGTTCGGCGACCATGCGCACCCCTTCGTCCAACTCGACCAGACCCAGCAGGAGGGGGAGCGTCTTGCCCGGCACGGGAGGGTGGCGATGGATGACGTAGGAGAACAATGTGCCGGTTCCGGCCGCGACGACGTGGGTCCGCGACAGCGCCCCACACTGGGGACAGGCCGGCCCCGGCGGGTGCCGCAG
Organism: uncultured Marmoricola sp.; assembly: GCA_937868075.1. Classification (GTDB taxonomy): domain Bacteria; phylum Actinomycetota; class Actinomycetes; order Propionibacteriales; family Nocardioidaceae; genus Marmoricola. The sequence goes on along the minus strand of CALMLL010000006.1, from coordinate 57,054 downwards.
CGCACCACAGTCGGCGCACGACTGGATACGCAACTCCCCTGCCTGGGTCCCCTCCCAGAAGAACTCGGTGTCTGCGTTGCGGGTGGGCCGCAGCACCGCAGTCGGGTCGACAGCCGGATCGCCGGGTGCGCTGTCGGCGCCCTTGGGACGGTACTTCAGCACCCGGAAGAGCATGGTGGCGACTTCCTCCTCGCCTACTCGCCAGGTGCTCTTGGTCGTCACGAAGTAGCCGACCCCGACCCCGGTCTGCTTCGGCCCGACCACCGCGTCCAATGTCGTTGTCACGCTGACCCGCTCCCCCACCCGGAGGTAGCGGTGGTAGGTCTGCTCGCAGTTGGTCCCGAGCACGGCGGTGTAGCCGGCATCGGTGAGGAACTGCATCATCGAGTGCAGCGGGTCGTTGGGGTCGCGCTGTGGGTGCAAGCCACCCATGGTCCACACCTGTGCCATCGCCGGAGGCGCCTCACCTGCGGTGTACCTCGGTAGCGACTCCCCGATCGCCTCCAGCCAGTTGTTGATCATCGGCTGGTTGATCGGGTCGCGCGCCAACCGGGGCGCGGTCTCGCCCAGCGCCTGGATCCGGGCGGCTTCGAGGCTCACCGCCTCGGCGAGGGCCTGATCGTGGTCACTCATCTGATCACCTTGGCACCCGTGGCAACCCGAGCCCGAACTGGCAGATCAGTTCGCGCTGCACCTCGTTGACGCCGCCGCCGAAGGTGAGCACGAGATTGCGCTTGCTGGTCTTGTCCAAGTAGTCGAGGAGGTAGGCGGTCTCCGGATCGGTCGCATCCCCGTAGCGGGCCACGACCGCTTCGAGATCGAGACCGATGCGCTGCACCACATCTGAGGCGAACACCTTGGAGGCGCTGGCATCGGCGACCGCGTTGAGGCTTGAGTCTCCGGTGGCGACCTCCCAGTTGAGCAACTCGTTGAGCCGGAACGCCGCCGTCGTACGCGCCAAGAGCTCGCGTACGTCGTCTCGTGCGACCACCTCGGGCGGGGCCCAGGCGGCCACCATGTCGCGCAGCCCCTCCAGCCGGCCGGCCGGACCCAACATGACCCGCTCGTGGTTGAGCTGGGTGGTGATCAGCTTCCACCCCTGGTTGACCTCACCGACCACCATGTCGGCGGGCACCCTCACGTCGTGGAAGTAGGTCGCATTGACGTGGTGGGATCCGTCGCAGGTGATGATCGGCGTCCACGAATAGCCCGGATCGCGCGTGTCAACGATCATCACCGAGATCCCCCGGTGTCGAGGCGCATCCGGATCGGTGCGCACCGCGAGCCAGATGTAGTCCGCGGCATGCCCACCTGTGGTCCACAGCTTCTGACCGTTGACCACCCAGGTGCCGTCCGGCTCCTGGCGGGCTGCACAGCGCAGTGCGGCCAGGTCGGTGCCGGCATCGGGCTCGGAGTAGCCGATGGCGAAGTGGACATCCCCGGCCAGGATCCTCGGCAGGAAGAGATCCTTCTGCTTCTGGGTGCCGAACGCCTGCAGCGTCGGGCCAACGGTCTGCAACGTCACCGACGGGAGATGGATGTCGTTTCGGGCGGCTTCGTTGGCGAAGATCTGCTGCTCGATGGGGCCCAGCCCGTGGCCGCCGTACTCGGTGGGCCAGCCGACGCCCATCCAGCCGTCGGTGCCCATCTGCTTGATTGCGCGGTGGTAGGCCTCCCCGTGGCGGTCGGTCATCAACGACAACCGGTCCTCCCGGGAGACCAGGCCCTGGAAGTAGGCGCGCACCCTGGCTTTGAACTCGCGTTGCGCCTCGGTGAGTTCGGCATGTTCGGCGGCCGTGGCAACCAGCGGGACCTCCGCCAGGGTCTGGTCCACGCCACCGAGTCGGCGGACCACGTCTTTGAGGCGGGAGAAGTAGCGGTGCAGCGGGTAGGTCTCGTCCACACCCATGCCGCCGTGCAGGTGGTGGCAGGTCTGCAGGGCCGCCGGGCCGTGCTCGCAGAGCCAGTACGCCGCAATGGCCGCATCATCGGCGGCATCGATGCCTTCACCGAGCCGCCACACCACCTGTCGCACTCCGACGTCGAGCATCCGGGATGTCACGAACACGTCGGCGACCTGCATGGCCACTGCCTGGAACGCGGCCAACGGTCGGCCGAACTGTTCGCGCTGCTTCACGTAATCGGCCGTCATGGCCAAAGCGCCGGCGACCAGGCCGGCACCGGTGGCGAGCAGCGCCCCCCGCGTCTGGGCACGCACAGCCTCGGCCGCAGTGGCGGCCTGCGCGCTGCCGGGCGCCCCGCCCAGCACGTCATCGGCCCCAACCACCACATCGGTGAAGGTGATCGAGGACTCGGGCATGCCAGCCGAGGACGGGGTCGGTTTCGGGCTCACTCCAGCCGCACTTGAGTCGATCATCACCACACACTGCGACCCGTCGGGCGCACTCGCCGAGACCAGGAGTCGTGCGGGCCCCGGTGGCATGTCCACCATGACCTTGACGCCGTCGAGTCGCCACGCCCCCTCGGCAGCCGAGAGCCTCACCGTGGGTGCCGCGGGCAGGGCTGACCCGCGCTCGTTCAGCGCCGGGATCAGGAGTAGGTCGCCGGAGACCACTGGGACGATGAGGTCGCGTTGCTGCTGCTCGGTGCCGTGGTTCACCAGCGCCAGCAGCCCGGTTGCGATGGTCCCGGCGATGGGCAGGTCCACGGCACGTGCGCCGAGTTCGCGCAGCATCGCTGCGACCGCGTCGATGCCGAGACCGGCGCCGTCGTACGCCTCGGGGGCCACGAGGCCGAGAAGCCCCGCATCGGCGCAGGCCTGCCAGGTCGCGCCACCTCGATCCAGGACGTCGCGAAGGACGCCGAGCACCTCATCCTCGACTGCGCCGTGCTGCACCCGACCTCCTCGAATCCGCCGTCCCGTGAAACTATAACGTGTTCTAGTTGGCCGCCAACGGTGGCCACAACGACGACTCCTAGGGTTGAGATATGGGATTCCGAGGTCGCCAATTGGCGCTGCTAGCCGTCAACGCCAACGCACTACGCCCTCTGGGAGAGCGGCTGAGCATCCCCGCGTTCTTCGCCGGGTGGTTCGGCACCGAACTCACTCCCCAGATCATGGCGGTCACCGCCCTGGACGCTGCCCAGAGCGGGGCCCGCGGCAAGCTGCGGGTCACCGATGCCCTCCTCGCCGGGGTCAACCTGGCCCTGCTCGGCACGATCACCCGGCAAGCACTCCAAGCCGGCTCCCTGGCCGAGTCCAGCCTGCGGGAGTCGCTCGGTGACGACTACGCCGAGGGCCTCGAACTCCGCGCTGAGGCGCCGCTGTTATGGCGACGCCTGGCCCGCCCCTTCGCGATGCGACGCCCTGACGTCGAGGTCATCCGCGACCTCCAGTACGCCGGGAAGGACATGCGGGGCCGCCTCGACATCTACCGCTCGAAGGCAGCCGGATCGGACCGTCAGCGACGCAGGCCGGTGCTTCTCCAAGTGCACGGAGGGGCATGGATGGTCGGACGCAAGGAGGAGCAGGGCCAACTGTTGATGAACGAGATGGCCAGCCGCGACTGGGTGTGCGTGGCCGTCAACTACCGATTGGCACCCAAACACCCGTGGCCGGCCCAGATCATCGACGTCAAACGGGCGCTGGCGTGGGTGCGCGACAACATCGCCGACTACGGCGGCGACCCCGATCACATCGTCATCACCGGCGGCTCAGCAGGCGGACACCTATCCTCGTTGGCAGCTTTGTCCCCCAACGACCCGGCCTACCAACCCGGCTTCGAGGACGCCGAGACCAGCGTGGTGGCGTGTGTGCCCTTCTACGGGGTCTACGACGTGGCCGGGGCCACCGGCGATGGTGCCGCCATCGCGATGCGAGACGAGTTCATGGCACCGCGGGTGTTCGCGAAGACGTTTGCCGGACACGAGGCGGAGTTCCGCGCCGGCTCACCGATCTGTCGTCTCGACGATCTCGATCCGGCGCAGATCCCGGACTTCTACGCCCTCCACGGCACGTTGGACAGTCTGGTCTCGGTGCGCCAGGCGCGAGCCTTCATCGCCCGATTGCGTGAGGTCTCCCCACGCACGGTCACCTACACCGAGTTGCCGGGCGCCCAGCACGCGTTCGAGGTGTTCGGCAGCATCCGCAGCCACCAGTTGATCACAGCAGTCGCCCGGTGGCTGGAATGGCACCACCAGCGCGGGCAGGCGGGACTATCTCGGCAGCCCGAGGATCCGCTCAGCGACCACGTTGCGTAGCACCTGAGTCGTCCCTCCCGCGATCGAGAGGCATCGCGTGAGCAGTTGCTGATGCACCGCAACCTTCGCAACCTTGTCTCCGAGCACGGCCTTCTCGCCCAACAGGGTCATCACCAGCGACGCCGCATCCTGCCGAGAACGTACGCCGACCAACTTGGCCACCGACGATTCCGGCCCGGGCCCGGCCCCGACGATGGAACGAAGCGACGCCCGATCCGAGAGCAGGCCGGTCACCCGCGCCCAGGCAACTGCCGATCCGATGCGCGCCAGATCCACCGGACCCATGCCGTCAGCGGCGAGGCGCAGGGCCTCCTCGACGCTGATGCCGAGGTTGGTCGAGGCCATGGCCACCCGCTCGTTGGCCAGGGTCGCGCGAGCCAGGCTCCACCCGTCTCCGGGCCGACCCACCATCAGGTCATCGGGAACGAACACGGAATCGAGGAAGACCTCGTTGAACATCGCGTCCCCGGTCATCTCCCGAAGGGGCCTGATCGTGATGCCGGGGCTGGTCATGTCGAGGAGGAAATAGCTGATCCCCCGGTGCTGGGCGACGTCCGGGTCGGTGCGGGCCAGGCAGATCGCCCAATCGGCTTCGTGTGCCAGCGAGGTCCAGACCTTCTGCCCGGTCAGTTCCCAGCCGCCGTCCACCTTGACCGCCTTGGTGCGCAGCGCCGCCAGATCCGATCCGGCCGAAGGTTCGCTGAACAACTGACACCAGGAGATCTCCCCGCGCAGGGAGGCCATCACGAACCGCTCCTGCTGTTGGGGGGTTCCGTGGAAGACGATGGTGGGCACCGCCCAACCGGCGATCTTGAGTTCGGGTCGGGTGATCCCGGCGGCAGCCAGTTCCTCGTCGATCACGACCTGCTCGACCGGGCTGGCCCCGCGTCCATAGGGGGCGGGCCAGTGGGGCACCAGGAGGCCGGTCTCGACGAGACGCTCGCGAGGCCGATCCGCAGGGATGCTGGCCACCAACGAGGTGATCTCGGCACGCAGGGCCGGGTCAAGGTCGGCGTACTCGAGGCGGGGACGCCTGCGGGCGGTCAACTGCGCCAGTCGCTGTTCGTAGGCATGTGCCGGCCACATCATTGCCCGCAGGGCCAGCAGTCGGCGGAGGTAGAAGTGGGCGTCGTGCTCGAAGGTGAAGCCGATCCCGCCCAGCACCTGAATGCACTGCTGGGCCACGATGATCGCGGTGGGCACGGCGATGGCTCCGGCTACCGACGCAGCCAGGCCGATCTGGACCGCGTGCTCATCCGCGCTGGCGTGGGTCTCGTCGAAGGCGCGGGCGGCGTCCCACGCGGCAGCGGTGACCGACTCGGCACCCTCGAGCATCTCCGCACACAGGTGCTTGATCGCCTGGAACGAGCCGATCGGAGCGCCGAACTGCTCGCGCACTTTGGCGTAGGCGACCGCTTGGTCGAGACACCAGTGGGCCACTCCTGAGGCCTCCGCGGCCACGAGCGCGGTGAGCAGGTCCCGCACATGCACCCCTCGGTCTGGCGGTAGCTCGATCGCGGCCGCGCCAGCCAGGTGCACGCTCGCCGCACGCCGGGTCAGGTCAGGCGATTCCAGCGGGCTCGTCGCCGCCCCGGCCAGGTCGGCCAGCCACCATCGGCCGTCGACGTCGGCGACGAGCACGTGGGTGGCGCCGTAGGCGTCCCAGACCACGCTCAACTCACCACTCGCACGCCCGTCCGAGACGCTAACCAGGTCCCCCAGACTCATCGCCACGACCATGCGACCAACTGCCAGCGACTCCCCCTGGTCACTGAGTACGCCGGCCACGGCAGTGCCGAGCAGTGGTCCCGGCAGGAGTGCCCCTGCCAGCGACTCGACAGCGACCGCGACATCACTCACCGTGCCGCCCCCACCGCCCTTCTCCTCAGACACCGCGATGCCGGCAAAGCCCATCTCGGTCAGCGCACGGGTGGACTCGGCGAACGGCGCCACCGGATTGCCCTCGGCCGCGCGCACCGACTCCAGATTGGACCTGGATGCCGCCCATGAGCCGAAGACCTCAGCGAGTTCGCGGTGGTGCGCGGAGATGCCGATGGGCACGGCTTGCCCCCTTCTTGCCACACGAGTCCGTGGCCGATCCAGAAACTAGAACGTGTTTCAGCTTAGCCGACCGCGCAGGTCTACGACGCGTGCAGGACAATGCCATCCGTGAGCTCATCCACGACGTCGTCACTGCTCGACCATGCGCGCGCGGCCTTGGGCTTCATGCCGCCCGATGAAGGCGACTTCCTCCTGGAATTGGCCAGCCGACAGGCACCACTGGGCCCGCTGTTGGAGGTCGGCACCTACTGCGGCAAGTCCGCCCTCTACCTCGCTGCGGCCGCCCAGCCTGCGGGTCAGACCGTGTTCACCGTCGACCACCACCGCGGCTCGGAGGAGAACCAAGCCGGATGGGAGCACCACGACCACACGCTCGTGGACTCGCGCACCGGGCGCATGGACACCCTGCCGGTGTTTCGGGCAACCATCGAGGCAGCCGGAGCTGAGGACACGGTGGTCGCGATCATCGCAGCCAGCACCACCGTGAGTCGACACTGGCACACCCCGCTGAGCCTGCTGTTCATCGACGGCGGCCACGCCGAGGAGCACGCCCAGAACGACTACTCCGGGTGGGCCCCGTGGGTGCAACCCGGGGGCCTCCTGGTGATCCACGACGTCTTCGAGCGACCCGAGGACGGCGGCCAACCGCCCTTCCACGTGTGGCAGCGAGCCGTTGCCGGCGGCAGTTTCACGCCGGTCGGGCAGGTGGGATCGATGCGGGCTCTGCAGCGTGTGGCCGGTGAAGCCGGGGACCCCGTCGGCTGAAGATCAGACCGTCGCCCGTTCGCAGCCGCAGCCGAGCCCGAGTTCGGTGAAGTGGTCGGCCAGGGTGTCACCGGCCATGATGCCGCCCCCCGGTGTGGTCCGACTGAGTTCATCGGCTGCCAGGATCACCGAGGCCGCGGTGTAGGAGGTCTGTTCGACCGGCCAATTCACGTTGTCCGGATAGACGATCCCCGTCCAATACCGACCCTCGTCGGTGCGCAGGATCTGCATGTCGGCATACAACGTCAGGGCGCGGTCACGATCACCGATCGCATCGAGGGCCATCACGAGTTCGCAGGTCTCGGCCCCGGTCACCCAGGGGTTGGTGTCGACACAGCGGATCCCCAGACCGGGGACGACGAACTCGTCCCAGCGTTCGGCGAGCAGATCGTGGGCCGCCGGACCGCGTACGGCCCCCCCGAGCACCGGGTAGTACCAGTCCATCGAGAAGGTGGACTTGTCCATGAACAGATCACGGTGCTCTCGTAGCGCGTGCCCGAGTCGGCCGCCGGCCAACTCCCAGTCCGGCTGGGAGACGCCCATCAGTTCGGCCAGTGCGACACCGGCACGAAGCGATTGGTAGATGCTGGACGAACCCGCCAGCAGGGAGCCGTCGTTGCGGTGGGCCGGCACGCCGTCCGGCCCGGTCGTGGTCCACTCCTGGGACCAACGGATCCCGCCCCAGGGCAGTTGCATGCCGACCGCGAAATCGAGACCACGGCGCACGAAGGGCCACATCCGCTCGACATACGCGCGGTCCTCACACAGCAGCCAGTGATGCCACAAGCCCACGGCGAGGTACGCCGACATGTTGGTCTCACCCGAGGCGTCCTCGATGGTGCCTGCGACGATCTTGAGCGGCCACGAACCGTCGGTGCGCTGCATGCCGACGACCCACTCGTAGGCCTTCTCGGCGGCCTCGCGCTCGCCACCGACGAGCAGTGCCATCGCGCCTTCGACGTGGTTCCAGATATCGGTGTGCTCGCCCTCGGTCCACGGAATGGCACCGGAGGGTTCCTGCATCAGCGCGATGGAGCGGGCGGTCTGGGCCACCTGCTCGGCGGTGATGATGCCGGGCACGGCGGGAAGCGGGTAGCTCACGCTGCCCCCGACTCAGCTCCGACCGCAGCCTCGTCGGGCTTGCGAAGGTAGAGCACCATGCTCTTGCCGATCAGCGGGTTCAGGGCGCGCTCGGCCAACCGGGTGAGCGTGCTGATCCGCGGCGTCTTCATGATGTCCCACACCAAGACCTGGTGGTAGGCCTTGACCAGCGGGAAGGTGTCGTTGTCGACTCCGACCGCACACTTGAGCCACCAGTAGGGCGAGTGCAGTCCGTGGGCATGGTCCTTGCCTTCGTAGACCATGCCGGCTGCGGTGAGCTTGCCGATCAGATCGGTGTCTGTGTAGATCCGCACGTGGCCACCTTCGACCTCGTGGTAGGCGTCGGAGAGTGCCCAGCAGATCTTCTCCGGCAGCCACCGCGGCACCGTGACCGCCATCGTGCCGCCGGGCCGCAGCACCCGCACGAGTTCGCTGATCGCCCTCTCGTCGTCGGGGATGTGTTCGAGCACCTCGGAAGCTACGACCCGGTCGAACTCGCCGTCGGCGAAGGGCAACGCCAGGGCATCACCCTGGGTGATGTCGGCCCGGGCGCCCTCGGGCGCCTCCCCGGCTTCGCGCATGGCTTCGAAGAGGTCACCCACACCGGCCAGTTCCTGGGCGTCCTGGTCAAAGGCGATCACGTCGGCGCCGCGCCGATACATCTCGAAGGCGTGGCGACCCGCACCGCAGCCCATGTCGATGACCCGGTCGCCCGGGCGGAGTCCGAGTCGGTTGAAATCAACGGTCAGCATCGGCGTGTGTCTCCTCGATGACGCGCTCGTAGGCGGCGGCGGTCGCGACCGCGACGGCTCGCCAGCTGAAATTGTCTTGGACTCGGCGTCGCCCCGCGCGGCCCATCTCCTCGCGGCGGGCAGGGTCGTCGAGCAGGGCGGCCAGAGCGGCGGTCAGTTCCTCGGGGTCGCCGGGGGTCACCAGGTCCGCGCACTCGCCGTCGGGGCCGACCACCTCGGGGATCGCCCCGGCGCGGCTGACCACCAGTGGGGTCTCACACGCCATGAGTTCAGCCGTCGGCAGCGAGAACCCTTCGTAGAGGGAGGGCACGCAGGCGATCTCGGCCGAACCCATCAGGGCGACCAACTCGGTGTCGCTGACACCGTGGACGAAGCGCACCAGGTTGCCGATGCCGAGGTCGGCGATCAGTTTCTCGGTGGGGCCACCGGTCTGCGGCTTGCAGACCAGCACGAGTTCGATGTCTCGCTCGGTGGCCAGTTTGGCGACGGCTTCGAGCAGCGTGCGGATCCCCTTCATCGGGGAGTCGGCGCTGGCCATGGCCAGGATCCGGCCGGGAACCCGCGGCTGGGTCGGCGGCACGAAGACGTCGTCCACCCCGAGCGGAATCACCTGGATGCGGGCGATGTCGACACCGAAGTCGGTAGCGATGTCACGCCGCGAGGAGTCCGACACGGTCAGGATCCGCTTGAGTCGGCGGGCCACCTTGCCCTGCATCCGCAAGAACCCATACCACCGCCGCAGGCTCAGTCGCTTGCGGAAGTGCGGCGCCGCAGCAAGGTCCACGCGCCGATCGAAGGTGATCGGGTGGTGGATGGTGGTGATCAGCGGGACGCCCAACTTCTCGATGTCGAGCATGCCGTAGCCGAGCACCTGGTTGTCGTGGACGATGTCGAAGTCGGCGTACCTCGTCGTGAAGACCCGGGCGATCCGTTTGCTGAACGTCTTGGGCTCGGGGAAGCCGGCCGTCCACATGGTCAGCACTTCCTCGACGTCGATCAGGTCGCGGTATTCGCTCAGTTTGGGGGTCCGAAAGGGGTCGGGCTCCCGGTAGAGATCCAGGCTGGGCACCTTGGTCAGCGTGACTCCGGGGTCGAGCTCGGGATAGGGCTGCCCGGAGAAGACCTCGACGGTGTGCCCCAGGGCCACCAACTCCCGGCTGAGGTGCCTCAAGTACACACCTTGCCCGCCGCAATGCGGCTTGCTGCGGTACGAGAGCAACGCGACGCGCATGGAACTCTTTTCCTACTCGGCTTGGAAGTCGGGGAACGAGAAGTGAAACACGTTATCGTTTCGACTGATAATCTCGACGGGTTCAACTGCACTGGATTCTCCAGTGTTCCCGGCCCCTAGACCCGCCTCAGGAGCGAGATCTTGACCACGGTGACGTCGCTCACTCATGACGAGCTGGGCTCGTCTGCGCAAAAGGAGCGCCGCCGCCGGATCCTGGAGGCCACCGTCGCCCTCGCCAGCAAGGGCGGGTTCGACGCCGTACAGATGCGGGCCGTGGCCGAGCGTGCCGACGTGGCACTGGGGACCCTCTACCGCTACTTCCCCTCCAAGATCCATCTGCTGGTCAGCGCCCTGGGCCTGCAGTTCGAGGCAGCCGAAGCCGCGCTGGGCCGCCGACCCATCCCCGGTGACACTCCTGGGGACCGCGTCGTCCACGTGCTGCGCAACGCCACCAGCGGCCTGCAGCGCAACCCTCATCTGACCGAGGCGCTGACCAGGGCGTTCATGTTCGCCGACAACTCGGTCTCGGCCGAGATCGACGTCGTGGGCATGCAACTGACGGCGATGCTGACTCGCGCCATGAAGGGCCCCGACTATGTCGAGGGTGAGGCGCCCAGTGACGAGGCGATCGCCATCGCCCATGTGATCGCGGACGTGTGGCTGGCCGCCTTGGTGTCGTGGGTGACCGGACGTGGCTCTGCCGAGGACGTCACGGCCCGTGTGGAGATGGCCGTTCATCTGTTGCTGCGCTGACCTGCTCAGCCGCCGAAGGCATGGGTTGCGGTCGCGCCACCGTCGACGGCGAACTCGCCACCGGTGACGTACGACGACTCGTCGCTGGCCAGGTAGACGTAGAGCGGAGCCACGTCCTCGGGAACGCCCACGCGCTTGAGGGCGACCTTGCTGGCGCCGTATTCCATGGCGGCATCGCCGCCGTGCTCGCGGGTCATGTCGGTGTCGATCATCCCCGGGTGCACGGAGTTGACCCGGATCCCCTTCGGCCCCAACTCGATGGCGGCGGCTTTGGACATGCCGCGGATCGCGAACTTCGTCGCGGCATACGCGGTGCAGAACGCCATGCCGCCCAGCCCCTCGATGGAGGAGGCGTTGATGATGCTGCCGCCGCCGTTCTTGCGCATGGTGCGCGCCACCGATTGCATGCCGAGGAAGCACCCGCGGAGGTTGACCGCGATCAGCAGGTCGAACTCCTCTAGAGGCATCGTCTCGACGGCGCCGAAGCGCAGCACGCCGGCGTTGTTGACCAGGACGTTGACCGGGCCGAAGGCCTGGTCGACCTCCTCGACCAGTCGGGTCCAGGAGCCCGGATCGCTGACGTCGTGGCGGACGAATCGGGCGGCTTCTCCGAGTTCGGCCGCCAACGCCTGGCCGTCGGCCTCGGCGACATCAGCGATCGCGACCTTGGCACCTTCGGCGACGAAGGCCCGCACGATCGCGGCTCCTTGGCCGCGGGCGCCGCCGGTGACGATCGCGATCTTGCCTGCCAGCCTCACATCTGCTCCTTCGGTTGGAGACGCATGACCGAGTCGGCGGAGAAGCCGCCGCTCTCCTCGCGCGTCTCGAGGTAACCACCGATCTGCTGGTGCAGTTCGGTGGTGTTGAAGACTCCGGACTCGGTGTCGAAACGCTGCGCGACGGTCGGGGGCGCCAGCATGGCGACCATGCCGCCGTACACCACGAACACCTCGCCGTTGATTCCGCCTGCGGCAGGGCTGGCGAGATAGGCCACCAGCGGGGCGACATGCTCGGGGGACAGCGGGTCCACCGCCTTGCCGGACTGGTCGGCCCCGAAGACGCCTTCGGTCATGGCTGTGCGGGCCCGCGGGCAGATCGCGTTGGCGGTCACGCCGAACCTGCTCAGTGCCCGCGCCGCCGACATCGTCAAGGCGGTGATGCCGGCTTTGGCGGCCGCATAGTTGGCCTGTCCCGGAGGGCCGAACAGAAAGGCCTCCGAGGCGGTGTTGATCACCCGGCCGTAAATCGGCGCCTCCGCGGCCTTGCTGGCCTCGCGCCAGTGAGCCGCGGCATTGCGGGTGAGCAGAAAGTGCCCGCGTAGGTGAACTCTGATCACGAGGTCCCAGTCCTCATCGGACAGGGAGAACAGCATCTTGTCGCGCAGTACCCCGGCGTTGTTGACCACGATGTCGAGCGAGCCGAGGCCGAGCGCGGCTGCGGTCAGGGCGTCAGCAGTAGCCCGCTCCCCCACATCACCGGGTACGACGAGCGCAGACCCTCCGGCCGAACGAATCTCCTCAGCAACGGAGTCTGCTGCTCCCGGGAGGTCGTTGAGAACAACCCGTGCTCCGGCCTCGGCCAGGGCCAGCGCCTCGACACGACCCAGCCCAGCGCCCGCGCCGGTAACGATGGCGACCTTCCCGTCCAGGGCCAGATCGTCGGTTGAGGCCAGCGACACGCTCAGTCCTCCACGATGCTGATGGCCGACTTGGGGCAGGAGAGCACAGCGCGCTCGATGGCGGCGCGGTTCTCGTCGGTGACCCGGTCGTCGAGCACCTGCAGGAAGTCGTCGTCATCGAGTTGGAAGACGTGCGGGACCAATCCCTCGCAGACGGCGTTGGACTCGCACTCGTCGAAATCAACCTTGACCCTCATGGGTCCCTCCTTTCGGCCCCGGAGGGGCACTCATCTTGGTGTGGTCCCAACTCATCACGCGGGTGGGCTCGAAGACCACACCTACGCGTTTGGTGGCCTGGGCTGCGACGATCTGGTCGCCGAGTTCACCGAGGTCCACTCCTCCTGCCATGGCCGAGACCACAGCCGCGCCGATGGTGGCGATCGAGTCGTAGTCCTCGACCAGTCGGGCGGTGCCCTGCATGGAGACACCGCGCAACTGGTCGTAGTCGTCGCCGCTCTCCACCAGCACACTGAGCCGCGGGTCGCGGCGCAGGTTGAGCACCTTCTGGGAGCGGGCGTAGGTCCACCACGCGATCTGGCCCTCGTCGTAGACGTAGAACAGGGTGGTCAGGTGGGGCCAGCCTTCGGGGCCGAGAGTGGCCACCTGCACCTTGAGTTGGCTGGCCAGGAAGGAGGCGATCTCCTCATCGCTCATGCGCACTGCATCGCGACCGGCCGCCATCAGGACCCCTCCGAGGAGTGTCCGGGGAACACGTGCGCCGCGGGGTCGATCGTGACCGCGGCGTTGTTCACCGCAGTAGCGGCCTCGCCGAAGCCGACCGCGATCAGTCGGACCTTGCCGGGGTATTCGGTGATGTCTCCGGCAGCGAAAACCCGCGGCAGGTTGGTCCTCATCGCGGTGTCGACGACGATGTGGCGCTTGTCGAGGTCGAGTCCCCACTGCTGCATAGCGCCCAGGTCGGCGATGAAACCGAGGGCTGCGATCACCGCGTCAGCCGGCCTGGTGAGCACCTCGCCGTCGTTGGTGGTGATCTCCACCGACCGCACCGAGGTCTCTCCGACTAGGCGGGTCACCTGTGCTTTGGTGATCACCTCGACGTCCGAAGCGAGCACGGCATCGACGGTGGCCTGGTGAGCCCGGAAGGCGTCACGGCGGTGCACCAAGGTCACGCTGCGCGCGATGTCGCGAAGGTGGAAGGCCCAGTCGAAGGCCGAATCGCCGCCACCGACGATGACGACATCCTTGTCGGCGTACTCGGTGAAGGACGGGACGAAGAAGGTCAGCCCGCGACCCTCCCACCCGTCACCGGCAGGCAGGGCGCGCGGGGTGAACTTGCCGATGCCGGCGGTCAGGATCACCGCCTTGGCCTCGATCGTGGTGCCGTCGTCCAGACCGACCACGACCGTCTCGTCGCGGTTCGCCAGCGTGACCGCGGTCCGCTCGAGGAAGTATGTCGGGGAAGCCGAGGCGGCCTGCTCGACCAGGTTGGCCACCAGAGCACGACCCGACACCTCAGGGAAACCGGCCACGTCCAAGATGGCCTTCTCGGGATAGAGCGCAGAGATCTGGCCGCCGAGCTCGGGCAGCGAATCCACCACAGTGACGCTCAGCCCACGAAAGCCGGCGTAGTACGTCGCGAACAGCCCAGCAGGACCGGCACCCACGATCAGCAGGTCAGTTTGATGACTCACTGCTTGTCCCTTCTCAGATGAAGTAGGACCACCGGGGCGGCGCCGAAACTGTAACAGGTTCTACCTTTCGACCTGATCGCCAGGTGGCGCCTTCAGTCTTCCTCCCAGGTGCGGCGAGGGCCAGTGCGCTGATCGCGTTCTTGGTCACTCATGGCCGCGCTGGCCCGCAGGCTGAGCACCGTGGTCACCGCCAGGATCCCCACGATCACCACCAGGCTGAGCCAGATCGGGATCTCCGGCGCCCCGTGCACCGGATGGCCACCGTTGATGAAGCCGAGTTCGTTCTCGTGCATCGCGTGGAGGATCAGCTTCACCCCGATGAACGCGAGCAGCACCGCCAGGCCGTAGGAGAGGTAGATCAGCCGCTCCAGGAGGCCACCGATGAGGAAGTACAACTGGCGAAGACCCATCAGGGCGAAGATGTTGGCGGTCAGGACGAGGTAGGGCTCGCGGGTGAGGCCGTAGATGGCCGGAATCGAGTCCAGGGCGAAGAGCAGATCGGTGGTCCCCAACGTGAGGATCACGATCAGCATCGGCGTGATGAGTCGCTTGCCGTCGATCTTGGCGATCAGAGAGCGGCCCTGGAACTGAGAGGTTGCCGGGAACCTGCGCTCGACGAAGAGGACCAGGCGGTTCTCCTCGTACTCGTCCTCGTCCTCGGCTCCCTCGCGCGCCAATTTCCAAGCCGTCCAGATCAAGAACAGACCGAACACATAGAAGACCCAGGAGAAGTTGTTGATGGCGGCCGCACCGAGCGCAATGAAGATCGCGCGCATCACCAGGGCCATCACGATGCCGACCATGAGTGCGTACTGCTGCAGCTCACGAGGTACGGCGAACTTGGCCATGATGATCAAGAAGATGAAGAGGTTGTCGACCGAGAGGGAGTACTCGGTGAGCCATCCGGCGAAGAATTCGATGCCGTAGTCCGAGCCGGCAGCCACGCTGACCCCGATCCCGAAGAGGATGGCCAGCCCGACATAGATCGACAGGTAGCCCACGCACTCCTTGACCGAAGGTTCGTGAGGACGCCGACCGACCACGATCAGATCGAAGACGAACACCACCACGGTGACCGCCAGGGTCACTCCCCACACCAACGGCGAGACCTGCATACGTCCTCCTCCGGACAGCTCACTGCTCGTGGGAGATCTCCACGAGGCACTGCTACCGGAGGTCTCTTCCGTTCCTAGGGAACCGATGGCACCGGGCCGAAGCCGTGATGACGACGCCACCGCGGGGGAATACTCCCCTCCACAGATCGGCAGTGTTTCAGATGCCCTCCCTCGACCCCAACTCAGGCATGACCACCCACCGGGCGAGCTTTCATCGGGAGGCCGGCCACGACCCGGTCATAGGACTCCTGGACCGCCTCGAAGATCTCCTCGTTCGAGATGTCACCGCCCCATCGCAGGTTGTTCCACCCTGAACGCCCGAGATAGGCCATCAACGAGGCGTCTGCGGGGTAACGGTGCAGCCACTCGTCGGCAATCTCGCGGGTCGCACCCGCTTTGATACCCACCGAGTCGGCGCCGATGAACGCAAAGATCTTGCCGCGGGTGTGTGGACCCACCTTGATCACTGGGTAGTCATGGTCCCAGGGATTGTCGGCCCAGGCTCCTGGCAGGCCGAGGCAGAACTCGACCAGCCCCTCGGGGGTGAGGAGGTTCACCGAGTGGCTTCGATCATCTGCCGCAACTCCTTCTTGAGTTCGGAGATCTCATCGCGCAGCCTCGCGGCCACCTCGAACTGCAACTCCGCGGCGGCTGCACGCATCTGGGTGGTCAGCTCCTGGATCAGCTCGGCCAGATCGGAGCTCGGGATGCCGGCGGTATCGGGCGCACGCTCATGCAACGACTGGGTCTGCATGCGCGACAGCCCCGGCACCGGAGCCTTCTTGGAGCGATCTCCGCGAACGCCCATGCCCTGCCACGTGGCCAGCAACTCCTGGGTGGTCTCGTCTTCACGGGCGAGCATGTCGGTGATGTCGGCGATCTTCTTGCGCAACGGCTGCGGGTCGATGCCGTGCTCGGTGTTGTAGGCGACCTGTTTGGCCCGACGCCGGTTGGTCTCATCGATGGCCGACTCCATCGACGGGGTGATCTTGTCGGCGTACATGATCACCTGGCCAGACACGTTGCGCGCGGCTCGGCCGATGGTCTGGATCAGCGACTTGTCCGAGCGCAGGAAGCCCTCCTTGTCGGCATCGAGGATCGCCACCAGCGACACCTCCGGCAGGTCGAGCCCCTCACGGAGAAGGTTGATGCCGACCAGGACGTCGTATTCGCCCAATCGGAGGTCGCGCAGCAACTCGATGCGTTTGAGGGTGTCGACCTCGGAGTGGAGGTAGCGGGTGCGGATGCCGGCGTCGAGGAGGTAGTCGGTGAGGTCTTCGGACATCTTCTTGGTCAACGTGGTGACCAGCACCCGCTCGTGCTTGTCGACCCGCGCGTTGATCTGGCTGATCAGGTCGTCGATCTGACCCTTGGTGGAGCGCACGATGACTTCGGGGTCGACCAGACCGGTCGGGCGGATGATCTGCTCCACGACGTTGTCGACCCCGCCACCTTTGGCCAACTCATAGGCGCCCGGGGTGGCGGAGAGATAGACGGTCTGCCCGATGCGGTCGAGGAACTCCTCCCACTTGAGGGGGCGGTTGTCCATCGCGCTGGGGAGCCGGAAACCATGATCGACGAGGTTGCGCTTGCGCGACATGTCGCCTTCGTACATCCCGCCCACCTGAGGTACGGCGACATGGGACTCATCGACCACCAGCACGAAGTCCTCGGGGAAGTAGTCCAGCAGACAGTTGGGGGCACTGCCTCGGGTGCGGCCGTCGATGTGCATCGAGTAGTTCTCGATGCCGCTGCAGGAGCCGACCTGTCGCATCATCTCGATGTCGTAGGTGGTGCGCATCTGCAGTCGTTGGGCCTCCAACAGCTTGCCCTGGCGTTGGAAGGTCTCCAACTGCTCGGCCAACTCGGCTTCGATGCCTGCGATCGCCCGCTCCATGCGCTCGGGGCCGGCGACATAGTGGGTGGCGGGGAACACGTAGAGCTCGGTGTCTTGGGACAAGACCTCGCCGGTGACCGGGTGCAGGGTCATCAGTCGCTCGATCTCGTCACCGAAGAACTCCACCCGGACGGCGAGTTCCTCATAGACCGGGAAGATCTCCAGCGTGTCGCCACGCACCCGGAAGGTGCCTCGGGTGAAGGACAGGTCGTTGCGGGTGTATTGGATCGACACCAGGCGCCGCAGCACCTCGTCGCGGTCCATCTCTTCCCCCACCCGGAGTCGAACCATGCGGTCGACGTACTCCTGGGGGGTGCCCAGGCCGTAGATGCAACTCACGGTGGAGACCACGATGACGTCGCGCCGGGTCAGCAACGAGTTGGTGGCGCTGTGTCGCAGCCGCTCGACCTCCTCGTTGATGGAGGAGTCCTTCTCGATGTAGGTGTCGGTCTGAGGCACGTAGGCCTCGGGTTGGTAGTAGTCGTAGTAGGAGACGAAGTACTCCACGGCGTTGTTGGGGAACAGTTGGCGCAACTCGTTGGCGAACTGAGCCGCCAACGTCTTGTTGGGCTGGAGCACCAGCATCGGGCGCTGCACCTGCTCGGCGACCCAGGCGACCGTGGCCGTCTTGCCGGTGCCGGTGGCACCGAGCAGAACGACATCGGTCTCCCCCGCCTGCAGCCGACGGGTGATCTCCTTAATCGCGGCCGGTTGGTCCCCCGACGGCTGGTAGTCCGAGACCACCGTGAAAGGCGCCACACGGCGCTTGAGATCGGTCACGGGACGCATGTCCGCGAGCCTACGCGGCGGCTCGGACAGTTTCTCGGGACCGCCCGCTAGGTTGGGCGCCATGACCAAGATGTACGTCGACATGACCGGCAGCGGCACCGTGCAGACCACCCCCGATGTGGCCACGCTGCGCCTGGGAGTGAGCTTCCCCGCCAAGACCGTGGGGGCCGCTCTCGAAGGCTGCGCCAAGCAGACCAGCGACGTGTTGGCCTCTATTCGCGCGATCGGCGTGGAGTCGCGTGACCTCCAAACCGCCTCTCTGAGCGTCGACCCGCGCTGGAACAACGACGGCACCGAGATCGTGGGCCACACTGCCAGCCAGATGCTTTCGGTCCGCCTTCGCGACATCACCACGGTGGGCAAGGTCATCACCGCCGCGGGCGCGGCGGCGGGCAACAGCATGCGCATGGACTCGTTGTCGTGGACGGTGGCAGATCCCCAACCCCTGCAGGTCAAGGCTCGCGAGGTCGCCTTCGAGGACGCCCGCGACAAGGCCGAGCAACTGGCCACGCTCGCTGGGGCCCGGGTGGGCCAGGTCCTGCACATCATCGACACGGACTCGTCCTCGGGGTGGGCGCCGCCGACCGCGCGCTCCTACAAGATGATGGCCGGGGCCGAGATGGACATGCCGACCGAAGGTGGCGAGCATCAGGTGTCGGCCCAGGTGAGGGTGCGTTGGGCCCTCGTCAGCGACTAGCCGGGCGCCCCACGGAGGCGTTGTCCCCCGCTGGTTGAATGTGGGCGTGACGCATGCCCCCCTGATCAACACCAACCACCCGTTGGTCCGGGCATTGCGACGGATCCTGTTGACCTTCTTCGGATCCCAACTGGCGCTGGCGCTGGGCCTCACCCTCGTCGACTCCTACCGTCGACGGGGGAAACACCCCAAGCCGTTCCCGGCGACCGAACCCCTTGACGTGCCGATCGGGCCCGGTCAGGTGCGCACCTACAGTTTCGGCGACGATCTCTATGCCGACATGCTGGCTGCCATCGAGACCGCCCAGCGGCGGGTGCTGTTCGAGACCTACATCTGGAAGAGCGACGAGGTCGGTGAGGCTTTCAAGGCGGCCCTGACCCGTGCTGCCGGGCGTGGTGTCGAGGTCTATTGCATCTATGACAGTTTCGCCAACCTGGTGGTCTCGCCCCGCTTCAAGCGCTTCTCACCACGCATGCGGGTGATGGCTTATCCGATCTACAACGCCGGGTGGCGGTTCTGGGACCTGCGCCGCTACGGCCGAGACCACCGCAAGATCCTCGTCGTCGATGACGAAGTGGCCTTCGTCGGCGGCTACAACGTCGGCTCGGCGTACGCCTCGCAATGGCGCGACACCCACTGCCGGATCACCGGCCCCGGCGTGTGGGACCTTGCCCGCGCCTTCGCCGACTTCTGGAACACCCAACGCCACGTCCACTCCCGCTGGCGGGCCAGCCAACCGGTGCTGCTCCTGGGCTCCTCGCCGGACTGGGAACCGCACATCAGGGTGCACCGCAACCTGCCCAAGCAATGGACCTTCCCGATCCGGTCGATGTACCTCGACGCCATCGATCGGGCGCACAAGAACGTCTGGCTGACCCACGCCTACTTCATGCCGGACGTCAACTTCGTCGAGGCCCTCGTGGACGCCGCCCGGCGCGGGGTCGACGTCCGGTTGCTGCTGCCACGCACCTCCAACCACGTGGTGGCCGACTGGCTCAGCCGCGGCTACTTCTCACAACTGCTCACCGCCGGCGTGCGGGTGTTCCGGTTCACCGGCGCCATGGTGCACGCCAAGACCGCCACCATCGACGGTCGCTGGTCGACTATCGGTACCGCGAACATCGACCGCCTCTCGATGACGGGCAACTACGAGATCAACGTCGAGTTCATCGACCCGCTCATGGCCACCGCCATGGAGGAGATCTTCGTCAACGACCTCACCAACTGTGAGGAACTCTCCGCATCCGAATGGGCCGCGCGCGGCATCCATCGCCGCTTCACCGAGGCCGTCCTGGGCCCGCTGCGTCCGCTGCTCTAACCGGTCGCCGATTGCTCAGGAGAGGGCTCGGCGCAGGAACTCGACAGTGTCGCGATGCACCTCGTCGAGGTCGGCTCCGTGATCGACCAACTGCACCGCACCTTGGATCGTGCCCATCGCCAACGCGGTGGTGCGGCGGGCATCGGTCGGGTTGGTGGCGGCGATGATCTCGCGCAGCGGCACCACGAGGGCATCGTGCAGTTGGGCGAGGCGGATCCGACACTCCTCGGGTAGGTCGGAGGCGTTGACGCTCGCCGCGTGAGACCGAGCGGCAGCAGCGAGGCTGACCCGCACGTAGGCGACGAGGCGGTCGTCGGGGTCCTCACCCGCGTCGTCGACGGCGCCGAGCACCTCGGCGGCGTACTCGGAGAAGAGTTGTTCGACAGCGGCTCCGATCAGGGAGCCCGAGGTCGGGAAGTACTGGTAGACCGAACTGCGCGCCAGGCCGGTCGCCTTGGCCACCGCAGCCGGGGTCACCCCGGCCGATCCCTGCTCGAGATACAACCGCACCGCGTTGTCGACGACCGCGCGATGACGCATCACGCGGTGCTCGGCAACAGTCGCTGCGGAAATCTTCGGCATGGGGGCATCTTGCCACTGCCCACGTTGTCAATGAGAGATGTCGGCGATTCAGCTTTGCAATCTTATCGACACCGTGTCAGTATCTAGTCATGGAGACGACCCCCACCCCACGCCGCTGGTTGGCCATGGCCTCGATCGCGCTGGGGGTCGCGCTGGTGATCATGGACGCCACGATCGTCAACGTCGCGTTGCCTGTGGTGATCGAGGACCTCCATCTCGACGCCACCCAGGCTCAGTGGATGAACGCGGTCTATTCGCTGGTCTTCGCCGCTTTGATGCTCACCTCCGGCAGACTGGCCGACCTCTACGGCCGCCGGCTGATGTTCATCATCGGCATGGTGATCTTCGGGGTCGGGTCGGTCCTGGCGGGTTCGGCGATCGGGCCAACCATGCTGATCGCGGCCCGCCTGCTTCAGGGGGTCGGCGCGGCGGCGATCCTGCCGTCCACCCTGTCGACCATCAATGCACTCTTCACCGGACGCGACCGCGGCGTCGCCTTCGCGATCTACGGCTCCACGATCGGCGGCATGGCCGCCGTCGGTCCCCTGGTGGGCGGCTGGCTGGCCACCGATGTGTCCTGGCGTTGGGCCTTCTGGCTCAACCTGCCCTTCCTTCTGATCGCCTTCGTGCTGGCGCTGGTGGCCATGCCCGAGACCCGCGACCCGAACATCCGCCGCGGGATCGACATCGTCGGCACGCTCCTGGCCTCCATTGCTCTGGCCGGCATCGTCTTCGCGCTGATCGAGTCGTCGACGTACGGCTGGTGGAAGCAGGATTCCGGCTCGGTCTCCCCCGTCCCCTTCGCGCTGGTCACCGGCGTGCTGATGCTGTGGGCATTCGTCTCCTGGGAGCGTGCCCGCGAGGCCAAACAGAAGGTGGTGTTGACCCACCTCGGGCTCTTCAAGATCCGCAGTTTCCGCTACGGCGCTATCGCCGCCCTCATCGTGTCGCTGGGTGAGTTCGGGATGCTGTTCACCCTGCCGCTGGTGCTCCAAGGGGCCATGGGGTACGACGCCCTCGGCACCGGCTGGCTCATCCTGTCGCTGGCCGTGGGCACGTTCTTGATCTCAGGCATGGTCCCGCAACTGACCCGTCGGCTCGGGGAAACGACTGTGGTCCGCATCGGGCTCGGCCTCGAAGCACTCGCCGTCGGCGCCCTGGCCCTGACCCTGCCCGGTCATGCCTGGCAGTTGGCGGTGATCTTGTTCGTCTACGGCGCCGGGGTCGGAATGGCTACCGCGCAACTGACCTCGGTCATCTTGAGTCAGGTGCCGGTGAAGAGGTCCGGGGAGGCTTCGGGGATGCAGACCACGGTCCGCCAACTCGGCTCGGCTCTCGGGGTCGCACTTCTGGGCGGCCTGCTGATCACCTCGCTGACCACGGGCACTCGTGACGGTCTGGCCAAGACCCAGATACCGCCAGCCGCGCAGTCGCAGGTGGTCGAGATCGTTCACTCCTCGGTCGGAGCAGCCATCCCCTCGTTGAAGGCAGCACCGCAGACCAAGGCTGCCGCCGAGGTGGCGCAGGACGCACTGGTGACGGCGGCGAGGTACTCCACCGGCGTAGCTTCCGGCGTCTTGTTGATCGGGCTGCTGGCCACGCTCGCGCTGCCTGCCTCGACTCGCCGTGAGGAGTCCGAGGCACTCTCCGAAGCCTGACGGCACGGGGGTTTGCCAACGACCCATGCCCGGGCCAATACTGCGATTCAAGCCCAGGTGGGCCGCGAAATCCGCAGGAGGAAGCCCCGATGACCGCGACGTTCGAATCCACCACCTCGACCACCGCCCTCGGTGGCCCTGACCTGCCTCAGGAGAGGCGACTGGTCACAGCGATCCCCGGACCCAAGTCGCAAGAACACCTGGCCCGCAAGAAGCAGTACGTCTCCGAGGGCGTCTCCAACGGACTGCCGATCTTCGTGGTCGCCGGCGGCGGCGGCGTGCTTGTCGACGTCGACGGCAACAGTCTCATCGACATGGGCTCGGGGATCGCGGTGACCACGGTCGGCAACGCCGCGCCCGAGGTGGCCGCCCGAGTGATCGACCAGGTCCAGCGCTTCACCCACACCTGCTTCATGGTCACCCCCTACGACTTGTACGTCGACGTGTGCAAGGAACTCGACGAACTCACCCCCGGTGACCACGCGAAGAAGTCGGCCCTGTTCAACTCCGGTGCCGAGGCGGTCGAGAACGCGGTCAAGATCGCGCGCCACTACACCGGTCGAAACGCGATCGGGGTCTTCGACCACGCCTACCACGGACGCACCAACCTGACCATGGCGATGACCGCCAAGAACATGCCCTACAAGCACCGCTTCGGCCCGTTCGCCAACGAGGTGTACCGCGCTCCCCTGTCCTACCCGTTCCGCGACCCCAAGGGCATGACCGGCGAGGAAGCCGCCCTGCGTGCCATCGACATGTGGGACAAGCAGATCGGCGCGGACAACCTCTCCTGCGTGGTCTTGGAGCCGATCCCCGGCGAGGGCGGGTTCATCGTGCCGGCGGAGGGTTTCATGCACACCCTGCAGGAGTGGACCAACGAACACGGCATCGTCTTCGTTGCCGACGAGGTGCAGTCCGGCTTCTGCCGGACCGGAGAATGGTTCGCCTCCAACCACGCCGAGTTCGTGCCCGACCTGATCACCACGGCCAAGGGCATCGCCGGCGGGATGCCGCTGGCTGCGGTCACCGGCCGCGCCGAGATCATGGACTCGGTCCACCCCGGTGGACTCGGCGGAACCTACGGCGGCAACCCGGTCGCCTGTGCGGCCGCGCTGGGCTCGATGGAGGCCATGCGCACCCACAACTTCGCGGCCCGTGCACGTGCCATGGAGTCGCTGATGCGCGCCCGACTGACCGAGATCCAGGCCAAGCACCCGGTCATCGGGGACATCCGCGGCCGTGGGGCCATGATGGCCATCGAATTGACCGCACCCGGAACCATCGAGCCGGACGCGGCCCGGACCGCGGCGGTCAACAAGCACTGCCACTCCCAGGGCGTCGTCACGCTGACCTGCGGGACATGGGGCAACGTCTTCCGCTTCCTGCCCTCCTTGGCAATGAGCGACGACCTGCTCAACGAGGCCTTCGACGTGGTCGCTGAGGCCTTCGACGCGACCGCCTGACCGCCGACCCGCCTATTCCTCACACCTCAGCGCACCCCGACCCGTCATTTCTTCACACCTGTCAGGTGTGAAGAAATGACGGGTCGGGCGTCGTACGGGTGTGCAGAAGTGACGGGTCGGCGGTCAGGGGAGTTGGGCGAGATAGGCCGCGATCCGCTCAGGAGTCCACTCGTCTTCGAGGGCCGATGCGGCACTCGCCGCTGCAGCGACGGGCGAGCCAGTGGTGATCGACCAGGGGTCACGGGTCCAGCCGGCGAGGTAGTCGTCCGCATCGGTGTCGCCCAACAACATCGCCGCTTGGTCGATGGCATCTTGGAACCGCTGGTCGAGGAGCACTTTGACCTGCTCGTCACCATTTCTGGCGACGACCATCGAGGGTAGTTCGCGCCAACGGGTGACCTGGATCTCAGTCAACTTCCTTGATCCCCCACGGGCTGCCGTAATCGACGAGTAGGTCAAGGAACGGTTTGGGTGGCAACGCCTCCGGGCCGAGCACCCCTGCCCCGCTCCACGCACCCGTGGCGAGTAGTTCGAGCGCCACCACAGGGTTGATCGCGGTCTGCCAGACAACGCACTGGTGGCCGTACTCGGTCATGCACCACTCGTTGTCCACCACGTGATAGAGGTACGTCGATCGGGGGTTGCCGTCCTTGCCCTTGCCGGTGACCCACAGCCCTGCGCAGGTCTTGCCCTTCATGCGGGGGCCGAGTTCGGCGGGGTTGGGGAGGCAGGCGGCAACCACGTCACGAGGGCTCACCTCGACCCCACCGACCCGGACCTTGTCGGTCTTGTCGAGGCCGAGTTTGTGCAGCGTCTTGAGTACGTCGATGAACTCATCACCGAGTCCGTACTTGAACGTGGCCCGCTTGCAGTCGACCCATCGCGGCATGAGTAGCACTTCCTCGTGCTCCACGTTGACGCACTCCACCGGGCCGATGCCCTCGGGGAAGTCGAAGACCTCGGGTTCGCTGAAGGGGGCGGTGGTGAACCACCCTTTGCCCTTCTCCCAGATCACCGGAGGGTTCAAACACTCCTCGATCGTGGTCCAGATCGAGAACGACGGCGCGAAGTCGTATCCGTCGACGGTCAGGTTGGAGCCGTCTCGGGTGCCGAGTTCGTCGATCTCGGAGAAGAGTTCATCGGCGGCGTACCTCGCGAAGACGTCGGACAGACCGGGCTCCACGCCGATGCCGCACAGAGCGAGCCGTCCGGCTGCCTCCCATTGGTGGGCCTTGGCGAACTGTTCATCGCCGAGTTTGACCCCACAGTGCTCATAGGGACTGGAGGGGTGGGGACGGCTCAACGACATGGCCATGTCGAGGTAGTCGGCTCCGGCGGCGAACGCACCGTCGAAGATCGGCATCACGAATCGAGGATCGACAGCGTTCATCACGTGGGTGATGGAGTACTCCCGGCACAGCCCCTCGACCGAGCCCGCGTCGGAGGCGTCGACTCGTGCCGCGACGAATCGCGGATCGGTCGCAGCCGTCTCGGCGCGGGCCAGGTCGTAGTCGGCGATCACGATCTGGTCGTAGAAGTCACGACGCTCAGCGATCGCGGCGAAGGCGGCGCCGACACCGCCGGCGCCGACCAACAGGATCCGCATGTCACATGCCCAGGTTGGTCATGACGTGCTTGATGCGGGTGTAGTCCTCGAAGCCGTACATCGACAGGTCCTTGCCATGGCCGGAGTGCTTGAACCCTCCGTGCGGCATCTCGGCGACCAGCGGGATGTGGGTGTTGATCCACACGCAGCCGAAGTCGAGGCGCTTGGCCATGCGCATCGCCCGCCCGTGGTCCTTGGTCCACACACTCGAGGCCAGGCCGTATTGCACGTCGTTGGCCCAGCGGACCGCCTCGTCCTCATCGGTGAAGCGTTGCACCGTGATGACCGGGCCGAAGATCTCGTTCTGGATTACCTCGTCGTCCTGTCGCAGACCCGACAGCACGGTGGGCTCGTAGAAGTAGCCGCGATCGCCCTGACGCTTCCCGCCGGTTTCGAGGTTGGCGTGGTCGGGCAGTCGGTCGACGAAGCCGCCGACCTTGCTCAACTGGTCGGCGTTGTTGACCGGGCCGTAGAGGATGTCTTCGTCGTCGGGCATGCCGGTCGCGGTGCCCTTGGCCTGCTCGGTCAGCGCTGCCACGAAGTCGGAGTACACCCCCGGGGCGACCAGCACGCGGGTGGCCGCGGTGCAGTCCTGTCCGGCGTTGAAGTAGCCGGCGATCGCGATGTTCTCGGCAGCATCAGCGAGGTCGGCGTCGTCGAAAATGACGACCGGGGCCTTGCCACCGAGTTCGAGGTGGGTGTTCTTGAGGTCGTCGGCGGCGCTGCGGGCCACCTCCATGCCTGCGCGAACCGATCCGGTGATGCTGACCATCTGCGGAGTCGGGTGAGCCACCAGTGCACGGCCGGTGTCACGGTCTCCGCACACCACGTTGAACAGGCCCTGTGGGAAGAACTCGGCGGCCACCTGGGCCATCCAGACGGTGGACGCGGGGGTGGTGTCGCTGGGCTTGAGCACGACCGCGTTGCCGGCGGCCAGAGCCGGGCCGAACTTCCAGGCGGCCATCATCATCGGGTAGTTCCAAGGGGTCACCTGAGCACAGACCCCGACCGGTTCGCGCCGGATCATGGAGGTCATCCCCTCCATGTACTCCCCGGCGGCCCGGCCCTCGAGGATGCGGGCGGCTCCGGCGAAGAACCGCAGTTGGTCGATCATCGGCGGGATCTCTTCGCTCATCGTGAGGCCGAGCGGCTTGCCGGTGTCGCGGGACTCGATCGCGACCAGTTCCTCGGCGCGAGACTCCAAGGCGTCGGCGAACTTCAACATCGCCTGTTGGCGGGTGCTGGGGGTGGCGTCGCGCCACTCCTCGAAGGCGCGGGACGCGGCCTTCATCGCCCTGTCGACATCCTCGGCGCCGGACTTGGCCGCCTGGGCGTAGACCTCGCCGGTGGTGGGGTCGAAAACGTCGTACGACTCTCCGGATGCGGAGGCGACGAGTTCGCCGTCGATGAAGTTCAAGAACTCCTGATCAGCCATGGTTAACGTCCTCTTCGATGTGGTGGTCGGTGATACCGACCCTAGCGGCGAGGCACCCGAAGTGGTATCCCGAAAAGCGGGGCTCCGCCACGAAATCCGCAGATTCTAGGCCCGAACGGCGCGGATTCACTTGCCCCAGCCGGGTCTGGGCAGGCACCATGGCCACCAGCCACGGCCCGCACGATCCGGCCACCTCGACCCATGCTGGAGGCCCCACATGTCTTTCGACCACACTCGCGCCGAAGGAGCCGCCGAGCACGAGCGACTCCAAGAAGCTGCGCGCGACCACCTGTGGCTGCACTTCTCCCGGCACTCGGTCTATGAGGGTGGCGACGTCCCGGTGATCGTGCGTGGCGAGGGCGCCTACATCTACGACTCCCACGGGCGCCGCTACCTCGACGGCCTCGCCGGGCTCTTCGTCAACCAGTTGGGTCACGGGCGCACCGACCTGGCCGAGGCCGCCGCTGCCCAAGCCTCTCAGCTCGCCTTCCACCCGCTGTGGTCCTATGCCCACCCGGGCGCCATCCACCTGGCCGAGAAGGTTGCTGGCTATGCCCCCGGTGACCTCAACCGGGTCTTCTTCACCACCGGAGGCGGCGAGGCCGTCGAGTCGGCGTGGAAGCTGGCCAAGCACTACTTCAAGCTGACCGGCAAGCCCGGCAAGCACAAGGTGATCAGCCGCACGATCGCCTACCACGGCACCCCCCAGGGGGCGCTGTCGATCACCGGGATCCCGGGGATGAAGGCGCCCTTCGAGCCCCTGGTCCCCTCGACCTTCCGGGTCCCCAACACCAACTTCTACCGGGCGCCCTACTTCGCCGACGACGAATACGCCTTCGGTCAGTGGGCGGCCAACGAGATCGCCACGGTGATCGAGAACGAAGGACCCGACACCGTTGCCGCGGTGTTCTTGGAGCCGGTGCAGAACTCCGGGGGCTGTTTCCCACCGCCCGCCGGATATTTCGAGAGGGTCCGGGAGATCTGCGACGAGTACGACGTGTTGCTGGTCTCCGACGAGGTGATCTGCGCCTTCGGCCGCCTGGGCCACATGTTCGGCGCGGAGCGCTATGGCTACCAGCCCGACATCATCACGTGTGCCAAGGGAATCACCTCGGGCTACTCACCCCTGGGGGCCATGATCGCCTCCGATCGACTGATGGCGCCGTTCTTGGAGGGCCACAACTCCTTCCTCCACGGCTACACCTTCGGCGGGCATCCGGTCTCGACCGCGGTGGCGTTGCGCAATCTGGAGATCTTCGAAGAGGAGAAGATCAACCAGCACGTCCTCGACAACGAAGCCAACTTCCGAGCCACGTTGGAGAAACTCAAGGACCTCGACATCGTGGGTGACGTCCGCGGCGACGGCTACTTCTACGGGATCGAACTGGTCAAGGACAAGGCCACCAAGGAGACCTTCAACGAGGTCGAGTCCGAGCGCCTGCTTCGCGGCTTCCTCTCCAAGGCGTTGTACGACGCCGGGTTGTACTGCCGCGCCGACGACCGAGGGGACCCGGTGATCCAGTTGGCGCCGCCGCTGATCTGCGGCCAGGAGCACTTCGACGAGATGGAAGAGATCATCCGCGACGTCCTGGTGCAGGCCCAGACGTTGCTGTAGAGGCTGGGGCCGCCCCGGGGGCGGGCCACTCAGGAGTCGAACCCGAAGCCGAGTCGATCCATCGCGCGCAGCCATAGATTCTCCCGCCCGCCGGCCGCATCGGCGCGGGCCAGCGATCGTCGGGTCGCTTCGATGCCGACCCAGCGGGCCGGTTCGGGCGGGAATGGCAACGGCTTGTCCTGCACCATCTGCAGGCTGGTGCGTTCGTTGCGCTCGCCGGCAAGCAGGTCCAAGACGACCTCGGCAGCGAACCGCGTGGCACCGACTCCGAGTCCGGTGAACCCGAGTGCGTAGCCGACCCGGCCACGGTGGGCGGTTCCGTAGAAGGCGGTGAAGCGGGTGCAGGTATCGATCACCCCACCCCATGAGTGCGTGAACCGGAGTCCCTCGAGTTGGGGGAACGTGGTGAAGAAGTTGGTGGCCAACTGGTCGAAGGTGGCTGCGCGCTGCTCCAACTCCGGGGACATCTTGGAGCCGAAGTGATAGATGGCGTCGTAGCCGCCCCACAGGATCCGCCCGTCACGGGTGGTCCGGTAGTAGTGGAACTGGTTGGCCGTGTCGGAGATCCCTTCCCGACCGGTCCAACCGATCGAGGCCCGCTGCTGAGGAGTCAGCGGCTCGGTCATCAAGGCGTAGTCGTAGACCGGCACCGTCATCAGCCGCAGTCGACGCAAGAGGGGTCGGTAGGCGTTGGTGGCGAGGACCACCTGGGGCGCTGAGACGACTCCCTCACGCAGGCGCAGACGAACACCGGCAGCAGTGGTGGCGAGATCGAAGACCGGAGAGTGCTCGGCAATGCGCACCCCTCGCCGCAGACAGGCCTCGCGCAGCCCCCAGGCGAGTCGGGCCGGCTCGACCAGCGCGACCTCAGGGTCATGGATCGCGCCGAGATACGTAGGCGAGTCCACCCGCGAACGGACGGCATCGTGATCTAGCAGCGTGGCCTCGATCCCCATCTCGACCATCTGCTTGTGCTCGTCGACCAGATGCTCCATCTGGTGAGGCTGTGAAGCCACCGCCAGGACCCCGGTGCGAACGAAATCGCAGTCGATGCCTTCGGCGAGGATCGTGTCCTCGATCGCATCCAGGTTGCGCCGACCGAGATCCAGGAGTCGGGCCATCTCCTGCGGCCACCGAGACATGCCGTTGCCGAACCCGTGCGTCAACGAGGCCTCGCAGAAGCCGCCGTTGCGCCCCGAGGCGGCGTGACCGCATTCGGCACCCTCGAGCACCAGCACATCTAGATCGGGCCGACGCTGTTTGGCGATCAACGCGGTCCACAGCCCGAGGTAGCCGCCACCGACGATGGCCAGGTCACAGTCGGTGGCCCCGGTCAGCGCCGGCTGGGACGGCGGGCGGTTCGGGTCATCGAGCCAATAGACAACAGGCGCAGCCTCACGCAGAGCCGGATGCCGAGGGCGGGTCATGAGGCAGCCAGTGCCTTCTCCTGCCGCCTGCGGTGGATCTCGTTGCCCACCACGATCAGCACCGACACCACGAACATGACCGTGCCCACCACGTTGACCTGCATCGGTACGCCGCGCTGAGAGGCACCCCAGACATACATCGGGAAGGTCGTGGTGTTGCCGGCATTGAGGTTGGTGATGATGAAGTCGTCGAACGACAGCGAGAACGCCAACAGCGCGGCGCCCAGGATGCCGGGGAAGACCAGCGGGAAGGTGACCTTCCAGAAGGTCTGCGACGGCGTCGCATACAGATCCATCGCCGCCTTCTCCAGGTTGTCGTCGAGTCCGGCGAGCCGGGCTCGCACCGTGACCACCACGAAGGACAGGCAGAACATGATGTGGGCGATCAGGATGGTCCAGAAGCCCAACTTGCCACCGACACCGGCCGCCACGAACAGGGCCAGCAGCGACGAACCCATGACGATCTCGGGGGCTGCCATCGGCAGGAAGATCATCAGGTTGGCCAGGGATCGGCCGGCGAACTTGTGGCGCACGAGCGCGAAGGCCATCAGGGTCCCAAGAAGCGTCGCGGCCAAGGTCGCCAGCAGACCGATCTGCACGCTGCGTGCGACGGCGCTGCACATGGACGCGTCCTGACACGGGTTCAGCCAGTTGTGGAGGGTGAATCCGTCGAAGCGGTAGATCAACCTGCTCTTGGGTGCGTTGAAGCTCATCAGCACCACGACGAAGATCGGGATGAACATGTAGATCAACACCCCGATACCACCGGCCAGAACCAGGTGGCGACCGATCCAACGACCGATTCTCTGCAAGGCGTTCATCAGAGCAGGTCCTCCGTTCCGCTACGGCGTACGTAGAACAAGACCATCACCAAGATCAGCAGCATCAGCATCATCGACAGGGCGGCCGCGGCCGGGTAGTCGTTGGCGTCGGTGAAGAGGTTCTGGATCACGTTGCCGACCATGCGCTGTTGCGGGCTGCCCAGCAGTTGGGCGTTGATGTAGTCGCCTGCAGCCGGGATGAAGGTCAGCAGCGTCCCCGACACCACACCGGGCAACGAGAGCGGCCAGGTCACCTTGAAGAAGCCACGGATCGGCGAGGCATACAGGTCGCTGGCGGCCTCGATCAACCGGTGGTCGATCTTGTCGATGCTGGCGAACAGCGGCAACACCATGAACGGCAGGAAGTTGTAGACCAGACCGGCCACCACCGCGACCGGGGTGGCCAGCAGTCGACCATCCGGCCCCAGGATGTGGAGGAACTGCAAGAAGTTGACGAAGAAGCCGTCATCGCGCAGCAGCAGCTTCCACGACAGCGTCCTGACCAGGAAGCTGGTGAAGAACGGAGCGATCACCAAGACCAGCATGAGGTTCTTCCACCGGCCTGCCTTGAACGCGATCGAGTAGGCCAGCACATAGCCCAACAGCAGGCAGATGAAGGTCGCCACCCCGCCGTAGACGAGAGAGCGCACCAGCGGCTGCCAGTACTTGGCCAGCGCGTCGGGGTAGTTCCCGAAGGCCCAGGTCATCTGGTAGCCGGCGTACGTCGAGCCGTTGGGGTCATAGAGGCTGGTCGCGACGAGCGAGTAGAACGGGATCACGAAGAAGAGCAGCAGCCAGATCACGCCGGGCACCATCAAGATGTACCCGGTCCAGCCGGTCCTCTCCGCCTTGGCCACCGGAGTGGCGGTGGTCAGTTTCATGGCGCCGCGACCACATCCACGCCGGCGTCGGCGTCTTGACTGTGATCGAGCAAGAACGCGTACTCGGGTCGCCACGACAAGTCCACGGACTCGCCGGTGTTGAAGATGCGGCGGCGGCCGGTGTTCTGTTCGAAGACCTGCATCTCCTGTCCCCAGGGCATCCGGACGAGGTACTGCGTGGAGACCCCCACGAAGCTGACGTCGGTGACGATGCCGCCCGGGATGGAGTTGCCGGGGGCGTCGATGTCCTCTCCGACGTCGGCGATCAGCACCTTCTCGGGCCGGATCCCCACCCAGCCGAGCCCGTCCGATCCGCCGTCGGTGGTGTGCGAGCGGCTCAATGGGATCGAAGCGAGGGTGCCATGCATGTCGACCTTCACGAAGTCCCCGTCGCGGCCCTTGACGGTGCCCTCGATGAGGTTGGACTGGCCGAGGAAGTTGGCCACGAACGTGGTCTTGGGGTTCTCGTACAGATCCGCAGGGGCCCCCATCTGCTCGATGACGCCCTGGTTCATCACCGCGATCGTGTCGGCCATGGTCATGGCCTCCTCCTGATCGTGGGTGACGTGGACGAAGGTGAGCCCGACCTCGGTCTGGATGCGCTTGATCTCGATCTGCATGGCCCGCCGCAACTTGAGGTCCAGCGCACCGAGGGGCTCATCGAGAAGCAGCACTTCAGGCTGGTTGATCAGGGCACGCGCCAACGCGACCCGCTGCTGTTGACCGCCGGAGAGCTGGGCCGGCTTCTTGCGGGCCTGGCTGGTCAGCTCGACCAGTTCGAGCATCTCCTTGACCTCGCTGTCGACGTTGCCGGCCTTGCGCCGGCGCAGCCCGAAGGCGACATTCTCGTAGATGTCCAGGTGAGGGAAAAGCGCGTAGTTCTGGAAGACGGTGTTGACCGGCCGCCGATAAGGCTTCTCGAAGGTGATGTCCTTGTCACCGAGGAGGATCTGGCCCGAGGTGGGGGTCTCCAGGCCGGCCACCATGCGCAAAGTCGTCGTCTTCCCGCAACCCGAAGGGCCCAGCAGCGCGAAGAAGGACCCTGTCGGCACGTGCAGATCGATCGACTTGACCGCGGTGAAGTTGGCGAACTCCTTGGTCAACGAAACCAGTCGCAGCCCGTCACCGGCCGAGCCGGTTCGGCGTACGCCGGTGTTCTCAGCCACCTGTGACATCGCTCCACTCCTTTTCGTAGATCTTGTTCTGGGTTTCGTTCAACGGCATGAATTCGAAGGTGGTGGCCAGATCGGCCTCATCGGGGAAGATGAGCTTGTTGTCGACCAGCGTCGGGTCGAGCTTCTCCATCTCCTGCTTCGCCCCGATCACCGGGCAGATGTAGTTGTTCCAGGCAGCGAGCTTGGCGGCTACCACGGGGTCGTAGTAGTAGTTGATCCACTTCTCGGCGTTGCCCTGATGCGTGGCGAGGTTGGGCACCAGCATGTTGTCGCTCCACAGCGACACGCCCTCTTCGGGGTAGACGAACTTGATGTCCGGATTGTCGAACTGCAACTGGATGATGTCGCCGGACCACGCCTCGCAGGCCAACAGGTTTCCGGCAGCGAGGTCCTGGCTGTACTCGTTGCCGGTGAAGGCCCGAACGTGGCCGGTGGATACCGACTTGCGCAGTGCGTCGATGGCGTCGCCCCACTCGGTGTCCCCGAACTTCTCCGGGTCGGCGCCGACCACCTTGAGCATGAAGCCCATGGTGTCGCGCATCTCCGAGAGCAAAGTCACCTTGCCGGACAGGTCGGCGCGGGTGATCAGTTCCTTGAAGCTGGAGACCTTTCCGGTCAGCTTGGCGTTGTACGCGATCCCGGTCAGGCCGCTCTGCCACGGCGCGGAATAGGTGCGGTCGGGATCCCAGGCTCGGTTCCGCAGCGGCTTGATGAGGTTCTTGTGGAGGTTGGGGACCGCGTCCTTGTTGAGCGGTTGGACCCAGCCGAGGTTGATCACCCGGGCGGCCATCCAGTCGGTGAGGATCATCATGTCGCGCTTGATCGTCTGGCAACTGCCCAGTTGGTTGCGCACCTTGGCGAAGAACTCGGTGTTGTCGTTGACGTCGTCGCTGTAGTCGACGGTGATCCCGGTCTCGCGTTCGAAGACCTTCAGGGTCGAATCGGCTTTCTTGATCGGGTCGATGTAGAGCGGCCAGTTGGACACCACCAACTGCTTCTGGATCTCGGAGATGTCCTTGGCTCGACACTTCGCCGGATCCTGTTTGGCGCCTTGCAGGTCGAAGAGCGGGAGCACGGCCAGGCTGCCGCCAGCGAACGCGAGCCCACCCGCGCCTCGCAGCAGGCCCCGCCTACTGAGTTGTGCCATTGCTGACTCCTTCGCTTCGGTCGGTGAAGACGGTGCGTTGCCAGCCCTTGCGGGCGACCCCGGTGATGTCGTGCATGACGTGTTTGATCTGGGTGTACTCCTCGAAGGAGTAGCTGCTCATGTCCTTGCCCGTGCCCGACGCCTTGTATCCGCCATGAGGCATCTCGGAGATGATCGGGATGTGATCGTTGATCCACACGCAGCCCGCGTTGATCTCCCGGCTGGCCCGGTTGGCCCGATAGACGTCGCGGGTCCACGCTGAGGCGGCAAGCCCGTACGCCGTGTGGTTGGCCAACTCGATCGACTCATCGTCTGTGTCGAAGGCCATCGCGGCGAGCACCGGACCGAAGACCTCGTCGCGCATGATCGAGGAGTCGGCATGGACGCCAGTGATCAAGGTGGGCTCGAAGAAGGCTCCGGGCCCCTCCGGTGCCGATCCCCCGCAGCGCACGACCGCTCCCTCGCCGACCGCGGTGGCCACATGGCCGATCACACGCTTCTGCTGGATCTTGGAGATGACCGGGCCCAGGTCGGTGTCGGGGTCGAAGGGATCACCCAGCACCAAGCCGGCCATGAGGTCAGCGACGCCCTCGCAGAACGCCTCGAAGATCGAGGAGTGCACGATGGCGCGGGTGGCGGCGGTGCAGTCCTGGCCGGTGTTGATCATGGAGGCGGCGACGGCTCCGTGGATCGCAGCCTCGAGATCGGCGTCGTCGTAGACCACGAACGGCGCCTTGCCACCGAGCTCGAGGTGGACCCGCTTTCCCTGTCCCGCCGCGAGTGCTCCGACTCGACGTCCGACACCGGTCGAGCCGGTGAAACTCACCATGCTGACCCCGGGGTGCCCGACCAACGCGTCGCCGATGCCGGCCCCGGTGCCGTTGAGGACGTTGATGACACCGTCGGGGATCCCCGCCTCCTGGGCGGCCTCCGCATAGGTCAGCGTCGTGAGCGGGGTGAGTTCGGAGGGCTTCAGCACCACCGTGTTGCCGGCGGCCACTGCCGGCAACAACTTCCACGCAGCCATCTGGAGTGGGTAGTTCCAGGGGGCGATCGAGCCGATCACGCCCAGCGGCTCGCGGCGGATGCTGGAGGTGTGGGCTGGGGAGTACTCCCCCGTCGCCAGGCCGCTCAGGTGCCGGGCCGCGCCGGCGAAGAAGAACGTGTTGTCGACAGTCCCCGGCACGTCGAACTCCTGGGACATGCGCAAGGTCTTGCCGGTCTGAGTGCTCTCGGTGCGGGCCAGATCGTCGGCGCGTTCGCCCACCAGTCGGGCCCAGGTGGCCATCAGGTCGCTGCGCTCGGCCGGCGTACGTCGCGACCAGTCGGCGAACGCCGCGGTTGCGGCGGAGACTGCGGCGTCGACGTCCGCGGGTGAGGCAAGGTCGGCCTCGACCACCGTCTCCCCGGTAGCGGGGTTGATCACGGGGTGGGTGCCGCCCGCGCCGACTCGAGCCTGTCCGGCAATGAACTGGTGACCACGAGTGGTCGACACCACGGCCCCTCCTCGATGCGCGTCGATTGCGGTTACCTTCGCATCGAAAACCGGCCCAAACAACCCATGAGCGACAGATTCCGTTGAAATCGGTACGTCAGTTGGGAGTTTTCGTTGCATCGGCGGGCCCTGAGGGCACTCGACGCGCCTCTGGGTGGTCCTTGCACCGCTGTCCATCGCGGACAACGATGTCGGGCATGGCAGCCAAGCACCCTGTGGACGGGATCTCCAAGGCGATCATCGAGCAACTCCAACAAGACGGTCGGCGTGCCTACGCGACGATCGGCAAAGCCGTCGGCCTCTCCGAGGCCGCCGTGCGCCAACGGGTCCAGCGACTCATCGACAGCGGAGCGATGCAGATCGTCGCGGTCACCGACCCGGTCGAGATGGGATTTGCTCGTCAGGCCATGATCGGCCTGACCGTGTCCGGACCGCTCGAGCCGGTCGCCGATGCCTTGGCTGCCATGCCCGAGATCGACTATGTCGTGATGACCGCGGGCGGCTTCGACCTCATGGTCGAGGTGGTCGTGGAGAGCGACGAGGAACTCCTCGAGCTGCTCTCCACCAAAGTGCGTGCCATCGAAGGCGTGCGGACGACCGAGACGTTCATGTATCTGAAGTTGCGCAAACAGACCTACGCCTGGGGAGTGCGCTGACCAACGCCATGCGCCCTGGACTCTCCCTCTGGCACGACACGGCGGCCAAGCAGCCGCGGCGACCGGCTCTCGCCGAGAGCACCACGGTCGACGTCGCGATCGTCGGCGGCGGACTCACCGGCCTGTGGACCGCGTACTACCTGCTGCGTTCCGATCCGACACTGCGGGTGTTGGTCATCGAGCAGGAGCACGTCGGCTTCGGCGCTTCAGGACGCAACGGCGGATGGTGCAGCGCACTGTTCCCCACCTCGTGGGACCGGCTGGTGCGCGCCGGCGGTCGTGATGGCGCTCAGGCGATGCATGCGGCCATGTGTGACACCGTCGACGAGGTCGGCCGCGTGTGCGCCGCCGAAGGGATCGAGGCGGATTTCGCCAAAGGCGGCACCGTCGTCCTCGCCCGATCGGCGGTGCAGTGGCAGCGCTCCCAAGACGACGTACGCGTCGCCAAGGAACGCGGACTCGGCGGAGTCGAACTCCTCGGCCCCGACGAGGCGAAGGTTTTGGTCGCGGCGACCAACGTCCTCGGCGGCACCTACACGCCCCACTGCGCGGCCGTGCACCCTGCTCGACTGGTGCAGGGACTCGCTGCAGTCGTCGAACGACTCGGAGGACGGATCGTCGAGGGCACCGCGGCGACCGCGATCGAACCTCGACGAGTCACGACCACCCACGGGACGGTGAGCGCCGACGTCGTCGTACGCGCCACCGAAGGCTTCACCACGCGGTTGGACCGCCGGGCGATCGCGCCGGTCTACTCGCTGATGGTCGCGACCGAACCGCTCCCGGAGTCGATCTGGGATGAGATCGGCATGGAGACTCGGCCGACGTTCAGCGACGGCCGACACGTGATCATCTACGGCCAACGCACTGCGGACGGGCGCCTGGCCTTCGGCGGCCGGGGCGCGCCCTATCACTTCGCATCTCGGATCTCACCTGACTTCGACAACGATCCCCGGGTCTTCTCAATGCTGTCCGACACCCTGCGCGAACTCTTCCCAGTGCTGGGCGAGACCCGCCTGAGCCACCACTGGGGCGGGCCGCTGGGCATCGCCCGGGACTGGGCCGCGTCGGTCGGGCTCGACCGAGCCAGCGGGCTGGCCTGGGCAGGGGGGTACGTCGGCGACGGGGTCAGCACGACCAACCTGTCCGGACGAACGCTGACCGACCTGATCATGGGCAACGACTCCGACCTGGTGCGTCTTCCCTGGGTCAATCACAGCTCCCGGCGATGGGAGCCAGAGCCGCTCCGATGGCTGGGGATCAACGCCGGTCTGCGGGCCATGCTGCTGGCCGACCTCGAGGAGGAGCGACGCGGCAAACCGAGCTTGATCGCCAAGGCGATGGCCCCCCTCATGCACGGGTGACACGGGCCGGAAGATGCGTGCGAGGTGCCATGCGGGCACCGCGACGCGGTCGGCTCAGACCACTCATCTCGACAAGCCGTTGGACGCGGTGGCGATGCGGTCGCCATGGTTCGAGCAACTGGGCCAGACCGGCGTCATCTAGTGCCACACCGGTGAGCACGTACCCCACGACGGCGGCCACGTGATAGTCCCCGAAGCTGACCGCATCGGCATCGCCGAGTGCTCGCGCACGCACTTCGGCAGAGGTCCACACTCCGATCCCCGGCAATGACCTCAGCCGGGCGTCGAGCAGCGCTGGGTCGTCGACACCCTCAAGAGCGCTGACCCGGGCCGCGGCACCCACGAGCGTGCGGGAGCGGGCCGGGTCGATATGCATGCGCAACCACTCCCAGCTCGGGATGGAACGCACGGTGGCGGCGGACGGTTGGACCCACAGACCCAGATCGGCCCCTGGTCCGGGCGCCTGCTCACCGAATCGGCGCACGAACATCCGAAAGCCAGCGAAGGCTTCCTGACCGGTCACCTTCTGCTCGATGATGGCTGGCGCCAGGGCCTCCCAGACCCGGCCCGTGCGGGCGAGCCGCCAGTGTTGATGACGGCGCCACGTGCGCTCCAGGATCGGATGTGCCGGCTCGAAGCCCGAAGGATCGTCGGCGGCACCGAGCAGGTCAGGGATCGAGTCCAACGCCCAGTCGGCTCCTGCGCCCCACGCCGACGCCTCCACCTGACCGGTTTGCGCGCGGGGCAGGATCCGCAGCGTCGCGCTGCCTGTGGGCGTCCGGATGCCCAGCCAGTGGGCGCCGTCGGGGGCTATCCGAAAGGTCGGGTCGCCTCCTCCACGACGCAACGGCGCGAGGTTGAGCGCCACCGGACACGGCCAGGGGGGCGTCCAGGTGCGGTGGGTTTCACGCGCCGCGCTCACGATCCGGAGCCTACGGGTCACCTCCGACGGGGCGGTCGGTGGCGCCGGCAACAATGGTCGCCATGGAGTTCCAGACGGTCGTGTCGGCATTGGCCCGCGCGCGTGCGACCTCCTCCCGCATCGCCAAGGCGGCCGCCCTTGCCGAATGCCTGCGCTCGTGCGAACCCGACGAGGTGGCCCTGGTGGCCCACTACCTGTCCGGGCGCCTGCCCCAGCGACGCACCGGAGTTGGCTGGGCCAGCCTGAGTTCGATGCCGCCGCCGGCCCCTGACCCCTCACTCGACGTCGCGGATGTTGATCGCGCCATGGAGTCGCTGGGTCGACTCGCCGGGCCCGGGTCGGCCACCGCCCGCACCGGCGTCCTCGAGGAAGTCGCCAGCCGTGCCACCCAGGACGAGCAGGACCTGCTGCGTGGGCTGCTGCTCGGAGATGTGCGGGCGGGCGTCAAGGAGGGCTCCTTGATCGAGGCCATCGGCCAAGCCTTCGACGTACCGCTGCCGCAGGTGCGGCGAGCCGTGATGCTCTCCGGTTCGGCGCCCGTGGTGGCGACCTGGTGCGCCCAGGGTCGCGACCTTGCCGGATTGAGCCTCGTCGTCGGACGACCCGCTCATCCCATGTTGGCCGGCTCTGCCCCCGACCTCTCGGCCGCCTTGGAACAGACGTCGCTCCCCTGCTTCGTCGACGCCAAACTCGACGGCATCCGGATTCAGGTCCATCGCCGGGGCGAGGAGGTGCAGGTGTGGTCGCGCACCCTCGATGACCTGACTGGTCGCCACCCCGAGATCGAGTACGCCGTCCGGCACCTGCCCGTCGATGAGGTGATCCTCGACGGCGAGGCCCTGGTGGTCGACGCCGACGGGAGACCACGACCGTTCCAAGAGACCAACTCGCGCGGAGAGGGGCTCCGGCCGTTCTTCTTCGACATCTTGCACCTCGACGGGGAGGACCTCATCGACCACCCACTGGCTGCGCGGCACGATGCCCTGGTC
This sequence comes from uncultured Marmoricola sp., assembly GCA_937868075.1. Taxonomy (GTDB): domain Bacteria; phylum Actinomycetota; class Actinomycetes; order Propionibacteriales; family Nocardioidaceae; genus Marmoricola. The sequence continues at coordinate 17,788 of CALMLL010000006.1, read as the reverse complement.
TCCGTGGTCCCCGAGCAACTGCGCGCTGACCGGTTGCTGGTGACCACCGAGGCACAGGCCACGGTATTCCAGCGCGATGTGTTGGCTCGTGGTCACGAAGGTGTCGTCGTCAAGTCCTTGGACGCCCCGTGGCAGGCGGGTCGACGCGGGTCAGGCTGGGTCAAGGTCAAGCCGCGCCACACCGTCGATCTCGTGGTCCTAGCCGTGGAATGGGGTTCGGGCCGACGTCGTGGCCTGCTGTCCAACATCCACCTCGGCGCCCGCTCGGGTGAGGACTTCGTGATGGTCGGCAAGACCTTCAAGGGGATGACCGACTCGATGCTCGCCTGGCAGACCGAACGCTTCCTCGCTCTACAGACCCACCGCGAAGGACACGTCGTGCATGTCAGTCCGGAGCAGGTCGTCGAGATCGCCTTCGACGGTGTGCAGCGGTCAAGCCGCTATCCCGGTGGCGTGGCCCTCCGGTTCGCGCGCGTGGTTCGCTATCGAGACGACAAGACGCCCGAGGGGGCGGACACCATCGGGACCCTTCGAGCCCTGCTGCCCGACTGAAGCCTGCGCCCCCGCTCGAGAGAGGAGGGCAGTTTCACCGCTCCAGGATCGCGACGACGCCCTGGCCACCGGCAGCACAGATCGAGATCAATCCGCGTCCACTGCCTCGCTGGGCCAGCAGCGTGGCGAGGTTGGCCACGATCCGCCCGCCGGTGGCGGCAAAGGGGTGGCCCGCGGCCAGGGAGGAGCCGTTGACATTGAGCTTGGCACGGTCGATCGCACCCAGGGGCGCGCTGAGGCCCAGGCGGTGCTCGCAGAACACCGGGTCCTCCCAGGCCGCCAGGGTGCTCAGCACCTGGGAGGCGAACGCCTCGTGGATCTCATAGAAGTCGAAGTCCTGCAGGGTCAGGCCGTTGCGCGCCAGCAAGCGCGAGACGGCGTACGCCGGGGCCATCAGCAGCCCCTCCCCACCATGGACGAAGTCGACAGCGGCGGTCTCGTGATCGACCAGATAGGCAAGCGGCTCCAGCGAGCGCTGAGCCGCCCATTCCTCACTGGCCAACAGCACCGCAGAGGCGCCATCGGTGAGCGCTGTGGAGTTGCCTGCCGTCATCGTCGCGGTGCTGCCCTTGCCGAAGACCGGTTTGAGCTTCGCCAACCGCTCCAGCGAGGTGTCCGCGCGCAGGTTCTCATCCTTGACCAGGCCGCGGAACGGGGTGATCAAGGTGTCCTGGAAGCCGGCGTCGTAGGAGGCGGCCAGGTGGTGGTGAGAGGCCACCGCCAACTCGTCCTGGGCCTCCCGCGCGATGCGCCATTCCAACGCGGTCAGCGCGGCGTGCTCGCCCATGGACAGGCCCGTGCGAGGTTCGAAGTTGCGCGGAATCTCGATCCAGATGTCGCCGGGACGGATCGCCCCCAGGGCCTTGACCCGACCCATCGTGTCGCGGGCGGCGTTGACCCCCATGAGCTTGCGGCGCAGCGCGTCGGAGATGGCGACCGGGGCGTCGGAGGCTGTGTCAGTGCCGCCAGCGATGCCGGACTCGATGCGTCCCAAGGCGATCTTGTCGGCCACGTGCATCGCCGCCTGCAACCCGGTGCCGCAGGCCTGCTGGATGTCGGTGGCGGAGGTCTGGGGTGCCAGGCGGGTGTTGAGCACCGCTTCTCGGGTCAGGTTGAAGTCACGCGCGTGCTTGAGGACGGCCCCGGCGACCACCTCGCCGATTTCCTCACCCGCTAAGGAGTATCTCGAGACCAGACCGTCGAGGGCGGCGGTCAGCATCTCCATGTTGGAGGCGTCGGCATAGGCGCTGTTGGCGCGGGCGAACGGGATGCGATTCCCGCCGAGCACCGCAACAGGGCGTACGCCGGCGGCGGACGCCGACCTGGACCGGGACTCTGACTTTGACTCTGACTTCGGCTGTGACTTCGGCTGTGACTTTGGCTGTGACTTTGGCTGGGCCATGACCACTCCTCTTCGACCCCGATGCCGGGCCGTGGTTACTCTCAGGTAACACTACCGTTGTACAGAGCATGACCTGGAGCGAGGGGTGTTAGACCATGAGTGACCGTTACCAGTCCTTTTCTGGCAGTGCCATCGGCCGGATCGTGGTGAAGAACCTCGGCCTGCCCGACCCGGTGGCCTTGGATCGATGGAGCCCCGGCAGTCCCGTGGTCGCCGGAACGGTGGCCATCGGCGGAACCGGTCGCGCGATCGACCACATCGCCGCGACCCTGACCCACCTGGGTGTCACTCACACCTCCGACCCCGACCCGGCCCAGCGCTTCAAAGGTCTCGTCTTCGACGCGACCGGTGTCCGCACGAGTTCGGAGTTGGGCGCACTGCGCGATTTCTTCGCCCCGATGATGCGTTCCCTGGAGCCGTGCTCTCGACTGATCGTGGTCGGCACGCTGCCCGAAACCCTGTCCGGCGGCGAGCGCGTCGCACAGCGATCCCTGGAGGGATTCACCCGCTCTCTGGGCAAGGAGGCGCGGCGCGGCTCGACCGCGCAGTTGATCCTCACCGCTGAGGGTGCGGAGTCTGCGCTGGAGTCCACGCTGTCCTTCCTCCTCTCCCCCAAATCGGCCTACGTCTCTGGGCAGGTCGTCCGGGTCGGAGCAACCGGCACCCTGAGCGCCGCCGAGGTCCTCGACCAGTCCGCTCCACTGGCCGGCACCGTGGCCATCGTCACCGGAGCGGCCCGGGGTATCGGCGAGCAGATCGCCCGGGTGCTGCACCGCGACGGCGCCAGGATCCTGGGGATCGACGTCCCCCAAGCGGCCAGCGACCTCAACGACCTGATGAGCGAACTCGACAGCGACTACCTCACCTTGGACATCACCGCCGACGACGCGCCCGCGCGCATCGCCCACGAGGTCAAGCAGCGCTATGGGGGTGTCGATGCTGTGGTCCACAACGCCGGAATCACCCGCGACAAGTTGCTGGCCAACATGGCCGCCGATCGGTGGGAGTCGGTGATCGCAGTCAACCTGACCGCCCCCGAAAAGATCACCAGGGAACTTCTCGCACAGAGCGCGATCCGCCCCAACGGCCGGATCGTCGGCGTCTCCTCGATCGCCGGGATCGCCGGCAATGTCGGGCAGACCAATTACGCCACCTCCAAAGCCGGTGTCATCGGACTGGTCGACTCCCTCAAGGGCGAGGTGGAGGACGGCATCACCGTCAACGCAGTCGCCCCAGGCTTCATCGAGACCGCGATGACCGCCGCCGTACCTCTGCTGACCCGCGAGGTCGGGCGTCGCCTGAACGCCCTGGCTCAGGGTGGCCAACCGGTCGATGTCGCTGAGGCGGTGGCGTGGTTCTGCTCCCCCGGTTCGACGGCGGTCAACGGCAATGTGGTGCGCGTGTGCGGTCAGATGATGTTGGGTGCCTGACATGACCGTTCGCGAGATCACCGACACCCCCGCGGGCTGGCGAATGCTGTTGCGGGCGGGCCTGCCCAGCATTCCGGTAGTCCGCTCCGTGCCCGGGGTGGCCAAGACCGGGACCTCGTTGCCCGACCTGACGCTGCTGCGCCGAGGTGTCACCCTCGACCCCGACCATGTCACGGCCTACGGCAAAGTCTGTGGATTCCTTCGCCGGGAGACCGTCCCGGTCACCTACCCCCACCTGCTCGGATTCGGCCTCCAGATGGCCCTGATGAGCGACCCGTCATTTCCTCACACCCCAGTGGGCTCGGTCCATCTGCGCAACACGATCACCACGCATCGCCCGATCGGCCTGAGCGAGACCCTCGAAGTCCGGGTGCACGCGACCAACCAGCGACCCCACCCCAAGGGTGTGGTGTACGACGTCGTCACCTCGATCAGCGCCGAGGAGGGACCCGACGAGAGTGCGGTGTGGGAGGAGACCTCCACCTATCTGCGCCCGGGCAACCGGCACCCCGACGCCGAGCAGGTGACGGGTCCGCTCGACGTACTCCCCACCGGGATCGAGTGGCGGCTGCCTGCCGACCTCGGCCGCTCCTACGCGTCGGTGTCCGGAGATCACAATCCGATCCACCTGACCGCGCTGACCGCGAAGGCGTTCGGATTCCCGCGACAGATCGCGCACGGCATGTGGAGCAAAGCCCGGTGTCTGGCGGCTCTGGACGGCCGAGTCCCTGAGGCTGCGCGGATCGACGTGGTGTTCAAGAAGCCGATCCTGCTGCCGGCCACCGTGGGTTTCGGGTCGGTCATCGAGGGGTCGACGATCGGCTTCGGCCTCACCTCGCCCTCGGGCAAGGCGCACCTGGCCGGGACCGTCGAACCAGTTGCTTAGAGGGCTCTGGGCGTCCCGAAGACGATCTGCTTGGTGCGCACCGTGGTCGTCCCCACGGGGACGTACCTCAACACGAAGGTCGCCGTGGCCGGATGCCAGACGCCGATGTCCCACACACCGTCGCCGTTCCAATCCCCGCTGAGTGGGAGATCGCCTGGTTGGCCCCAGGCCAGGGTGGTGAGGGAGCCGTCCTTGGCCCGTAGCGCGAAGGTCGAGGTCGCGCTGTTGTAGACGCCGAGGTCGAAGACGCCATTGCCGTCCCAGTCGCCCACCACCGGGCGATCACCCAGTCCGGCGAGGGTCAGCGTGCGGGTCCGAGTAGGACTCAGGCGCAGCATGAACTGGCCGGTGTCGGGGCGCCAGGTGCCGACGTCGGCGTCACGGTCTCCGTTCCAATCGCCCACGATGCCTCGCGCTGTCGGGGCGCCGAAGTCCAACGACTGCTGCGACGTGGCGGACAGGCGGGTCTCGAACGTGGCGTCGTTGGGTGCCCGCACGGTCAGGTCGGTCGAACCGCTGGCATCCATGTCGCCGCTGAAGTAGGTGTCCCAGCCGACTCCGAAGGCCACCGTCACCACCGACCGGGGCTTGCGGAGCAGGGCCTGCGCCCCGGTGGCGGTGCGCCGCACCACGGCGACGTCGGTTCGGCGATCCCCGTTCCAGTCACCAGCAAGGGGGGTATCGGGGCAGTTGGTCGAGGCGACCGTGCGCCCCATCACCCACGGAGTCCGGTGGAAGTAGGGCGGCACCACCGTGGAGTTGAGCCTCTGCTCGAAATGCAGGTGGGCACCGAAGGAGTTTCCGGTGTTCCCCACCAGGGCGAACGCCTCACCCTGGTCGAGTCGCTGACCGACGGTGACCCAGGTGGTCTGTAGGTGCGCGTAGAGGGTCGAGACCCCGTCGCCGTGATCGATCACCACGTAGATGCCATAGGAGCGCGTGCCCCACACCACTTTGGAGACCGTCCCGGATGCGGCGGCCAGCACCGGATGGCCGGCATCGCCGGGGGCGTTCCAGTCCACGGCGTACTTGCTGGGGCTGTGGTACCAGCGACTGGTTCCGGTCCACTTCTCCCCACACAGGAACGGCATTTCGAAGTTCGGGCCGGTCTGCGGATCCAGGCTCACGGTGTACGCCGACGCCGGGGCCGACACCGGGAGGCCGACCACCAGACCGACCATCAGGCCGACCATCAGGCTCAGCGCCCACGCCCTCAACCGCACCAGTCACTCCCGCCACATCAAGCTCATCAGTCACATGAGCCACCCACGTTAACTGGCGTGGAGAGCGCAGGATAGAGGCGGGAAAGAACTACAAAACTGTAATTCCGAGACGGCCCAAAAGACCGTTCAGGAGTCCGTTTGGCGGACCCGGATCAGACCCTCCTGGGCCACCGAGGCGACCAACAGACCGTCCTGGGTGAAGACCCGGGCGATCGCCAGTCCCCGGCCCCCCGAGGCACTCGGCGAGACCTGGTCGTAGAGCCACCAGTGATCGGCGCGGAAGGGGCGGTGGAACCAGATCGAGTGATCCAGTGAGGCTGACTGCATCGACGGCGAGGAGACGTGCATCCCGTGCGGCACCAGGGTTGCCCCCAGCAGGGTCATGTCGCTGGCGTAGGTGAAGGCCGCCTGGTGGGTCAGGGCGTCGTCGGGCAAAGACCCGTTGGTGCGGATCCACAGTCGCTGCCGGGCCGGGTGGTCGGAGGGGTCCAAGCGTCCGCCCGGACGCGAATCCCCAGCCCAACGCACCTCGAGGGCTGCCCATTCACGCTCCCACTCCTCGCTGTGACGAGGGGACCGCCGACTGAACAACTCGGCCAGATTGACGCACTCGTCAGGACCGGGCACCTCCGGCATCGGGTCCTGATGTTCCAGACCGTCCTCGGGGCGCTGGAAGTTGGCAGTCATGAAATAGATAGGGCGACCGTGCTGACGGGCAACCACCCGACGGGTCGCGAAGGAGCGACCATCGCGGAGGTTCTCCACGTCGTACACGATCGGCACAGCGGTGTCGCCGGGGCGCAGGAAGTAGGAATGCAGCGAGTGCGCCACGAAGGGTTCCTCGACCGTCCGCGAGGCGGCCACGAGGGCGTGGGCAGCCACCTGGCCACCGAAGACGCGTTGGAGGAGCGTGCGCGGTTGGGCGCCCCGGAAGAGGTTGTCCTCGACCGACTCCAGGTCGAGAAGGTCGAGAAGTTCACTGACCGAACTCGGCATCAGCGATCTCCGCCTTCGTCGTCCAGGCCGGCCAGGAACTGCTCGAACTGGGCCCCCAACTCGTCCCCGGAGGGAATCGGCGCGTCCTCGGCCAGCAGATTGTCCTCGGCCTGGTGGAAGGCGTCGTACTGCTGCTCCAGACCGCGCACGACCTCACGCACGTCGTCGGACTCCTTGATCTGGGAGGCGATCTCCTCCGCGGTGCGGGCGCCGGCTTCGAGCAGTCCGGAGATGTCCCACACCAGACCCGTCGTGTCGGTCACCGCCTCCACGAGAGCCGCGGCCGCCTGTGGATAGGGGTATTGCGCGACGTAGTGAGGGATGTGTGCCACGAAGCCCATCGCGTCGTACCCCCACTCCCCCAGGCGAACCTCCAGCAGGCCCTGGGCGCTGGCCGGAACCCGGATGTCACCGCGCCAGACGTTCTCCTGCACCACCAGTCGCTCGGAGGTGGCGTGGTTGGTCAGTTGCACCGGACGCGTGTGCGGGACTGCCATCGGCACCGAGCCCAGGGAAAGGGTCAATCTCACCGAGAAGTGGTCGATGACCGCGCGTACGGCAGTCGCGAACCCCTCCCACCGGGTGTCCGGCTCGGGTCCGGTGAGCAACAGGAACGGCGTGTGCTGGGCGTCGTGGAGCAGTTTGACCACCAGCCGCGGTGTTTCGTAGTCGGTGTAGCGGTTCTCGCTGAAGGTCAACGCCGGACGCCGGGCGCGATAGTCGTAGAACTCATCGATCTCGAAGCTGGCGACCACCCGGCCGCCGTCGCCGGCCTCTTCCACATGCCCGGTGGCCAGCGCGGAAGCATTGCCCGCGTCGAGGAAGCCCTCCAGTGCCACGATCAGCACGGGCCCGTCGCTGCGCCCCACCAACTCCGGGACGTCATCGACGATGTGCACGAAACGGGCCTTGGCCACGGCAACTTCCTTCCTTCGTTGTGCTCGTTCCAGGGTAGGGGCAACGCTGCCTAGGCTGGCTCTATGCCCGACCAGACACGTGTGGCCCCACACACATCCGACCCGGTCGACGCCGTCGTTGCCGATGTCCGGGCCGAACTCTGGGCCGCAGCCGACCCTGACCGCGCACCCGCGATGCAGGCCTACATGAAGTCGGCATTGCCCTATTACGGCGTCTCGATGCCGCAGTGCCGTCGCCTGTGGCGGCGATGCTTCGACGTCGCCCTAACCAATGAGCAGTGGCTGGCCGCCCAGAACCTGCTGTGGGACGAGGCGGACTACCGCGAGGAACGCTATGCCGCCATCGGACTTGCTCGCCACCGCCGGTTCGCCGGGCTCCAGGATGCAGCTTTGCTGCCGCACTACGCCCGGTTCATCGTCGGCGGCGCCTGGTGGGACCTCGTCGACGAGATCGCCACCCATCTGGTCCGAGACCTGCTCGACGCCGACCCCGACACCGTGGCGCCCCAGTTGCGGGCATGGTCCACCGCACCCGACATGTGGTTGCGTCGAACCTCCATCATCTGCCAGGTCGGCCGCGGTGAGGACCTCGACCAGCGGCTGCTGAGCGATGCCATCGAGGCAAATCTCGACGGATCCTCCGGGCGAGGACCGGCCATGTCGGCGTACGGCAAGGAGTTCTTCATCCGCAAGGCCATCGGGTGGGCGTTGCGCGATCACGCCCGCTCCGACCGCGCCTTCGTAGCCGAGTACGTCGACCAGCACCGAGCCCACCTCAGCGGCCTGTCCATCCGCGAGGCCACCAAACACCTGTGAGAGTCAGGGCAGCGTGGCCGGCTCGGCGGAGTCGGCGCTGATCTCCTCCACGATTCCCCGGGCGAGGGCCTGTGCGGTGAGTCCGATGCGCTGGAGGATGACATCCCGTTTTGCGTGGTCGAGGAACTCCTGCGGAATCCCGTGCAGCCGCACCGGCGTCTCCACCTGATCCTCGTTGAGTAGGTGCAGGAGGCTGGACCCGCAGCCGCCGACGATGCCGTTGTCCTCGACACACACGACAAGGCGGTGTTGGGCGGCCAAGGTCACGATGGCGGGATCCCACGGTTTGACCCAGCGAGGATCGACGACGGTGACGCCGACTCCTTGCTGGTCGAGGCGCTCGGCCACCTCCACGGCGGTGGCGGCCATCGAGCCGATCCCGACCAGGAGCACGTCCTTGGCACCGGATCGCACCAGCACGTCCATCGACCCGGCGCGGTCGACAGCCTCGATATCGGCAGGCGGGGCTCCCTTGGCGAAGCGCACCACCGTGGGCGCATCGGCGACCTCGACGGCTTCGCCGAGGAGTTCGCGCAGGCGCGCGGGGTCGCGGGGGGCGGCCAAACGGAGACCGGGCACGACCTGCAGGATCGACATGTCCCACATGCCGTTGTGGCTGGCCCCGTCGTCGCCGGTGACACCGGCGCGGTCGAGCACGAAGGTGACCCCGCAACGGTGCAGGGCGACATCCATGAGGACCTGATCGAAGGCCCGATTGAGGAAAGTGGCATAGACGGCCACCACCGGGTGGAGGCCGGCCATCGCCATGCCGGCCGCGCTGGTGACCGCGTGCTGCTCGGCGATACCGACATCGAAGGTGCGGTCGGGGTAGCGCTGGGCGAACAGATGCAGGCCGACCGGGTGCATCATCGCGGCCGTGATCGCGACGATGTCGCGACGGCGAGCACCCAGCGCCACCATCTCCTCGGCGAAGACGTCGGTCCAGATGCGTCCGGCGGGACGCTCCTCCCCGGTGTCGACGTCGAAGGGGCGAGGGGCGTGGAACTGGTCGGCCTCGTGCCGCTCGGCCGGGTCGTAGCCGAAGCCCTTGCGGGTGATGGCGTGCACGATGACCGGTCCGCCGAAGCGCTTGGCCTGCAACAGCGCCTGCTCCATGGCCTGACGGTCGTGGCCGTCGACAGGGCCGACGTATTTGAGACCGAGATCCTCGAAGAGGCCCTGGGGCGCCAGCGCGTCCTTCATGCCCTTCTTCATCGCGTGCAGCGCGTCGTAGACGGCGGGTCCGACGCCGCGGACCCCGTTGAGCCTGGTCTTCACCACGTCGAGCACCTGCTCGTAGCGCGGGTTGGTCCGCAGCGCGGTGAGGTGATCGGCCAGGCCACCGACCGTCGGGGTGTAGGAGCGGCCGTTGTCGTTGACCACGATGACGACCTTGCGGTCCTTGCCTGAGGCGATGTTGTTGAGCGCCTCCCAGGCCATGCCGCCGGTCAGGGCTCCGTCACCGATCACGGCGACCACGTAGCGGTCCTCACCCCGGATCGCGAAGGCCTTGGCCATGCCGTCGGCGTACGACAACGCCGTGGAGGCGTGGGAGTTCTCCACGATGTCGTGGTCGGACTCGGCCTGGCTGGGATAGCCGGACAGGCCGCCTTCTTGGCGCAACTGGTCGAAGCCCTCGACTCGGCCCGTCAGGATCTTGTGCACGTAGGCCTGGTGACCGGTGTCGAACACGATCCGGTCGCGTGGGGAGTCGAAGGTGCGGTGGATCGCCATCGTCAGTTCGACCACGCCGAGGTTGGGGCCGAGGTGACCGCCGGTGCGGGCCACCTTGGCGACCAGGAAATCGCGGATCTCGCTGGCCAGATCGGTCAACTGCCGCTCGTCGAGGTCACGCAGGTGTGCGGGGTCGGACCAACCGGGCAGCAGCGACCCGCCGAGGAAAGACATGCGCTCAGTCTAGGAGAGCGCCATCACCGCGACCGCCGGTTCGTGGAGCGATCCCAGCCACACCTGGCCGTTGTGTTCGCGCACCCCGGTGGCCATGTGGAAGTTGGTCGGGTCACCGTGGAGATCGTGCACGAGGGTGCCGTCGGCGGCGTACGCCTGCACCCGGACGGTGCGTTTGGGTTTGGGCTGCAACGCCTCGGGGATGCGCTTGACGCTCTCGCGCACCTTGAGAGGTGCCCGCATCAACCGCTCCACGACCGGGTCCTTGGGCGAGGCCAGGGTGACCCAGATCAGCCCGTCGGAGCCACGGGAGATGTTGTCGGGGTAGCCGGGCAGGTCCTGGGCCAGGTAGTCGCGCTGGCCGGCCCGCTCCCCCGCGATCCAGTGGCGTACGACGGTGCGGGCGCCCGTTTCGGCGACCGCGACGAACGACTCGTCGGCGCTGAGGGCGACCCCGTTGGCGAAGTGGAGACCGTCGAGCACCTGAGTGAGGCCCCCGTGTGCGGCTCGGTGGAAGAGTCGGCCGGTGCGGGTGACTTCGACGAAGTCGGCCTTCCACGCGTCGATGCCGTAGACGGTGCTGGTGTCGGAGAACCAGATGTCGCCGTTGCCGGCGACCGCGGCGTTGTTGCAAAAGCGCATGTGCTGATCGCGGATCGTGGTGACGAGTTTGTCGATCTCACCGGTTGCCGGATCCAGAGCCAGCAGTCCTTTGTTGGCGTCGCAGATCAGCAAGCGACCGTCGGGCAGCCACTCGAGACCGAGCGGGCGGCCACCGGTGTGCCCGATCCGGTCGATGCGCGAACCGTCGGGGCGGAGCCGGAAGACCGAGCCTTCGGCCGTGCCGGTGTAGATCAGCCCGTCGGCATCGAGAACGACGTCCTCGGCACCGGTGCCCGGGACATGGTGGACGCGAAGCGGAAGGTTCATGACCGCACGCTACAACCGCGCGACGAACCTGCGTCCTCGCAGCGCCTCCTCGACGAGGGCGACCGCGCGCGCTTCGGTGAGCAGGCGGGCGTATTCGCGTTGCCAGGTGAGCACCGCCTCCTCGATGGTGTCGGCATCGGCGACGTCACGCAGGACACCGCGGGCCTCGCTGAGGCCTTCGTTGACCGCCGCTTGAGCACCCTGGACGTGACGAGCGGCGAACCGGGCCAACACCACCGGATGCCCGCGCAACACTCGATACCCGCGGTATTCGGGTGGGCAGATATCGAGCAGCCAAGCCGTGGCGGTGCGCTCCCAGTCAGGCGCGTCCGGAGGACGCACCTGAGCCGGCCATCCCGGTGGTGCCACAAGACTCATGACCCGCACTGTGACTCGAACATATGTTCGATGTCAAGGGGTACGGTCATGCCTCGGGCAGGACACCTCGTTCGGCCAGGAGAAAGGCGCCTTGTCGATAGACCAGATCGAGGGGCAAGGGCGCGTTGATCGGGAACTTCAAGGTGCCGCGCCCGGCCCAGTAGACCACGATGTCGGCCGCGAAGGCCTCATCGCCGGTCGGCACCGGGTAGACGCTCACGTGGGCCTTGAAGCCTCCGAAATGCACGACGTTCTTCCCGGCCACGCTCAGGGTGGGCACCCCGTAACTGATCTTCTCCAGGGCCCCGGGCACCGCGCGATGCAGCGTCTCGCGCAGGGCCAGCAAGCGGTCGTGCACCTCCCCCACGTGAGTTTCGATGTAGGCATCGACCTCGGCGCTTCTCGGGCTGCTCATGTGCGCAGCATGGAGTCAGGCCAGGGACTTGAGCAACAACACCACCGCCGACAGGGCGCACACCAGGAGTACGCCGAGCCGGAACCCAGCTTCGGGCACCCGGCCCCGAAGCCAACTCGCCAGCCACACGCCGACCAGCAGGCACGGCGAGAGTGCTCCGGCAAGCGCCAGCACCCGCAGTTCCACCTGTCCGGCGATGGCCAGACCGGCCAGTGACAGCAGTGCCCCCACGACGAAGAAGACGGCCAGCGTGGTGCGGATCTGACGGGGGCGATGGTGCTGATAGAGCAGCGCGATCGGAGGTCCGCCGATCGAGGTCGCGGTGCCGCTGACACCGGCCACGAATCCGGCTGTGACCAACGAGGCCGCAGTGACCGGCACGGTGAACTCACGCAGGCTGACTGCCACCGCGATCAGCACCATGACTGCGACCGCGATGCCGATGTGGCGGTCGGAGAAGACCGCGAGGAGTGCCACGCCGGCGTACGTCCCGGGGATGCGGGCCGGCAACGCCCACGCCAACCCGCGCCAGTCGATGTCGTCGTGCTCCCCGATCAACGTGATCGCCGGCAGCAGCACCGCGAGCACCAGCGGCAACACCGGCATCAGCGACGGGTCGAGCAGAGCGATGATCGGAGCCGCCACCAGACCGAGCCCGAGGCCGACGACGCCCTGGACGGTCGCGCCGACGACAAGGGTGGCGGCCACGATGGCCACCACCCCTGTCGAGACGCCGAGGATCAACCTTTCAGCAGGTTTCGCAGCACGTAGGGCATGATCCCGCCGTTGCGGTAGTAGTTCGCCTCACCGGGGGTATCGATGCGCACCACTGCCTCGAACGTGGTCACCGAGCCGTCGGCAGCCGTGGCCGTGACGGTGACGGTGCGCGGGGTCCGGCCCTCGTTGAGGGCGGTCACGCCGGCAACCGCGTAGGTCTCTTCGCCGGTCAGACCCAGGGAGTCGGCGTTCTGCCCGGCGGGGAACTGCAGCGGCAGCACGCCCATGCCGATGAGGTTGGAGCGGTGGATCCGCTCGTAGGACTCCGCGACCACGAAGGCCACACCGAGGAGCGCGGTGCCCTTGGCGGCCCAGTCACGCGAGGAACCCGAGCCGTACTCCTTGCCGGCCAGGACGACCAGCGGGATCCCGGCCGCCTGGTAGTTCATCGACGCGTCATAGACGCTGGTGACGGCACCGTCCGCGGTGAAGTCACGAGTGACGCCGCCTTCGGTGCCCGGTGCGAGTTGGTTGCGCAACCGGATGTTGGCGAAGGTGCCTCGGATCATCACTTCGTGGTTGCCGCGCCGCGACCCATAGGAGTTGAAGTCGCGCTGCTCCACGCCGTGCTCGGCGAGGTAGCGACCAGCTGGAGAGTCCTTCTTGATGGCACCGGCCGGGCTGATGTGGTCGGTGGTCACCGAGTCACCCAGTTTGAGCAGCACCCGGGCGCCGGCGATGTCGGTCACGGGCGCGGGGACGTCGGGCATGCCGTCGAAGTAGGGCGGCTTGCGCACGTACGTCGAGGACTGGTCCCACTCGAAGATGTCGCCCGTGGGTGTCGGCAGGGACTGCCAGCGCTCGTCACCGGCGAAGACGTCGGCGTACGAACCGGCGAACATGTCGGAGGTGATCGCACGAGCGATCGTGTCCTCGACCTCGGCCGGAGAGGGCCAGATGTCCCTGAGGAACACGTCGTTGCCCTGAGGATCTTGACCCAGTGGCTGGTTGAACAGGTCGATCTTCATGGTGCCGGCCAGGGCGTAGGCGACCACTAGCGGCGGTGAGGCCAGGTAGTTCATCTTCACGTCCGGGTTGATCCGGCCCTCGAAGTTGCGGTTGCCCGAGAGCACCGAGACGACCGCGAGGTCGGCCTCGTTGACAGCCGCGGACACCTCGGGGATGAGCGGACCGGAGTTGCCGATGCAGGTGGTGCAGCCGTAGCCGACCAGGTTGAAGTCGAGTTTCTCCAGGTAGGGCGTCAGTCCGGCCCTCTCGTAGTAGTCGCTGACCACCTTCGAACCGGGCGCCAAGGTCGTCTTGACCCAGGGCTTACGGGTCAGGCCCTTCTCGACCGCCTTCTTGGCCAAGAGGGCCGCGCCGATCATCACGCTCGGGTTGGAGGTGTTGGTGCAGGAGGTGATCGCCGCGATCGTGACGGCGCCGTGGCCGATCTCGTACTGGCTGCCGTCGGCCATCCGCACGGTGGCGGTGGCAGCGGGGTTGTCGGTGTAGGCGGTCAGCGCCTTGTCGAATTCGGTGGCCGCAGCCGCCACCTCGACGCGGTCCTGGGGGCGCTTGGGGCCGGCCAAGGACGGGACGACGGTCGCGAGGTCCAACTCGAGTCGTTCGGAGTAGCGGGGCTCGTGGTCCGGGTCGTGCCACAGGCCCTGCTCCTTGGCGTACGCCTCGACCAGGGCCACCTGCTGGTCGGAACGCCCGGTCAGCCGGAGATACTTCACCGTCTCCTCATCGATGGGGAAGACCGCGATGGTGGAGCCGAACTCGGGGCTCATGTTGCCGATGGTGGCCCGGTTGGCCAGGGGCAGCGCGGAGACGCCGGCGCCGTAGAACTCCACGAACTTCCCGACCACGCCGTGCTTGCGCAGCATCTCGGTGATGGTGAGCACCAGGTCGGTGGCGGTCGAGCCCTCGGGCAGGGAGCCGGAGAGTTTGAAGCCGACCACCCGCGGGATCAGCATGCTCACCGGTTGACCGAGCATGGCCGCCTCGGCCTCGATCCCACCCACGCCCCAGCCGACGACACCGATGCCGTTGACCATGGTGGTGTGGGAGTCGGTGCCGACGCAGGTGTCGGGGTAGGCCACGCCGTCGCGGGTGAAGACGACGCGGGCAAGGTGCTCGATGTTGACCTGATGGACGATGCCGGTGCCCGGGGGAACGACCTTGAAGTCGTCGAAAGCGCCCTGGCCCCAGCGCAGGAACTGGTAGCGCTCACGGTTGCGCTCGTACTCGATCTCCACGTTGCGTTCGAAGGCCTGCGCGGTGCCGAAGACATCGGCGATCACCGAGTGGTCGATGACCATCTCGGCGGGTGCGAGCGGGTTGATCTTGCTCGGGTCACCGCCCAGATCTGCCATCGCTTCGCGCATCGTGGCCAGGTCCACGACGCAGGGCACGCCGGTGAAGTCCTGCATGATCACCCGCGCCGGGGTGAACTGGATCTCCCGGTCGGGCTCGGCGTCGGCGTTCCAGCCAGCCAGCGCGGCGATGTCCGCGGCAGTGATGTCAGCACCGTCCTCAGTGCGCAGGAGGTTCTCCAGCAACACCTTGAGGGAGAACGGCAGCGAAGCCACGTCGAGACCGTCGCCGCTGACCGCGCTCAGCCGATAGATCTCATAGCTTTCGTCGTTGACCTTCAAGGTGCCTTTGGCGCCAAAGCTGTCCAACGCTGACATCGTTTCTCCTCACGAGCGTGCCGATGGGTCCATCTTGCCGCGTGGGTTCGCCTCGATGTGAACCGGAGCAGCAAAGTATCTTGATATCAAGATACATGAGGTCAAGAGACTTGCCTAGGACCCGGACCGTTTCGCTCGCCCTCTAGGCTCGGAGGGTGCTGTTGAGCGTCGTGATCCCGGTGAAGAACGTTGCCCGGTGGCTGCCCGAAGCACTCGACAGCGTGCTGGGCCAACGAGGCGTCAAGACCCAGATCATCGTGGTCGACAACGGGTCCACCGACGACTCCTTCACCATCGCCCAGGCGTACGCCGACAAGCACTCCGCCATCGAGGTGGTCAGCCACCCTCACGGCGGCACTGGCGGGGCCCGCAACGCCGGCGTGGCTCGGGCCCGCGGCGAGCTGCTCACCTTCGCCGACCCCGACGACATCGTGCTGCCGGGCGCGTGGAAAGCCATGTCGAAGAGCCTGCGCAAGTCGGGGTCGGACTTCGTCGTGGGCCACTTCGAGCGTCTCCACCCCGACCTCACCCGCAGCAGCCTGGGCTGGGCCGACCGGGTGCACGCCCGGGCCCGCACCGCCGCCGCCCTGGCCGAGCTGCCCGAGATCATCGGCGACGTGTTCGTCTGGAACAAGATGTTCCGCACCGCGTTCTGGCGGAGCGCTGGGATCGTCTTCCCCGAGAACACCCGCTACCAGGACCAGGGCCCGATCACCGAGGCGTTCTTGCGGGCCTCGGCTTTCGACGTACTCCCCCGCACCGTGTACCTCTGGCGCCTTCGCAGCGACGCCTCATCGGTGACCCAACGACGCGGAGACCTCGACAACCTCCACGACCGTGATCGCACCAAACGCGCCGCCTGGGAGGTGGTGCGCACTCTCGGGGCTCCGACCGTCGTCGACACGTTCTCCAAGCGAGTCATGCCCGGGGACATGCATCACTACTTCGCCGCGATCCATGGGTGCTCCGATGACTACTGGAGCGTCCTGCGCTCCATGGTCTGCGACCTGTGGGGCGGCGGTTTCGCCCAGACCGACGTGCTCCCGGTCCAACGCCTCCTGGGTTGGCTGGTCGAACAGGACCGTCGAGATGACGCCGCGACGCTGGCCGACTACCTGACCGGAGGCAATCGGCCACTACCGGTCACCGCGACCGCCTCGGGAGAGGGCCTGCGACTCGACGTCTCCGCACTTCTGGGTGCCGACGTGCCAGACGAGCCCGCTCTGGTGCGGCCCACGGAGTGGGGATGGCAGGCCGTGGCCGACCAGGTCGACCGCGGCACGGCCTCATTGCGGGTGCGCGGAACTGTGCGGATCGCGCGCGCAGAGTGGGAGGAGCCTTTCGACACCGTGATCGACCCGTCGACTCCTACGCTGACGTGCTCGGTGCCGACCCGCACAGGGCCGGCCCGACTCACCGGGCCCGTAGAACTCGGCTAGGGCCCTCAGCCGACGAACCGCACCGCCCAGGGGCGAATCTCGACGCTGAGGACTCCGGCGACGACCGCCGCGTCCGACGTACGTGCCAGTGCGTCGACATCCAATTCCGGGTCGCCGACGCGAACGATCGTCATGCCCGCGCCGGGCTCGTCAGGGAAGGGACCGGCCGCGACCAACAGACCGCGTTCGGCCAGGGACTCGACGAAGGCGAGATGGTCGCGAAACCCTGGGTGGGCGAAGACCAGGGTGCCCTTGGGCACGGCAGGTCCGGGTCGATGGATCAGTGCGAACCAGCGATCGTCTCGGTCGGAGAACGTGTGGGTGTAGTGGCCGAGCACGGCCTCCCACCCAGCCCCGTAACCCTCGTAGCGACCATCGGCGAGCGACTCCCACCCGTCATGGACGACGCTGACGCGGGTCCCTCCGGGGACCGCGTCGAAGGTCACGATCACGTTGGTTGCATCAGCCGCATCCCGCCCGGGATGCCAGTTCAGCTCGAAGCGGCTCGGCGGTGACCACTCCAGCACCTCGGCCCAGGTGTGCTCGCTCGCGCCGAGGCGCTCCACCAGGCGCTCACCCTCGAAAGCGACCGTCGCCGCACTGCCCTCGAGACTGTGACCGGCATACGGCCACCACGAGCCGATGTGGTGGGTGAAGAGCGCAAAGGCGACGTCGGGAGCAGCCTCGACGATGACCTCACGACGGATCGGTGGCAGCACGGGAGCCCTCCTGGGTGTGCGCGGTGACATGGTCGGCGAAGGCGGCGAGCGCGCGATCCCACGTGCCGACAAGCCACTGCTGAAGCGGGACCAGACCCTCGGGAGCGAGGGCGTAGAGGTTGCGGGTGCCGACACGTTCGTGCTCGACAAGGCCCGCATCGCTCAGCACCCGCAGGTGCTTGGAGACCGCAGGCCGGCCGATGGGGAGGTCGTCGGCGATCGCGCCGACCGGACGTGGCCCATCACGAAGTTGCTCCACGATCGCTCGGCGCATCGGGTCTCCCAGGGCATCGAGAACGTGCGCTGCGGATCCGGACATATTCGTTACTCTAGGGCAACCGTTGCTCGCGAGCAACCATTA
>CALMLL010000005.1 GCA_937868075.1 uncultured Marmoricola sp. | reverse complement strand
ACATGTCGCGTGTGGCCCGCCGTCTCGATTCCATCGCTCCCACGATCTTCGGACAGATGTCGGCGCTGGCCGTGGAGACCTCGTCGGTCAATCTGGGCCAGGGCTTTCCCGACACCGCCGGGCCTGCGGCCGTCATCGAGCGCGCCGTCCAGGGTCTGCGCGGTGATGAGAACCAGTACCCGCCCGGCATCGGCCGCCCCGACCTTCGCCGGGCGATTGCCGCGCATCAGCAGCGCAACTACGGCATCGATCTGGACCCCGACACCGAGGTCGTTGTCACGACCGGCTGCACCGAAGCGATCGCCGGAGCGATCCTGGGTCTGGTCAACCCTGGCGACGCGGTTGTGGTGCTGGAGCCCTATTACGACTCCTACGTGGCGATGATCCACTTCGCCGGAGGGGTACGCCGACCGGTGACTCTGCGCGCCCCCGACTACCGCCTCGACGTGGACGAACTCGCTAGAGCTGCCGTCGGCGCCCGGGTGCTCCTGGTCAACACCCCACACAATCCGACCGGCACCGTCCTCACCCGCGCCGAGTCAGAGGCCCTCGCGGCCGTGGCGATCGAGCACGATCTGACCGTCATCACCGACGAGGTGTACGAACACCTGGTCTATGACGGCCGTCAGCACGTGCCGTTGGCGACTTTGCCGGGGATGTTCAAGCGCACCGTCACCTTGTCGAGCGTGGGGAAGTCGATGTCGCTGACCGGCTGGAAGGTCGGCTGGGCGACAGGTCCTGCGCATCTGGTCGCAGGCGTGCTCGGCGCCAAGCAGTGGCTCAGCTACACCTCGGCCGGTCCACTCCAGTCGGCGGTAGCCACGGCTTTGGACGACGAAACCGCCTTCCCCATCGATCTCGCCGCCTCACTGGCACAGCGACGCGACCTGCTGGTCGAAGGGCTTCGCGCGCTCGGCCTGCCGACCCGAAGTCCGGAGGGCACCTATTTCGCCCTCTCCGACGTGTCTGGCCTGGGCTGGGCCGACGGGCGGGAGTTCTGTCTCGACCTGCCCCACCGGGCCGGGGTGGTGGCGATCCCGGCTCAGGTCTTCTATGACGACCTCGGCGCCGGGGGGCACCTCGTGCGGTGGGCCTTCTGCAAGGACACTCCCGTGATCGAGGAGGGCCTGCGTCGGCTGTCCGCGGTCAGTCTGAGGCGCTAGCCGGGGCAGCCGCCCGAGCCAGGCCCAGGTCAGAACATCGTCAGCACTTGAGCGACCACGATCTTGGTCACCATGGCCACGGGGTAGACCAATGCGTAGCCCAAGGCGACCCGCTGGTCGAGGCCGCTGGACTCGTTGGCATAGGCCAACACCGCCGGTTGGGTCTGGGAGCCGGCGATCACCCCGGCCAAGCGCGCCCCGCCGGAACGCGAGACCCTGCGGCCGATGAACACCAGCGCGACCGCGTGCACCGTGGTGATCACGAGCCCGGCGAGCACGATCTTGACGCCCACCGGTGAGCGGATCGCATCGATGAAGGCCGAGCCGGCCCGGCCGCCGGCGTACGCCAGGAAGAGCAGCAGGCCGACTTGGGTGAGGGTCGAGGCGGCTTGGTGCGGGAGCGTCCACACCACACGGCCGGTGCGCCCGACCCGACCGAGGATCAGGCCGGCGATGAGAGGACCGGCGGCCTGACCCAAGGCGATGTCGCCGACGCCTGGCAGACCCAACGGCAGCGCGCCCAGCAGCAGACCGAGCGCCATGCCGAGGGCGAGCCCGAGGGGGTTGATGTCGGAACTGCCGTGGTCGGAGTCGCCGAGATAGGCGGCCACCTTGGCCATCTGCTCGCGAGGAGCGGCCACGCGGATGCGGTCCCCGGCTTGGAGCACGAAGTCATCGGTGGCCAAGAAGTCCTGATCGCCTCGACGCACCCGCGTGGGGCGTGCACGCAGTCGCTCCCACAACTGCAACTCCTTCACGGTGCGGCCGTAGAAGCGTCGTTGGGAGAGCACGATCCGGCGGAAATCCACCTCCGAGCGGTCCTGCTCCAACTGCAGCTTGCTGCGCCGCCCCAGCTGCTTGGTGATGTGCCGCACCCCGGCTTCGGGGCCGATCACCAACACCCGGTCTCCCGGGCGCAACACCGTGGGGCCGTCGGTCATGTGGACCTCACCGTCGGGGGTCATGTAGCGGGAGAACAGCACCCGGCCGTGAGGGGTGAAGGTGAGTTCGCGGACCGCTAGGACGTTGTCGTGAGTGACCCGGACGGTGGCGTTGACGAGGTTCTCGCTGACCGGGGCGTCGTCAGGGACCGGATGCGTGGTTGCCTCGCGCAGCGCATAGGCAGCCGCCAACAGCATGATCAACACTCCACCGACGTAGGTCAGCGAGTAGGCGACGGTCACCTCGGGGGCGCCGTCGAGCCGCTCCAACGCAGCCGCCAGACCGGGTGTGTTGGTGTTGGCACCGGCATAGAGGCCGGCAGCCGTGCCGGGGCCGAAGCCGAGCAGCCGGGCCAAAGCGAAGGTGAGGAGTCCACACCCGGCCAGGATCGTGAACACCAGAGCAACCGGGCGCAGACCGGTGCGCAGGCTGGCGAAGAACGACGGGCCCGCGGTGATCCCGATCGTGTAAGCGAAGATGGCCAGACCGAAGGTGCCGAGCGCCTCGGGCAGCGCCAGCCTCTCGTCGTACGACGACGCGGCGAGAGCCGCGAACAGCACCGCTGCTGGTCCGAGGGCGATGGACTTGAACCGCAGTTGACCGATGGCAGTGCCCACGGCGAGGACGCCGAAGAGCAGCAGGACGGGTCGATCGATCAGAAACTGCACCACGTGATCAGACGATAGGTGCCAGAGTGCGCCGAGCAGAAACGAGCGCGAGCTACACCATCTTGACGACGATGTCGTGCAACGCCTCACCGGCTCGCGCGACCCGGTCGCCGGCATTGGACAGGTGGCGGTAGATCTCGCGGCGCTTGAACATGTCGACCACCGTGACCAGGGCCGTGGGACCCGTGGGACCGTCGAGTTTGTCCATGGTCTTGAGGTCCTTCTCGACGTCGAAGAGGTCGGAGATGGCCTTGCGGTAGAGCTTCTCGATGGCGCGCTCGGAGGTACGCGCCGCCTGGGCAAAGCCCTCGGCTTTGGCGGTCTCGGAGGCCAAGATCGCGTAGCCCTGGTCGAGCG
>CALMLL010000004.1 GCA_937868075.1 uncultured Marmoricola sp. | reverse complement strand
GGCCCCCCGCTGACTCATGACCTCATCGACCACCCCGGCACCGCAGGTCCCGGGCGTGATCACCTCGTGGCCCGAGGTGATCACCGCGCTGATCAAGCGCCACGACCTCTCCACCGACCAAGCCGCCTGGGCGATGAACGAGATCCTGGGTGGCGAAGCCTCGGTGGCTCAGATCGCCGGCTTCGCGGTCGCGTTGCGAGCCAAGGGCGAATCCATCGCCGAGGTTGAGGGGCTGGTCGAGGCGATGTACGCCCACGCCACTCCACTTCCCGTCCAGGGTCGAGTGCTCGACGTGGTCGGCACCGGTGGCGACCGGAGTTTCTCGGTCAACATCTCCACGATGGCCGCGATCGTGGCTGCGGGCGCAGGTGCGGTCGTGGTCAAACACGGCAACCGATCGGCGTCTTCACAGGCCGGCACGGCCGATGTGTTGGAGGTCCTCGGAGTCCGGCTCGACGTGCCGCCGCAGTCGGTGGCGGATCTGGCGCGGACGGTGGGGATCACCTTCTGCTTTGCGCCGGCCTTCCACCCCGCCTTGCGTCACGCTGCGGCAGCGCGCCGCGAACTCGGGGTCGGCACCACGTTCAACATCCTGGGCCCCTTGGCCAACCCCGCCCGCCCGGCCGCTTCGATGATCGGCTGTGCCGATCGGACCATCGCCCCGGTGATGGCCGGGGTCTTCGCCCGTCGTGGCCAAGACGCCTGGGTCGTCAACGGTGATGACGGACTGGACGAACTGACCACCACGACCACCTCGACGGTGTGGGCGGTCTCCCACGGATCTGTGACCCAGCACGTGCTCGATCCGGTCGCCCTCGGCGTACCCAAGGCCGAACCGGCCGACCTCCGCGGCGGCGATGCCTCCCACAACGCTGGCGTGGTCACCGACCTGCTTGCGGGGAAGACCGGTCCGGTGCGAGACGCGGTGGTGCTCAACGCCGGTGCTGCCTGGGCGGTGTACGCCGACGAGTCGGGCTCGCTGGAGGATCGTCTGGTGGCTGGCATGGCGAGGGCAGCCGCAGCCATCGACTCCGGTGCCGCCCGAGCCAAACTGGCCGACTGGGTCGCAGCGACCGCGAACTAGCCAGCCAGGTCGAGGGAGAAGTAGGGCCCTTCTGGACCCTGCTCGGGGTGGAAGCCGATTCCTGCGTAATAGGGAGCCACCATCGCCGGTGAGGTCTCCACCCGCGTGAACCCGTGCTCGCGCAGCACCTGACTGCGTCGCCACACGAAGCGTCCCGGGGCGAAATCGCGGAACCGCGGGTTCACCCAGTCCAACTCGATGTGCGCGGTCTCACCCTGTGGACGCAGCAGCACGACTCCGACGGTTTCGTCCCCCAACTGGACCAGGAAGGCGAGGCGGCCGGTCTCGGCATCGACGTCGAGGTCTGGTTGGAAGGTCAGGATGTCGGCTCGATGGGTGACCAGCACATGTCGAAGATAGGTGTCGTCGGGATCGACCTCGAGAACCTCGAATGCGGTCTCGTCCTCGCGCTGGCGAAGCAGAGTTCTCAAGTGCCATGCGTTGATCAGGACCAGGACGAAGTTCATCGCGACCATGGGCCAGATGCCCAGGACCGCGTTGAAGACAGTGAGGACCACGCTGGCGGCGAGGTTGAGCATGCGGAACCGCAGCAGTCGGGTCTGCAGCACCGACCAGATCAGAAGGGCAGAACCGCCCCAGCCCAGGGCATCTAGCCAGTGGGCAGCCAGCCAGGACATGGCGATTAGTCCAGGCCGAGTGAGAACGCGGCGTCGAGGTCGTGGCGGGAGTAGGCCCGGAACGCGATGTGGGTCTCGGTCTCCAGCACGCCGGGCACCTTGTTGAGCGACTCGGCAACGACGGTGGCGATGTCGTCGTGGGTGCGCACCCGAACCAGCGTGATCAAGTCGATGGCGCCGGTGACGGAGTAGACCTCGCTGACTCCGTCGAGTTCGGCGATGGCCTGGGCCACCTCGGGGATGTGGGCCACATCGGCCTTGACGAACACGATGGCGGTGATCATGGCGACAACCTAGCGCCCAGTCGGGGGTTGCGTCCCGAGGTGCGAAGCAGAGTTGCCCGCACCCGGGGTCGTCAACGGGCCGGCCGATGTTCTGGACGCCACCGGTGACGCTCGTCGAAGGGAACCAGCGACTCGCGGGTGCGGGTTGCAGCGGCGCACAGGTCGAGATGCCTGACCGCGGACTTGAGCGGATAGCTCCACTGGCCCTCGACATGGACCACCCGCGTGCCGGGAGACTCCAGCCAGGACAAGATGCGTTCGGTCTCCTCGGCGGTGGCCGCAGGGGTCGGCCCGGGCCCGGGAATGACGGTGTCGGCACCGCGGCGCAGGTCGGCGATGTAGTCACCGGCGTTGGCGGTCGGCGGGATCACCCCAGCCCCAGCCAGCCGGCCGTGACGAACCACGTGGACGACCCACCCTGGAGGTTCGCGTCGGGCAGCGACGACCTCGGGGCAGCGGGTCAGGGAGAGCAGTCGTTGGGTGCGGCCGGCCCCCTGGAGAAAACTGGCCAGCCGAGAGCGGACCACGGTGGCTTCCTCGAAGCGTTCCCCGTCGGCAAGGAGGCCCATGCGAGTCAGCAGCGTGTCCAGCACCGGCTCCGGCCCACCGGTCATCGCGGCTCGAAGCTGGCTGACCACGTCGGCGTACTCGGTGGCGGAGGCGGTTCCCTCGCAGGGAGCCAGGCAGCGTGACATCTCGGCGAGCACGCAGGCGCTGGCGCGTGGTGAGACGGGGAGTCGCTGGGTGCACTGGCGGATGGGGAAGGTCTCGTGGAGGGCCGCGGCGGCTGCTTCGGCGCTCCGCCGGGAACTGAACGGGCCGAGATAGTCGGCCTCGTCGTCGGCGACCGCCCTCACCAACGACAAGCGCGGCCAGGGCTCACGGGTGAGTTTGAGCCAGACCACCTTCTCTGGGAACTTGCTGCGCTTGTTGTAGCTGGGTTTGTGGGCGGCGATGAGCCGCAACTCGCGCACCGCGGCTTCGAGCGGGCTGGCGCAGACGATCGCCTCGACTCGTTCGGCCAAGGTGACCATCTCACCCATGCGGCTGCGTGTCTCGGTCGCGGTGAAGTAGCCGCGCACCCGGCGGCGAAGGTCTTGGGAGGTGCCGACATAGAGCACGCGGTCACGGCCGTCGCGGAACAGGTAGACCCCGGGCGCGTGCGGCAGATCGGCGGCCAGATGGCGCTTGTTGCGTTGGGCGGGGGAGACCTTGGCGGTGAAGCTCTGGAGTTCCTCAAGGCTGTGGACGCCGAGCCCGCCGAGTCGCTCCATCAGCCCGTGGAGTACGTCGACGGTGGCCCGGGCGTCCATGAGGGCCCGGTGGTTGGGCGTGGTCGTCGCTGCGAAGACCGTCGCCAACGAGGAGAGCTTGCAGTTGGGCGCCTCATCGCGGGTGATCACTCTCCGGGCGAGCCGGGCAGTGTCGACGACGTCGAATCTGGGCCAGGCGAGGTCGAGTTGTCCGGCGAAGTGGCGCAAGAACCCGACGTCGAAGGGCGCGTTGTGGGCCACCAGGACGGTTCCTCGAGCAAACTCCATGAACGCCGGCAGCGCTGCACCGATCGAAGGGGCGTTGGCGACCATGGAGTTGGTGATCCCGGTCAGAACCGCGATGAACGCGGGGATCGTCGTGTGCGGATTGACCAGGGTCTGGAACTCCCCGAGCACCTCGCCACCGCGCACCTTGACCGCACCGATCTCGGTGATCATGCAGCCGGCCTGCGGCGAGCCGCCGGTGGTCTCAAGGTCGACGACGCAGAAGGTGATCTCACGCAGTGGCCGCCCCAGGGAGTCGATGCTCAGTTGCAGCGAGCGCGCGGCCTGGGCGCTGACAGTCGGGCTCATGTCTTGCGACGCTAGGGACCGGCACCGACACTTAGCTCGGCCGGATCGGCGCAGCCCGATGGCTGGACCAGTCCCCGAGTCGGCTGAGGGCCGTTCTAGGCTGGGTGTCGTGGCCGAGTCCGTCGTAGCGCAGCAGGAGCCTCATCCCACCGACCAGGGCCTGCGCCTCCCCACCGCGGGTGAGCGATTGCGGTGTGCTGGGTGTGGCAACCTGACCCGCTTCGATGTGACCTTGTCGGCGCGGGTCACCGAGTACTGGCACTTCGATCTGCCCGGCGAACACGAGGTCGAGAACACCACCGTGCACGAGCAGCGGCTCGACGAGGTCGTCTGCCGGTGGTGTGGGCGTAGTGACGCGATCGAGGTCGTGGCCCGGCCGATGTAGGTGCCGCTCGCGCAGGCGGCGGCGTCGATGGTCCGGCCACGGTCAGGCCAGATGCCCGCAAAGTTGTCGGTGGTCGCTGTCAGAGTCGCTCCAACAGCCCCGAAGGCTCAGTGCGGTCCTCGCTCCGAAGTCGCCTGGTGGGCAGAGGTAGGAGTGCTCAGGTGAGTGTGCGCATCGATTGCGATAGCTGTCTGGCTCGGCCGCTGGCGTGCCATGACTGCGTGGTGACAGTGCTGCTGGGCCCCCTGCCCGACGCCGGTTTCGATGACGATGCCCGAGAGGCGCTCGACGTTCTGGCTGCATCTGGGTTGGTTCCCCCGCTGCGCATGGTGCAGCAACTGTCTGGACCGGAGGTCGAGTCCGCATGACGAGTCTCGTTACCGCTGCGAACTGAGTGTCACATGTGGCGGATGTGACGAGTGTGGCGAAGCTAACGCGCATAGATGTCCACAGGTCTGCTCCGGGTTTGTCCCCTCACTGAAAGCTCAACTAGCCTGCCTGAGTTGTCTGGACGCTGTGCACCAGCCCGGGTGCGCACGGACACAACGTCACCGCCGGCCCTGTGAAGCGGGTTCGTGGAGGCGTCGAGCAGAAAGAGAACGTCTGGGCGTGATGCACTCCCCGAAGTTCACAATTCCACTCGCACTCGCGACTCTGGTTTCGACCGTCGTTTTCGCCACCTCCGGCCCCGCGTCGGCAGATCGCGATCTCGACAAGGCTAAGAAACGCGTCGAAGCGATCTATGCCAAGGCCGAAGCCGCCTCGGAACGGCTCAACACCGCTCGGGTCAACCTCAAGGACTCGCAGATCCAACTCCGGGCCTTGCGCGCCGACGTGATCGCACAGCAGAAGATCGTCGACAAGATGTCGGCCCAGGTCACTGCGATGGTGGTCGACCAATACCAAGGTGGCGCTCTCTCCACGGCCTCAGAAGTGGTCTTCTCCGCCGACCCGGATGCCTTCTTGAGCAACCTCAACGCGGTCTCGGCGTACAACACCCAAAGCAGCCAGGTGATGGAGCAGTACTCCGCGCAACTGCGCGAGTTGAAGCTTCGCCAAGACGCTGCCGACGAAGAGGTCGCGGCCCGGGCCAACCTGCGTGAAGAACTTGCCGCCCAGAAGGTCGAACTCGACAAGCAGGTGGCCGAGGCCAAGGCCAAGGTCGCCGAACTCGAGTCCGCACAGTTGGATGCCCTGATCGCCAGCGGGCTGCCCGTCCCAGCCGACGTGCCGGCCAGTGGGCGAGCGGCCATCGCCTTGCGCTACGCGTTGGCTCAGGTGGGCGACGCGTATGTGTGGGGTGCAGCAGGGCCCAACGCCTTCGACTGCTCCGGTCTGATGATGGCCGCCTGGGGTCAGGCCGGGGTGGGCCTGCCGCACTCCTCGAGTGCCCAGATGGGCTCGGGCGCCCGGGTTGCGCTCGCCAACCTCCAACCCGGTGATCTGGTCTTCTACTACAGCCCGGTCCACCACGTGGCGATGTACATCGGTGGCGGCCGCATCGTTCACGCCGCGCACCCGGGTGCCGGCGTGCGCATCGACTCGCTGCACTCGATGCCCGTCACCGGCGCGGTGCGGCCAGGCTGACCTAGCCGTCTGCGTCGCATGCCCAAGGACCCGACACGACGGCTCGCCTGGGCTGTCACCCTCTCCGCCCTGGTCGGATTCGTGGTGCTAGCGGCTGTTGTCGTGCCGTGGCGATGGCTGCCTGATCTGGGTACCTGGACCGCCGTCGCGCCCGGTGATCTCTTCCCAGCACACCGACTCGATCAGTTGGACGCGTTCTCCGGCCAGCAGCGACTGCTTCGATGGCTGGGCATCGGGATCGGGTTGGGCTGGGCACTGATCCTGGGTCTGACCGACTGGGGTGCCCGCCTCATCGGGATACTGCCGTCCCGGTTCCGCCTGCTGAGCGCTGTCGCTGTGCTGTGCCTGCTCGGTCAGATCGTGGTGCTGCCCTTCGGCTGGCTCAGTTACCGCAACGCGGTGGCGGTGGGGTTGTCGAACCAGAGCATCGCGTCGTGGTGGCAGGACCAGGGCGTCGACTGGCTGGTGACGACCGTGATGACGGCCATCGGGGTGGGCGCGATCGTGCTCCTGGCTCGGCGGCTACCGCGCACCTGGCCCGTGTGGGGGGCGGTCGCGGCGATGGTCATGGTCATGGCCGGTTCGTTCGCCTACCCGGTGGTGATCGAGCCGCTCTTCAACACCTTCACTCCTCTGCGCGATCAATCCCTGCGCCACGACATCACCCAGATCGCGGACCGTGAAGGAGTGCACGTCGACGAGGTGCTGGTGGCCGACGCCTCCCGACGTACGACGGCGCTCAATGCCTACGTCTCCGGCTTCGGATCCACCCGCCGCGTGGTTCTCTACGACACCTTGCTGGACAGCATTCCTCGTGCCCAGATCGACGTCGTGGTGGCTCACGAACTGGCCCATGCCCGTCATCGCGACGTGGTCACAATGACGGCGCTAGCGGCACTGGGGAGTGCGATGGGTGTGGGGCTGCTGGCCCTCCTGTTGGGACCGAACGGTCGCCTGCTGCGGCGCAGCGGAGCCCGGGCCGTGGCGGATGTGGCCGTGATCCCTGTGGTGATGGCGCTGATGGCCGCTGGAGCCTTCGTCTCCGCCCCGGCGCAGAACCTCATCAGTCGAGCCGTGGAGGCCAGGGCAGACGTCGGCTCACTCACCGCGACCCATGCCTACGACGCGTTCACGGCCATGCAGGTGCAGTTGTGTGATCGTGCCTGGGCCGACCCGGATCCACCCGCCTGGAGCCAGTGGTGGCTCGGATCCCACCCCACCGCGGTGCAGCGCGTCGGAATGGCCGACTACCTGCGAGAACGGGCGGCGAGGCCGTGAGCCGCACCCTGGTGATCACCAACGATTTCCCCACCCGTCGCGGCGGGATCGAAACCTTCGTGTGGTCCTTGGTGGAGCGTTTCCCTGCCGACGAGGTCGTGGTCTACACCGCCTCGATGCCCGGGGACCGCGCCTTCGACGACTCAGTACCCGTCACCGTCCTTCGCGATCCCGACCGGATGCTGCTTCCTCGACCGGCGGTCGCCAAGAGAGTGCAGGGCGCCTTCGTCGAGCACGGATGCGACCGGGTGCTCTTCGGCGCCTCGGCACCCTTGGGGCTGCTGGCTCCTGGTCTACGTCGGCTCGGAGCCGAGCGGATCGTGGCGCTCACGCATGGTCACGAGGTGTGGTGGGCGCGCACGCCTGGGGCACGCCACGCGCTGCGACGCATCGGCGAGCACTGCGACGTGCTCACCTACGTCAGTGACTGGTGCCGCGATCAGATCGCGCCCGCCCTCACGGAGACTGCCGTGGCACGGATGCGCCCTCTCTCGCCGGGGGTTGACCCCGAGAGGTTCCGTCCGGACTGTGGGGGAGACCTTGTGCGCTCCATGCTGGGCATCTCGGGGACCGACCCGGTGGTGGTCTGCACCGCGCGCATGGTGGCGCGCAAGGGTCAGGACACATTGGTGCGGGTCTGGCCGCGGGTGCTGGCACAGGTGCCGTCGG
The DNA here is from genome assembly GCA_937868075.1 of uncultured Marmoricola sp. Lineage (GTDB taxonomy): Bacteria > Actinomycetota > Actinomycetes > Propionibacteriales > Nocardioidaceae > Marmoricola. Next base: position 6,568 of record CALMLL010000004.1, on the reverse strand, counting down.
CTCGATTGCTGCTGGTGGGAGGAGGACCTCGTCTGGCTGCGATCACCGAAGCGGCCGCGTCGCTGCCGTCCGTGCATGTGGTGGGGTCTCGACCCTGGGCCGAGATCCCGGCGTACACCGATGCTGGGGACGTGTTCGCGATGCCATGCCGGACACGGCTGGGCGGCCTCGAGCCCGAGGCCTACGGCATCGTCTTCCTCGAGGCTGCCGCATGCGGGCTGCCGGTGGTCGTCGGCGCTTCGGGAGGGGCTCCGGAGACGGTCATGGACGGTGAGTCCGGGTATGTCGTCGACCCCACTGACGACGATGCAGTCTGCTCGGCGCTGGTCGACCTGCTCAGTGATCCCGCCTTGTCTCGACGCATGGGTCAGGTGGGCAGAGACTGGGCCGGACGGCACTCCTGGGACGCGGCAGCGGCCGAGGCCCGGCGACTTCTGGCCGGCCCGTAGACGTCGTCTTAGGGGCGGTAGATCGCCTCGATGTCGTCGTGGGATTCGCGCATGACGACGTTCCGCTTGAGCTTGAGGCTGGGCGTCAACTGGCCGCCTTCCTCGCTCCACTCACGCTCCAAGATGGCGAACTTCCGGATCGACTCGGCCTTGGAGACCGCTTCGTTGGCCTGATCTACCGCACGCTGGATCTCTGCATGCAACAGCGGATCATCGACCAAGCCGGCGACGCCGTCGTGCTCGAGCAGGGCGGCCTTGCCGTGTTGGTCGGCCCAGTCGGACAGCGCCTCACGGTCGAGGGTCACCAGCGCGGCGATGTAGGGCTCGCCGTCTCCGACGACCAAACACTGATCGACCAGATGGTGGGCGCGGAGGCGGTCTTCCAGCACGGCTGGGGCGACGTTCTTGCCGCCGGCGGTCACCAGGATCTCCTTCTTGCGCCCGGTGATTCGCACGAATCCTTCGTCGTCGACCTCACCGAGGTCCCCGGTGCGGAACCAACCGCCGTCGGCGAAGGCCTCAGCGGTGGCCTCTGGGTTGTTCCAGTAGCCCGTGAAGATCTGGTCGCCCTTGAAGAGCAGTTCGCCGTCTTCAGCGACCCGTACCGACGTACCCGGGAGCGGTCGGCCGACCGTGCCGACCTTCTGGGCATCGGCCCTGTTCACGGTGAGCGCGGCGGTCGTCTCGGTCAGGCCGTAGCCCTCCAAGATCGTGGCCCCGATGCCGCGATAGAAGTGTCCCAACCGGTCTCCGAGCGGTGCGCCACCCGACATGGCGTGGGTGCAGCGGCCGCCCAGCGCGGCGCGCAGTTTGCCGTAGACGAGTCGGTCGAAGACGGCGTGCTGCAGCCTCACCAGCGGGGAGATCTTTCCGGTCTCCAGGCCTCGGGAGTAGGCGATGGCGATGTCGGCGGCGCGGTTGAAGATCGCGGCCCGGCCGTCGGCGACGGCACGTTGGGAGGCGGAGTTGAAGATCTTCTCGAAGACGCGCGGCACCGCTAGGAGGAAGGTCGGTTGGAACTGGGCGAAGTCAGCCACCAGGGACTTGATGTCGGCGGAGTGGCCCATGACCGTGTCTGCCTTGACACAACCGACCTGGATCACCCGGGCGAAAATGTGGGCCAGGGGCAAGAACAGCAGGGTGCAGGCATCGTCATCGGCGAAAAGTTCGGGCAGTTCGCTGATCGCGCCACGCAACTCGAACTCGAAGTTGCGGTGGGTCAGGGTGCAGCCCTTGGGTCGCCCGGTGGTGCCGGAGGTGTAGATGAGCGTCGCAACATCGTCGAGGCCGGTCGCCTCGCGCCGCCGCGCCCACTCCTCGTCGGGGACGTCGGCGCCCAGCTGGGTCAGTACGCCGACGGCGTTGTGTTCCAGTGACCACACGTGGTGCAGATCGCTCAGGCCCCCGCGCACCTGGGCGAGCCGGGATTGGTGTTCACCGGACTCCACCACGATCGCCCGGGCCCCTGAGTCGGCCATGATCCACTCGATCTGCTCGGCCGAACTGGTCTCATAGATCGGCACGGTGACCGCACCGGCCATCCAGATCGCGTAGTCCAGCAACGTCCACTCGTAGCGTGTCTTGGAAATGAGGGCGACGCGGTCGCCGTGCTGGATGCCGGCGGCGATCAGGCCTTTGGCCACCGCGCGGGTCTGGGTGAGGAACTCTCCCGAGGTGACCTCTTGCCAGCCTTGAGCGGCGCGGCGACGGAACATCACCCGGTCGGCGGCCTGGGTGCCGCGCCGAACGACGTCATCGGTGAGGTTGCCGCTGGTCGGCATCTCAAAGGTGAGAGTGGTCGCGTACTCGCGCACTCGGCCTCCTTCGGTGGCTGGTGACCTGACCTGACACTGTTGAACGCTACCTGTGTCCTCGGCATCGGCCCATCGGGGTCCAGTAGCCTGCTCCCATGGCCGAGCAGACCACCTCCAGCATTCTCATCGACGCCGACCCGGATGAGGTCATGGCGGTGATCGCCGACTTCGCGGCGTACCCCACCTGGGTGAAGGGGATGACGGAGGCTCGCGTCGTCAAGGAGGCGGGCGGAGTCGTCGAGCAGGTCCACTTCGAACTCGACAACCCGCCGATCAAGGACTCCTACACCCTTGCCTACGACTGGAATACCCCGGGCGAACTGTCCTGGCACCTGGTCGAGGGCAAGATGCTGAAGGCCATGCAGGGCACCTACGCGCTTCGCCAGGTCGGATCCGGCACCGAGGTCACCTACCGACTTGCTGTCGACGTGGCCATCCCGATGATCGGCATGCTCAAGCGCAAGGCTGAGAAGGTCATCATCGACACCGCACTCAAGGGCCTGAAGAAGCGCGTCGAGGCGCGTTGAGGATCCTGCTCTTCACCGGCAAGGGTGGGGTCGGGAAGACCACCATCGCGGCCGGAACCGCGGTCAAGGCGGCCCGAACAGGTCAGCGAACGCTGATCCTGTCCACCGACGCGGCCCATTCGCTGGCCGACTGCCTGGGTTTGGCGTCGGGGACGAGCGCCGCTGAACCGCTCCTCGTGGAGCCCGATCTCTGGGTGCTGCAGATCGATGCCCAGGAAAGGCTGGAGAAGTCCTGGGCCGACATCCAGCGCTATCTCGTCACGGTGTTGGACGCCAGTGGTGTCGACCCGATCACTGCCGCCGAACTCACCGTCGTCCCAGGGGCCGAGGAGGTGCTGGCCCTGCTGGAGGTCCGCGACCAGGTCACGTCGGGGCGCTGGGATGTCGTCGTCGTTGACTGCGCTCCCACCGCAGAGACCCTGCGGCTCCTGGCCTTGCCAGAGGCACTGCGGTGGTACATGAAGCGCGTCTTCCCCGTCGAGCGGGCGGTCGTTCGCACACTGCGGCCGGTGCTGGCCAAGGCAACAGGTGTGCCCATGCCCGGGGAGACCGTCTTCGACGCCATCGAGCGGCTTCACCAGGAGATGGCCGAGGTTCAGGCACTGCTCAGCGGCCCCGAGGCGTCGGTCAGGCTCGTGCTGACTCCCGAACAGGTGGTCTTGGCCGAAGCACGACGCAGCCTGACCACCCTCTCTCTCTTCGGCTACTGCGTCGATGGCGTGGTCATCAATCGGGTCTTCCCCGACGGTGGTGCCGATGCCTGGCGGGCCGGCTGGGTCGCCGCCCAGCGCGAGGTGCTCATCGACGTGGCCGACTCGTTCGGTTCGTTGCCGCAGTGGCAGGCGGCGTACCTCGCGACCGAGCCGGTCGGCCCCGAGGCGCTGGTGGCCTTCGCCGACTCTGTGTACGCCGACGGGGACCCGCTCGAGCGAGGCATCAGCGACGGTGGGGCGGCTCGGGCCGGAATCAGGTTCGAGTCGACAACCGATGGGACACTGGTGCGATGTGCGCTCCCGTTCGTGACCAAGTCGGAGGTTGACCTGATGCGCCACGGTGAGGAGTTGGTCATCACGGTGGGCACCTACCGACGCCTGATTACCCTGCCAACCGGGGTTTCCGGCATGAAGGTGGCCAGCGCCGGAGTCCGCGAGGGAGAACTCCAGATCAGATTCGTGGCACCCGAGTCCGGGCCGAGCGGTGCACCCAGCGGACACAGCGGCCAACACACCGGCGGACAGGACCAGGCATGAACGAGCACGAGTCCCCAGGCGGTCACGAGGACGTCGGTTCCTTGAGTGAGGAAGCAGCCCGGTTGGTGGAGGCCCTTTCGGGCTGGGCGCGCACCCAGGGCACCGGAGCCGCCGCGAACGCAGCAGGCGCGGCTCAGGGTCTGGCAGCGGCGTTTCGCGACGGCGCCGACCACATCGCCACCGGCGATGATTCGTGTCGTTACTGCCCGATCTGCCAGCTGATCAGCGCGGTCAAGGACACCCGACCCGAGGTGAAACTGCACCTCGCCGCGGCGGCCTCGTCGCTGGTTCACGCCGCGGCGGCCATGTTGGCCACCACCCCACCGCGCGAACCCGAGGCGGCCACCGAGCACATCGATCTCGACGATGACGAGGGCGGGGTCGGCCCGGGAGCGGTTCGGTGACCGTAACCATCGGGGTCGATATCGGTGGCACCAAGGTCGCTGCCGGTGTCGTGGACGAGTCGGGCCAGGTGGTGGCGCGCACCCGACGCCAGACCCCGGACCGATCCACCCATCCGCACGTGGTCGAGGCGGTCATTCGAGACGCCGTCGAGGAGTTGCGCCACGACCATGAGGTCGGCGCGGTCGGTGTGGGTGCGGCGGGGTTCGTCGACGCGACCGGGGACCTCGTCCGATTCGCACCACACCTGAGTTGGCGCGAGGAACCACTGCGACAACGGCTCGGCGAACTCGTCGGCCTGCCGGTCTTCGTCGACAACGACGCCAACGCGGCCCTGTGGGCCGAGCATCGCTTCGGCGCAGCCAAGGGTGCCGACAACGCCGCCTTGGTCACCCTCGGAACCGGGATCGGCGGGTCTCTCCTGATCGCAGGCCGTCTCTACCGAGGCACGAACGGGATGGCCGGCGAGTTCGGGCACATGCAGGTGATGCCTGACGGGCGTCCCTGCGAATGCGGCCGCCGGGGGTGCTGGGAGCAGTACGCCAGCGGAAAGGCTCTTGCCGCGTACGCCCGCGCTGCTGGTCTTGACCTGGCTGGCCCCGCACTCACCGAAGCAGCCGAAGAGGGACACCCCGTGGCGCGTGGCGCCTATGCCGAGGTGGGACGCTGGCTCGGCGTTGGTCTGGCTGGTCTGATCGCGGCGTTCGACCCCGACGTAGTCGTGATCGGGGGCGGCGTCGGATCGGTGGGGGAGTTGTTGCTGGCGCCAGCCAGGGCGGTCGTCGCCTACGACGTGGTGGGAGTCGGCCATCGGGTGCTTCCCGACATCGTGGTCGCTCATTGTGGTGCGGACGCGGGCCTCGTCGGAGCCGCCGATCTGGCCCGCACGCTGCTCTAGGCACCACAGACTCGGGCGCGGCGGAGGTTACAGCCGAGCTCCGTCGTCCCAACCGTCTTCATCGCCGGTGCGCATGGTCGCGACGAGGTAGCCGAAACCGCCGACGAACCAGAAGAAGAGGGTCACGATCAGCAGGGTCGGTGGCGTCCACGGCACCAGCGCCAGCACCAGCGCGATCACCGGTACTCCGGCCACCCCCAGCCAGGCCAGCAGGCGGGAGGGTGCTGGCAGCGGGACCGGGGGTGGGTCGGGTGGCACGAACTGGCTGGGCGGTTCGACCTCGCTCGGTGCCGCGTCGGGAGGCGTCGGCTCTTCCGGCCCGGCCCACAGGCGCGGTTGCTCCCCGTAGTTGTCCACGATCTGGCGCCACAGGGCCTCCTCGCGGGCGGCACGCTCCTCGACACTCTCGGGGCGTGGTTCGGTCCCGTCGCCTGCTTCGGGATCCGGGTTCACGCCAGCATGGTGTCACGCCCCACCACAAACAGCGCCCGCCCGTCGGACCATTGGCGGGTCGGTAGGCGCATGGACCGGGCCTCGGTAGGCTCTGCCGTGCTGACAGGGAGGTGTGGGCCGGTTTGTTCTACTGGTTCCTGAAATGGATCGCGATCGGGCCGCTGCTCAAAATGGTCTTCCGGCCACGAGCAAGCGGTCTGGAGAACATCCCCGAGGAAGGCCCGGCCATTCTGGCCAGCAACCACCTGTCGTACGCCGACTGGCTGTTCATGCCGCTGACGCTGACGCGACGGGTCACCTTCGTGGCAAAGGCCGAGTACTTCACCTCACCGGGGATCAAGGGCTGGTTCCAAAAGAAGTTCTTCTCCGGCGCAGGACAGGTGCCGATCGATCGCTCCGGGGCCAACGCCGCTGAGGGAGCCCTCTCGTCGGCTCGGCGGATCCTGGCCGCGGGGGAACTCTTCGGGATCTACCCCGAAGGCACCCGCTCCCATGACGGCAGGTTGTACCGCGGCAAGACCGGTGTCGCCCGCCTGGCGTTGGAGTCGCAGGTGCCGGTCATCCCGGTGGCCGTGGTGGGCACCGACGTTGTGGCTCCACCGGGCAAGAAGTTCGGCCGGATCACTCGTCCGGTGGTGCGGTTCGGGCGTCCCATGGACTTCAGCCGATACGAGGGCCTGGAAAACGATCGCTTCATCCTTCGCTCGGTGACCGACGAGATCATGTACGAAATCATGGAACTCTCCGGCCAGGAGTACGTCGACAAGTACGCCTC
>CALMLL010000003.1 GCA_937868075.1 uncultured Marmoricola sp. | reverse complement strand
AGCACCGTCCCGCTCACCTTGGCCGGGCACATGGCCGAGAACTGGCAGTAGTCGCAGTAGCGTCCGGGCGCGGCGGCGAAGTCTTCTTCGCGAAGGCGACGCACCGCCTCGCGCAGCCGGGTCTCGATCCACACCACCCCGTCGTCGTCAGGGGCCAAGGCGGGTTGGGGCTGCACCTTGGCCTCGGCGCCGAGAACGCGCAATTGGACGAGTTCGGCTCCCCCGGGGGCCGCCTGGCGCTCGACCAACTCATCGGCGGCACCGTGGCTGATCATGAGTTGGTAGAAGCCGAGTTGGTCGTGGGCCTTGACCTCGGCGAGGGTGGGCAGTCGGCGTACGGTCTTGAGGTCGACGACCACGACGTTGCCATCGGCATCGAGTTCGAGGCGGTCAGCTCGACCCTTGAGTTCCACGCTCTCGGCGTCTGGCAGGGCGATGGTGGCGGCGAGTTCCTGCTCGGTGGCCAAAACTTCACGCCCGCGTGGTGCTTCATGCCATTGGGCCAGGCGCATCAGCGCCAACCGCATCTGCTCGCGCTCCCGCTCACCTGACCATGGCGTGCGGAACGACAACTCACCCCAGACCCGGTCGACGTGCTCCATCAAGGCATCGACGTCGGCGGCGCTGCTGGGCACATCACCGGTGACCATGCGGTGGGCCAGGGTGTGCACGACCAGCCCGAAGCCCTGACCCTGGTTGGACTGGGTGGCCCCGCCTGCCTCACGTTCGAGGAACCACCGCAGCGAGCAGGTCAGCAACGACTCCAACATCGAGGCCCGCAGACTGATCGGCTGATCCACCGGGCGCACCGGGCGCGTGGTCACCGACCGGGCCCGGGTCCCCCACCAACTGGCCGGGTCGGCCGCGGGCACGACCTGACGACCATTGCTGGTGACCTGGCTGAGTCGGGCCAGCCGCTGGGCTGCGGCCTCACGCAGGGCCGGCTCGGCGCCCTCGTCGACCAGAGTGCGACGAAGCTCGGCCACGATTCCCTCGAGGGACATCGGCCGTCGGGGTCGCCCTTGGATGTGGGTCGTGGGGACGCCGACCTCCTCCAGGAATCGGGAGGGCTGCTCCCCGGCCTCGTCGGGGTCGGCGACCGCGGTGAGGATCAGGTGGTCCCTGGCCCGGGTGCAGGCGACGTAGAAGAGACGACGCTCCTCGGCGAGGAGTTCGCGAGTGGTCGCAGGGTCCTGCCAGCCGTCGGTGCCGATGCGGTCGGCCTGGAGCAACGAGGCGCGGCGGCGAAGGTCCGGCCAGGCCTGCTCCTGGACGTGGGCAACCACCACCAGCGACCACTCCAGCCCTTTGGCGCGGTGGGCGGTGAGCAGTCGGACAGCGCTACCGCGGACCCCTCGGTCAGCGAGGGTGTCGGCTGGGATCTGCTGGGCGGTGAGCATGTCGAGGAACGCCTGGACGCTGGTGTGGCCGCGCTGCTCCTCGGCACGGGCGGCGAGTTCGAACAACGCACAGATCGCGTCGAGGTCGCGGTGAGCCAGCCGGGCTCCGGGACCACCTCCCAGGGCGGCCGCGCGCAACCGAGCCGGCCACGAGGTGCCCTGCCACAGCACCCACAGCACCTCTTCCACGCTGTCGCCGGCGTCGAGTCGTGCGCGAGCTCGGGCCAGCAGGTCGGCCAACCTGGCTGCCTTGCCCACGACCTGTTGCTCCGAGCGCCAGGTCGAGCCCGCGCCTGGAGCCGGGGTGGTCGGGTCGGCGGCCAACATGCCGGGGTCGACCAGCACGTCGCGCAGCAGTTGAGCCGAGCCACGTCTGCCGGTGCCGGTGCTCGCCGACTGAGCCGCGTCGTGTGCTCGCAGGGTGCGTGCCAGTCGGCGTACCTGGGTGGCGTCGAGGCCACCGAGTGGTGAGAGCAAGAGCGTGTGTGCCTGCTCCGGCTCCAGCGAGGTCACGTCGAGGGCGGCCCGCAAGGCGAGCATGAGCGGGGCGATCGCCGGTTCGCGAACCAGGGCGGTGTCGTCGGCGGCCACCTCGACCGGCACTCCGGCCGCGGTGAGCGCGCGACGCAGCACCGGGATGCTGGCCCGACCCGAGCGCACCAGGACCGCCATGTCGGACCAGTCGATGCCCTCGTGAAGATGGGCGCGCCGCAACCGGTCGGCGAGGTGCTCGACCTCGCCGCGGGCGCTGTCGAAAGTGAGGACGTCGACGGAGCCTGGCGAGGGTGATTCGATCGGGACCGGACTGAGGAAGGCGGCCCGCTGGTCGGCGGGGATGCTCCCGCCCAGGGGGAGACGACTGGCCACCTGGCGACTTGCCTCCAGCAGCACCGGTCCGAAGCGACGAGTTGTGGAGAGCACGGCCACGGGGGCCCGGCTGCCGTCGGCGGCCAGGAACGTGCGCGGGAAGTCCAGGATCCCGCGGACATCGGCGCCGCGGAACGCATAGATCGACTGGTGCGGGTCGCCCACGACGGTGAGGTTGCCGCCGTCGCCGGCCAGGACCTGCAACAACTCCACCTGGGAGGGGTCGGTGTCTTGGTACTCATCGACGAAGACGTCGGTGAACTGAGCTCGCAGAGCGGCGCGGTTGGCGTCGGCGAAGACGGTGGCCCGCCGGATCAGATCGGGATAGTCGATCGATCCGGTCCAGTCCAGCACGTCGAGGTAGCGCTGCAGGAACAGCCCGGCCGCCACCATGGCCGGCTCATCGTGCTCGCGGGCCAACACCACGAGGTCGACCGGGTCGAGGCCCTTCTCCCGAGCCCGTGAGAGCACCATGGCCACTTCGCGGGCGAAGCCCCGGGTGCCCACGGCTCGGGAGAACTCCGGTGGCCAGGTCACCGCCGCCTCGCCGGTGAGGAGGTCCTGCAGGACGACGTCCTGCTCGGCTGCGGAGAGCAGTCGAAGGGGTGCGTCGTACAACTCTGCCGGGGCGTAGCGCCGCACCAGCCCGTAGGCGAAGGAGTGGAAGGTCGCCGCCAGGGTGGCCGAGACGGTGCGGCCCAGTCGGGCGGTGACTCGGTCGCGGACCTGTTCGGCGGCTTTGCGGCTGAACGTCAGTGCCAACACCGAATCGGGGGCGACTCCGCGACGATCGATGCGGTCGACGATGGCTTCGACCAGTGTCGTGGTCTTGCCGGTGCCCGGCCCGGCCAGAACCAGCAGCGGGCCGCCGGGATGGTCGACGACGCGCTGTTGGGCCGGGTCGAGGGTGGGGCGCCAGGGCGGGGTGGGCGTGGGCCGAACGAGGCGACAGGTGGGTTCGGCGGACACGGTCCTACCCAATCACGTGGATCCGACAACTCACGATGAGCCGAGTGCGCCGCTTGACGACGGCGTGGACAACCACGCGCGCACCTCTGCGTCGTCGGCACCCAGGGCAGGCGGCGGTGTCGGCTCGCGGGTCTCATAGCGGGTCCAACCCACCGGGTGGCGCACTCCGCGCAGGCCTTCGGCACCCATCGACACGGTCGGCTCGAGTCCGAGTTCGTCGGCGAACTCGATGGCCTGGGGCAGATCGTTGACAGGTCCGGCCGGCACCTCTGCGGAGTTCAGCAACGACACACACTCGGCCGCCGTCATGGTGCTCAGCCGTGCCTCGAGCGCCTCGATCAACCCAGCTCGATGGAGCACCCGCGCCGGGTTCGTGGCAAAGCGGTCGTCTACAGCCAGGTCGGGCAGCCCGAGCACCTGGCACATCCGCTGGAACTGCACGTCGTTGCCACAAGCCACCGCTATGTCCGCGTCCGCGCACGCCAGGGTCTCGTAGGGACTGATGCTGGGGTGCTGGTTGCCCATCCGGCCCGGCACGACCCCCTGCAGCGCCGCCTGCCCCTGGTTGACCATCGCGGCCAGCGAACTGGTCAGCAGCGCCACTTCGAGGCGTTCTCCCATCCCGGTGCGGGCACGCGCGGCCAGGGCGGCGAGGATCCCGATGGTGGCGTCCTTGCCGGTGAGTACGTCGACCAAGGCGACCCCCGCCTTGGTGGGGTGCTCATCCCCGGTGATGCTCATCAACCCGCCCACGGCCTGCACCACGAAGTCGTAGCCGAGCAAGTGTGCTCCCTGGGCGGCGCCGAAACCGGTGATCGAGCAATAGACCAGACCCGGGTTGTCCTGACGCACGGTGTCGTAGTCGAGGCCCAGACGCTCCATCGTCCCTGGCTTGAAGTTCTCCACCACCACATCGGCCCGTCGGATCAACTCCCGGGCCAGCAGCAGATCGGCCTCGTCGCGCAGATCGAGGGTGACGCTGCGTTTGGTGCGGTTGACGCTCTGGAAGTAGGTCGACGTGCCGTCGGCCGACCACGGGGGTCCCCACGCCCGGGTGTCGTCCCCGGCACCGGGCCGCTCCACCTTGATCACCTCGGCACCCAGGTCGGCCAAGGTCATCGTCGCCAGCGGACCTGCCAGCACGCGGCTGAAGTCGGCGACCACGATCCCTTCTAGCGGCATCCCCATGGGGTCACTGTCTCAGGCGGTTCGCGGGGGGAGCCACACGGCTCGTGGCAGATCGACTCTCACGCCGGCGTTCCCGGTCAGCGGGGTCCCCTCCTCGGCGTACGCCATGAGGGCCTCGGCCCGGTGTCGCTCCGGCAAGGTCCCATCCGCACGTACCACCCGCCACCAGGTCACCGCATCCCCATTGGTGGCCATCACCGAGCCGACCTGTCGCGGGCCGCCTCGGGCCAGACGCTCACGCACGGCGTCGGCGATCAGCCCGTAGGTGGTGACCCGGCCGGACGGGATGCGCTCGACGAGGGAGAGCACCGCCTCGACGTACTCCTGATCCATCGGACCAGTCTGGCCGCTTAGTAGGTCGGTTGGGAGGGGTCGATCTGGTTGACCCAGGCCACCACGCCACCACCGACGTGGACGGCGTCGGCGAACCCGGCCCCCTTGACCACCGCGAGGCACTCGGCACTACGCACCCCGGACTTGCAGTGCAGCACGATCTGCTTGTCGTTCGGCAGGTCTGCGATCGCGTTGCCGTTGAGGAACTCCCCCTTGGGGATGAGCACTGCGCCGGGGATCTTGTTGATCTCGTACTCGTTGGGCTCGCGCACATCGATCAGCACGAAGTCGGCGGTGCCGGCCTCGCGCGCATCGAGCATCTCCTTGAGTTGGGTCACCGAGATGGTGGAGTCGACTGCGGCCTGGGCGGCGTCGTCGGAGATCGCGCCACAGAAGTTGTCGTAGTCGATGAGTTCGGTCACCGTGGGGTTGTCGCCGCACAGGGCGCAGCCGGGGTCCTTGCGGACCCGCAGTTTGCGGTACTCCATCTCCAGGGCGTCGTAGATCATCAGCTTGCCGACCAGCGGCTCACCGATGCCGGTGAGCAGCTTGATCGCTTCGTTGACCTGGATGGATCCGATCGAGGCACAGAGGACGCCGAGGACGCCGCCCTCGGCGCAGCTGGGCACCATGCCCGGCGGGGGCGGCTCGGGGTAGAGGCAGCGGTAGCAGGGCGCCTCGGCGCTGCTGCCGTCCTCGTTGGTCAGGGTCGGCCAGAACACGCTGGCCTGGCCGTCGAAGCGATAGATGGAGCCCCACACATAGGGCTTCTTCAGCAGGTACGCCGCGTCGTTGACCATGTAGCGGGTGGCGAAATTGTCGGTGCCGTCCACGATCAGGTCGTAGCCGGCGAAGATCTCCATGACGTTGTCGTTGTCGAGACGCTCGTTGTGCACGATGACGTTGACCAAGGGGTTGGTCTCGGCGATGGCATCGCGCGCCGACTCGGCCTTGGGGCGGCCGATGTCGGACTGCCCGTGAATGATCTGACGCTGCAGGTTGGACTCATCGACCTCGTCGAACTCGGCGATCCCCAAGGTGCCGACTCCGGCCGCGGCCAGATAGAGCAGGGCGGGGCTACCGAGACCGCCGGCCCCGATCACGAGGACCTTGGCGTTCTTGAGGCGCTTCTGGCCGGCCATGCCGACGTCGGGAATGATCAGGTGGCGGCTGTATCGGCGTACCTCGTCGATGCTGAGCTCGGCGGCTGGCTCGACCAATGGGGGCAGGGACACGACGCTCCTCGGTGTGCAACTGGGGTTGATGCTGGTGAACACGCAACGGCCCGGTGGTGTTCCCCGCGCCTGTTCCCGACCATGGTGACCGGTCGACATGAGCCTGGCCCGACCGGCCCGGCATGCGGACACCCGCGCGCGCTCCACCCGGTGTCGAGGGTGCGGTTCGCTAGGCTTCCCGGCGTGACAACGATGGACTCTCCTCGCGGCGTCCGCATGCCGCGGCGTGCACGACGCGCCCAATTGCTCAACGCCGCCCTGGAGGTGTTCTCCGCGCAGGGCTACCACTCGGCGGCCATGGATGAGATCGCCGATCGTGCGGGGGTGTCCAAGCCGGTCCTCTACCAGCACTTTCCCGGCAAACTCGACCTCTACCTGGCCTTGTTGGATCAGTCCTGCGAGCGCATGCTCGATGCGATCGAGACGGCCCTGGACTCCACCACCGACAACAAGCAGCGGGTCGGCGCGACGGTCTCGGCGTTCTACCAGTACGTCGCCAGCGCCGAGGGTGCCTACCGTCTGGTCTTCGAGTCCGACCTGACCAACGAGCCCCAGGTGCGCGAACGCGTCGACCGGGTCAACACCGAATCGGCCCGCAAGATCGCGATCGTGATCAGCGAGGACACCGGCCTGCCCGACGAGCAGTCCCGCCTGTTGGCGATGTCGCTGGTCGGGATGGCCCAGGTCAGTGCCCGCTACTGGTTGGCCGCCAACGGCGACGTGCCTCAGGAGGAGGCGGCTGCTTTGGTCGCCGGGCTAGCGTGGCGCGGGATCCGCGGCTACCCACGTTCCTAGGACCCACATCGACCACGGCAGGACCGCGCTCCACCAACGTTCATTACGGATGACATGCCCAGCAGGGAAGAGGGAACCTTCATGGAGGTCAAGATCGGGGTGCAGAACGCACCGCGTGAGCTCAGCATCGACACGACGTTGCACGCCGACCAGTTGCAGGCTGCTGTCGAAGAAGCCCTGACCAGCGACGGCGTGCTGGCCCTCTCCGATGTGAAGGGCCGGCGGATCCTGGTGCCGGCTCGGGTGTTGGCCTACGTCGAGGTGAACCAGTCAGTGAGTGGAACCGTCGGGTTCCGCTGAGGCGCCGCAGGCGG
>CALMLL010000002.1 GCA_937868075.1 uncultured Marmoricola sp. | reverse complement strand
GGTTCGCCAAGACGGTGCCCCCATCGACCCGATTCCGTACATGCTCGAGCGCGGGGCACCTCTCAACGGCAGGGCCGTCGCCCCCTCAACCCCACCTGGCACCGGCCCCAGCGACCCGGGCGGGCAACAGGGCGGCATCGGTTTCGAACTTCCCCCACCGGGAACGCCACGCCTGAACTCGCTGAACAGTCCGCCGCTGCCGATCCCCGCCGGCATCAAGGCCCTCTACGTGGCAGCGGCCGGCCGCTACCACCTGCCGTGGGCACTCCTTGCCGGGATCGGCATGGAGGAAACGGCCCATGGCCGCAACAACGCGACCAGCTCAGCGGGCGCCCAAGGCCTCATGCAGTTCATGCCGGCCACGTGGGCCCTCTACGGCGTCGACGGCGACGGGGACGGACGAGCCGACATCCGCAACGATGCCGACTCAGCGATGAGCGCAGCGAACTACCTCACTGCCTCCGGCGTCACCGCCGGAACCGAAGGGGTACGGCGGGCGATCTTCGCCTACAACCATGCCGACTGGTACGTCAACGACGTCCTCTACTACGCGGCCGCCTATGGCGGTGGCCTGGTTCCCGGCGACCCCAGCGACTGCGGCCCGGGCGGCCAAGGCAACCCCAACCTTCCACCGATCGACGACGCGAAGATCGTCGCAATGCTCGCCTGGGCTCAAAGTCACCTGGGCGACCCCTACGTCTTCGGCGCCAACGGCCCCGACGCCTGGGACTGCTCCAGCTTCACCCAGGCCGCCTACGCCCGCATTGGCGTCGACATCCCCCGCACTGCCTCAGCCCAGCGCAATTGGCTCGCCTCCGGCAACGGCTTCCGGGTCCCCGCGGGCCAGGAACAGCCCGGCGACCTCCTCTTCGTCGACTCCTACCTCGGACCCAATCAGATCGGTCACGTGATGATCGTCTTCGACCCTGCCAAGCACCTGACAGTCGAGGCTGGGGGCAGCAGGGTCGGTAACTACGACTACCGCCACTGGGTTCACAACAACATCTACGAGGCATGGCGCGTCGGTGCCGTGGGTGTCACCCCCTAGACCTAGAGTCACCTAGAAAGTAGGAGTCTTCTAGGCGATTATGGAGAGGCCATGAGGGACAGCGTCTACACACCGGGTGCAGGGCACCAGCCGCCCGTGCTGGCCGGCCGCAGCGAGCTCCTGCGCAACTGGGACCTGATGCTGAACGACGCCACCGCGCGTGGCCGGGTCCGCGCCCGTGACATCATCCTCGTGGGCCCGCGAGGAGTGGGAAAGACCGCTGCCCTGAGCGCGATTGCCACCCGCTCGGCCAGGCAGGGTATCGAGGTCGTCGGTCTCCAGGCCGTCGTCGGACAAGCCGGTCTGGTCGAGTCCCTGCTGGACCGTGCCCGCGCCCTCGCGGAGGCGGGAGAGGGGCCGTGGCGGCGCGCACGACACGCGCTCGAACGCATCGCCGCAGTCAACATGAGCGTCGCCGGCTTCGGAGCAGGGATCTCCACGCGAGAGACCGGCGCGACACCACGTCTCGACGCCGGCACCCTCGCGGCCGCGTTGGCGACGGTCGCCGAGGAAGTCCGCAAGGACGCACCGACCGGGGGTCTGCTCATCACCGTCGACGAGATGCAGGTCGCCGCCCCCGCCGATCTGGCGATCATCGCGGCCGCGCTGCACCGACTGAACGTCGACCACCCCAGCGCCGTCGTCGTCTTCGCCGGCACCGGGCTGCCGATGACCCCCGACCGGCTGCGCCAGGCCGGCGTCACCCACCCCGACAGGCTCTTCCAACTCGAAGACATCCCCTTGGCGCTCAGTCCCGAAGACACCCGCTACGCGATCACCGAGCCGGCCCGCGAACACGGAGTCACCTGGGACCCTGGCGCGCTGGACCAGCTGGCCAGGTTGACCAACGGCTATCCCGCCCACGTGCAGCTCTTCGCCGACGCGGCCTGGTCCGCAGCCACCGGACCAGACCGGATCACCCTGCACGACGTCGACGCCTCCCTACCCGATGTCACAGCCATGCTGACCCGCCGCACCCTCGGACCGAGGTGGGACAGGATCACCGACCGGCAGATGGAGTTCGCCGCCGCCGTGGCACTCCTGGGCGGGGACGTGCCCATCGCCACCGTCGCGACCGCCCTGGGCAAGAAGCAAGGTGAGATCTCGTGGATCCGCGACGACCTGATCAAAGAAGGGGACCTCTACAGCCCCCGACGCGGATACATCGCTCTGACCGTCCCCCTGTTCGCCGACTTCATCCTCGCCCGCTACAGCCAGGACCAACAGGGCCGGGCCACCGCACTGCTCACCCTCGAGCAGATGAGCGCGAACGTCGACGCCAAGCCGTCCCCGGGGACACCCGTGACCCCACCGCCAAGCCCCCGGGCCCTACCAGCGACCCAAGAACCGCAGCCATGACGGGGGACCGCTGAAGCGGTCACGGGCGCGCACCGTCGGCACCCAATGGCAGCATGGCGGCATGACCGTGGAGCCCGGCGACACGCCCACCAGCATCGACGTCCCCCCACACCCGCGACTGCTGAGCGTGTTGGGGGACATCGAGTTCCAGCCGTGGCAGTGCATCGCCGAACTCATCGACAACGCGTTCGACGAGTTCCTGCGACACTCCGACCAGACCCCGGATGTCGACCCGACCGTCTGGGTGAACCTCCCCAGCCGCAGCAGCAGCCCCCGCGACGCGGAAGTCTGGATCGAAGACAACGGGACGGGGATGACGCTGCAGCAGCTGCGCAACGCCCTTCGCGCGGGTTGGACCAGCAACGACCGCTACGGCAGCCTCGGCCTGTTCGGTGTCGGCTTCAACATCGCCACCGCCCGCCTGGGCCACGTGGCGATCGTCCGGACCGCCCGTGCCGAAGACCCGGTCTGGCAGGTCGTCACCATCGACCTACGCAAGGTGGCCGCCGGCAACGACTTCCAGCTCCCAGTCACCACCGAGGTCAAACAGCCCGGCGAGCATGGCACGAAGGTCGTCATCCGGGAACTCAAGCCCGAACACCACGAGGCTCTCAGTCGCCGCCAGACCTCGATCAAAAACACCCTGGGGGACGTCTACTCCTACCTCCTGGACACCAAGGACTTCCGCATCATCGTCGACGGGGAAGCCATCAAGCCTCGCCGTGCGTGCGTCTGGGGGGAAGACCGGTTCGTCGTCCGCAACCGGGAGCAGATCCCCGCCGTCATGCACATCGACGAAGCACTCCCCGACCGGGCGGCATGCCTGAACTGCGGCATGTGGCAGGACGGTAGCCAGGACGGGGTGTGCGAGAGCTGCCACAGCAGCAACATCGAGACCCAGCATCGTCGCATCTGGGGGTGGGTCGGGATCCAGCGCTACCTGAGCACCACCGATTTCGGCATCGACTTCATCCGTAACGGGCGCAAGATCCTGTTGCGCGACGTCTCCCTGTTCACGTGGTCAGACCCCAACGAGCCCAGCTCGCGAGGCGTCATGGAGTACCCGATCGAGGTGCCTGCCGGCGCCGGGCGGATCGTCGGAGAGATCCACATCGACCACGTGCGGGTCAACTACCAGAAGAACGCCTTCGAGTACGACACGCCGGACTGGAAGAAGGTCGAGCGACTCCTGCGCGGCGAAGGCCCGCTGCTGCCCAAGTCAGCGCGCGAACTGGGCTACCCCATCAACACCTCACCCCTGGCCAGGCTCATCAGCGGATACCGGCGAAACGTTCCCGGAAAGGACTACCTGACCCCCGGCGACGGGAAGGGTCCGATCCACGACAAGACCCGCAAATGGGCCGAGTACTTCCGCAAAGGCGACCCGGAGTATCAGAGCGACGAGGTGTGGTACTCCGCCGTCGAGCTCCACGACAACCCGCCCGAGGCCACTCCTGAGCCCTCCGACGTCGACCCTGACATCCTCACCAAGAAGGGTCTGCTGCCCGGTCCTGAGCCGGCACCCGAATCCCCGCTGCCCGCACCGACCCCCCCTGCGCCGCTCACCGAGGATGAGAAGCGGGCGAGCTGGCGCTCCAACGCACGGCGCATGCCTGACATGGACGGCCGATTCGGGCTCAAGGGAGCCGGCGCCGCCCTGGAGGTGACCTGCTGGTTGGTCGAGGGCCAACGGGTCAGCCGAGCCGACGGCGAAGCCGTCCCCATCTACGTCGCGGCTGGGCGCGGCTCGGCCGTCGAGGTCTTCGTGGACACAGACCACCCCGTCTTCACCGCCTACGCCACCGACCTAAGGGACCTGATGCTGGTCGAGTTGGCCGAATACTTGCGCATCCGGGTCGAGCAGACCGGCCGCTCCTTGACCGGAATGTTCTATGCCCTCAAGGACGAGTGCCTACCCCACCAGAAGCTCGTCGGGCCCTTCTTGGCCGAAACCGCCACGCTGGTGCTCACCCGGATTCGCGAGCTCATGCAACCGGTCATCGCCGGCAACGCCAGCGGCTACTGGAGCCTGGTCGCGCCCGAGGACCAGAAGGCCACCGAGCAACGATTCGCCCTCGAAGGAGGCGGGGCGCGCTGGGAGGATGTCCAGGCATCGGGGGAGTGGATCGACTACGCGCCCGGACTGGCCCTGGCCCGCCTGATCGGCACCCGCCCCGAGGCATTCTTCGACAATCGAGTGTTCCGGGCGGCGCACGACACCCTCACCGACCCCGACGCGAAACGACTCTCGACCGAGCGCATCGCGGACCTGGTGAGCGATGTCGCCAGCCTCGCGGACCACGCTCTGCGCCGGAACCCCGACGAGCTGCAACGTGGTCGCCTCTCGTGCCGCCTCCTCGAACACGAACTCGTCCAGGACGAGGACGCCCCGTGAGCACGCCGGGTTACCTGACCCCCACTGCGCTGCGCGACGGCGGCCCGCAACGTTTCACGCGGCAGGTCGAGCGGCTGATGGGCCAGCTCGGGTTCCGCAACGTCACCAACATCGACGGCAGCGGGGATCACGGCGGAGACATCCTCGGTGAGCTGCACGGCAAGCTCTGGGTCTTCCAGGCCAAATGGAAGAAGGCCGGGGCCATCGACGTCGACGGCGTCAACGAAGTCACTGCGGCACAAGACCATTACCACGCGGACAATGCCGTCGTCGTCACCAACACCTACCCGTCAGCCGCCGCTCAAGCTCGAGCCCAGGACCTGCTGCGCCTCGGCCGCCGGATCGACTTCTGGCGCGGCTCTGACCTGCCCGACCTGCTCGCCGCAGCGAACGAGCACCCCGCCGTGGTCCTGCGCGACTACCAGGACGAGGCCGTGGCCGCGTTGGCGGCCGACCTGCAAAGCAAGCGACGCGCCCTGCTCGTGCTAGCGACAGGCCTCGGCAAGACCGTCGTCGGCGGAGAGATCATCGGCCGGCACCTGCGACAGCACCCCGTCGACGACGTGCTCGTCGTGGCCCACCAGAAAGAACTGGTCAACCAGCTCGAACGCGCCCTGTGGCGGCACCTGCCCAAGAAGATCCCCACGCAGGTCCTCACCGGCGACGACCAGCCCAAGAGCCTGGCCGGCGTCACCTGCGCGACCGTCAACAGTGCCCTGACCGCAGTCCTCAAGGGCTGGC
The DNA here is from genome assembly GCA_937868075.1 of uncultured Marmoricola sp. Lineage (GTDB taxonomy): Bacteria > Actinomycetota > Actinomycetes > Propionibacteriales > Nocardioidaceae > Marmoricola. The sequence goes on along the minus strand of CALMLL010000002.1, from coordinate 6,314 downwards.
GCCCAGCCCTCGTCATGGTCGACGAGACACACCACGTCGGCGAGGACGGCCACTTCGACCAGCTGCTGACCATCCTGGGTGACAGCCTCCAGTTCGGGGTCACCGCAACCCCGTGGCGCGGGGACGCCTACGACATCGAGCACCGGTTCGGACGCGCCAGCTACAAGCTCGGCATCGAAGAAGGCATGAGGCGGGGATACCTGACCACGGTCGACTACCGCCTGTTCGTCGACAACATCGACTGGGACACCGTTCGTAACACCAGTGAGCACGCCTACAGCATCAAGGACCTGAACTCTCGGCTCTTCCTTCCCCAACGGGATGAGGCGATCATCGACGCGCTCAAGGAGGCATGGCACACGACCGTCACACCGCGAGGGATCGTGTTCTGCCAGACCATCGAGCACTGCGAGCGGATGCAGGCCCAGTTGCGCGCCGTACCCGGTTGGGAAGACGCTGCCGCGCTGCACAACGACATGCCCAAACGTGAACAGCAGCAACGACTCCTGGACTTCCGGGCCGGCCGGATCCCCATCCTGGTCGCCGTCGACATCCTCAACGAAGGCGTCGACGTCCCCGACGTCAACGTGCTCGTCTTCGCTCGAGTCACCCACAGCCGACGCATCTTCGTCCAGCAGCTCGGCCGCGGCCTGCGCCTGCGCGAGGGCAAAGAGAAGGTAATCGCTCTCGACTTCGTCTCCGACATCCGCCGAGTGGCCGCTCTCTTGAACCTGCGACGCCAACTCGGCGAGGACGAGATCGAAGTGCTCAATCGCCTCCCACAGACCCACATCACCTTCAACGACGCCCGCGCCGAAGGACTGCTCGAGCAGTGGATCCGCGACGCCGCCGACCTCGAGACCTCCAACGACGAAGCGCGACTCCAGTTCCTCGACCCCGAGGTCCTCCCCTCATGAAACGCCCCACCCTGCTACCCGAACAGCAACTGGCCACCGTGGTGCGCACTCTCTACGCCCAGGCCGACGAGGCCGGCTGGGACACCCTCGGCCCCCGGGACCGCAGTCGCATGTACACCCAATGGGTCGAAGCCACCGATCCGGTCGGGGAGATCCTCGCCCGGTACATGACCCCGGAGGCCGCCCGATCCTGGATCAAGGACGGGCCGATGAAGGAGTACGCCCGAGCCAACCGCAGCACCGGCCGGTACGCCGCCTTCGGCCGGCACGGCGGCACCAGCGCACTGGACATCGCTCGCCAAGCACTCGGCCCGGGCGCGAGCCTCGAGGAGGGCAGCGAAGCGGTCAAACCTTTGCGTTGCCACGCCCACGCCGCAGACGGCAGCAGGGTCTTGATCCTGTGGGGAGACCGCCGCTCCTTCAAGGACCTGCTCTGGGCCGCATTGCGGGCTGCCGCCGACGACGGTGACACCCCTCACGTTGTCGTCCTCGAACCCCCCGGCAAGGTCACCCCGACGGAGGAACGGAACCGTCTCAACGCGATCGCCACCCGGTGCGGCATCGACGTGACGTACATGCGCGAGATCCTCGGCACCCGAACCCCACCCTCGAGCACGTGAGCAGCAACCCAACGACCTCCCCAAGCGCGATCGAGCTCTTCGCCGGAGGAGGCGGACTGGCACTCGGGCTCGGGCAGGCCGGCTTCGATCACCTCGCGCTGGTCGAGTTGTGGAAACCTGCAGCAGCGGTCCTTCGCCACAACGCCCAGAACGGAACCGGGCTGTGGACCGAGGACACCGTTCACGAGGTCGACGTCCGCACAGCCGGGCCCCTCCTGCAAGGCCTGAACCCGGACCTGATCGCCGGTGGCCCGCCCTGCCAACCCTTCAGTCTCGCCGGCGTGCACGCCGGCGACAACGACGACCGCAACATGTTCCCCGCCGCCTTGGACCTGGTCCGTGCTCACCGCCCAGCCCTCGTGATCTTCGAGAACGTGCCCGGACTGACACGTCCTGGGTTCGCCCCCTACCTCGACTACGTCAAGGCGCAGCTGCGGCGCCCCGCCATCCAACGCTCATCCGACGGCGAGCTGTGGAACGAGCACAACCGCCGAATCCTGGCCAGCAACGACCCCGAGGAGTACCGGGTCTACCAGCACGAGATCGACGCGGCCGACCTCGGGGTCCCACAGAACCGTCGACGAGTCTTCATCATCGCGATACGCGCAGACCAGAACGGCGCCGACACCTGGGCAGGGGTCGACCTGACCCACTCACGCGACACGCTCTGGCACGAGCAGTACGTCACCGGCGCCTACTGGGAGCGGCACGGGCTCAAACACCGGCAGCCGCCCCGGCGGATCGCCGCCCAGGCCAACAGGATCCGCAAGGTCGGACCCGACCCGAGCCGCAAGCCATGGGTGACGCTGCGCGACCTACTCCACGACGTGCCGCCGCCAGGAGTCGTCGCCCCGGACGACTGGCCGAACCATGTCTACATCCCGGGAGCGCGCACCTACGCCAAGCACACCGGCAGCCCCATCGACCTGCCCTCCAAGACCATCAAGGCCGGCGTCCACGGGGTTAGCGGCGGCGAAGCCATGATTCGCCACCTCAACGGATCAGTGCGCTACCTGACCGTCCGGGAGGCCGCTCTGGCACAGGGTTTCCCCCAGGACTACGAGTTCCCCGGGTACCGCAGCCGGGTCATGGGGGTGATCGGCAACGCTGTGGCCGTGCACGTGGCGGCAACCATCGGCGAAGCCCTGCGCGGCCACCTTCAGCTCGGAATGACCACCCAGACCCAGCCCGTCAGGTCGTACAGCGTCGTCCCATCCGAGCAGCAACCGGCCGGGGCGAAGTAGTCGGACTCCTCGCCGTCGGAGCGAGTAACCAGCAGTGTGTCACCCAGCTCCACGGCGAAGCCCCACACCCCGTTAGGGTCGTTTGCCCGCCAGCGGCGGAGGAAGTCGGCCACCGATTCGGCAGTTGCGAGCGGGCGCGCCCAGCCGTTCCAGTGCTCCGGCAGGACCACGTGAGCGTGCAGGGCCATCTGCGGGACCATGTTCTCTTCCAGCGAGTCGACACAGACGAGCCGTGGTGCGGCTGTCACCGCTTTCCGGGACCCCTCATCGTGCATGACCGGCGCCCGAGGAACCAGTGCCGCGAGATCGGCTTCAACTTCTGTGCCGTTCTCCAGCAGCACCAACCAGGTCGAGGTCCCCAAGCGTTGCACCACGGTCGCCGGCTGTCGCGTGGAACCGGCGTAGGTGACCTCGAAGGCTGCGGGGAACGGATCGTGCGCTTCGAGGAACGCGATCGTCGAGTCCGTGCCGAGGCGACGGGTCCACTGGACCACCAGAGCAGCCACATAGGCCCAGCCGTCGCTCATGGTGCCCTGGTCCCTGTGACGCATCTGAGGTTCCTAACCGAAGGTTGCGGTTCGTCCTTGATCCAGAGTGCCCCCCACGCCCGACACGTCAGTGCTTGGCGGTGACCCTCCCACCCGGCCGGGCCGCATTAGGGAGCGAGACCTCGACAGGGAGAGACCATGCAGCAGCGATCACGACGCACCAACCCTTACCCGTTCACGTGGGAGATCCCACTCGCGCTGGCTGTCGGTGTGCTCTTCCTGCTCTTGATCGGCGTGCAGGCCGGCCGTTCGATCGCCAACCTGCTTGCCGGCAGCGGCTGGGTGTTCGTCGACCGCCCGCAACTGTTCACCAGCGTCGGCGGAATCTTCGCGGGCCACCCCGGGTCCGGTCTCCCACCCCTGACCCGCCCGGCCAGCAGCGGCCTGATGTGGGCCAGCATCGCCGTCGTGGAGCTGGTGGTCGTCATCGGCAGCGTGATCGCGCTCAAGTGGGGCTTGGATCGCTGGGGGCCCGGACGCCTTCACGGCATGGCCACTCGCGCCGAGGCGGAGGCGTTGTTGGGCCGGACCCGGCTGCGCAAGCACGCCAAAGTGATCCGCCCCGACCTCTACGGGCCCAAACGGAGCGCACAGTGAGGCGACTGCGGGCCAGCGAGGTCGGCTGGCGCCTGGGCAACGCCAGAGAACCGCGCGGCGGTGAGTTGTGGGTGCCCTGGGACCGGACGGCCGGCGTGATCGGCCCACAAGGCTCCGGCAAAACCCTCGACCTGCTCGCGCCTGCGTTGATCGACGCGCCCGGCGCCGCGCTGACCACACTGACGAAGGTCGACGACCTGCTGCTCACCTTCACGGCACGCTCCCAGCATCGGCGACCCTGCGTCGTGCTGGATCCCTTCGGACTGGTCCCCGGCCTGCCAGAAGTGGTCTGGGACCCGATCCGCGGATGTGTGGACCCGCTGGTGGCCGAACGTCGAGCGAAGGCCTTCACCGCCGGCACGGTCAAGGGAGCGGTCGCCGGTGGCCACGCCGATGACGCGGCCCGCTTCTACGCCGCAGAGGCCGCCAAGGTCCTGCAGGGCTACTTCCACGCGGCCGCGCTCACCGGCCGCAGCCTCGAGCACGTCCTGGCCTGGGTCGCCAAGCCTCTGGCGGCCTCCGACCCCACCGAGATCCTGCGCGAGCACCCGCACGCCGCATCCTTCTGGGACGGCCTGCTCTATGGCGCCCTCCACGGTGACGACCGGACCGCTGGCAACACCATCACGACGGTGCAGCAGGCCATGTCGCTGTTCTTTCAGGAGGACATCCGCCGACGCTGCGTCCCCGGTTCGAACCGCCCCGCCACCGACATCAGTGAGGTCATCGCGCGCGGCGGCACCATCTACCTCCTGGGTCGAGAAGACCCCTACGCATCCGCCTCGCCACTCATGACGGCTTTCGCCGAACATGCCCTCGACACCGCGCTTGAAGCGGCCAACACCTCCACGTGGGGACGACTCTGCCCGCCCTTCCACGCGATCCTCGACGAGCTGCCGTCCACCGCGCCGCTACCGACCCTGCGTACCCGGATGGCGAACGAGCGCGCCCTCGGGATCTCGTTCGTGTGGGCTGCGCAGGCATGGCCACAACTCTCGGCGATCTTCGGTGAACAGGAAGCCCGGACCTTGGTCGGGCTGACGAACAACCTGATCGTCTTCGGCGGCTCCAAGGACGTGGCCTTCAATCGGGAGATCTCCGATCTCCTGGGCCAGGTTCGTGTCTCCCGCGTCGGCTGGCAGACCGGGCACATGAGTGGGCGGCAGGTCTCCGCCGAAGACATTCCGATCATGACCCCTGCCGAGATCCGCCAACTCAAGGAGCGGCACGCGCTGGTGCTCTCGGAGAACGGTGCCCCCATCATCGCCAAGCTGCACCGCTGCATCGAGGGCAAGGTCGGCAAGCAGCTCTTGAGTGACCAGGCGAGGCTGCGCGACGGCGTGGGGGTGGACCGCCGTAGGTCCGTGACGCCCGAGGCCCGCGCCATGGCCGCCCTCGTCGAGGCTCGTCGCCACGGACTTTCCCACGACCACGAGGACATCCTGAAGTGACCGAGCACAGCCAAACCAGCTCGCCAGAGCAGCCGCGACCTCTCGTGTTGCGCTTTCCCGCAGCGGGTCGTCGAGTAGAGCAGGCCTACCGTGAACTCGACATCGCCCTGTACGGCAGCGAGGAAGAGAAGAAGGTACTAGGCAGTCCTCGTGCGCTGGCCCGCCCTTGGGACCCACCCACCTGCACTGACCCCGACCTCAGAGCCGAAGTGTGGCAGTGGCTCGAGGCGTTCGTGATCTGGCTCAATCACGAGTACGTCTGGGACGTCGCCGGAATGATTCCGCACTGCTGGCCAAGACACCCCCACCTCGTCCATGAGATCGCCGTGCTGGCCGATCTGCGGCGAAGAGCCGGCCACGCCCTGAGTTCGGATGCGCTGGAAGAGTGGCACAGGTACGCCCTGCCAGCGTTCGGAGAGCGGATGCGCCAACGCATGAAGTCGCACTGCGAGGACAAGGACCACCAGGCATGGCCGGCGCACGGCCGCAACGCCCGGCACATCGGCGCCGGCGCCGCTCGGGAACGGGACGTGGTGTTCCAGCGGGACCTCGACTCCACCCGTCCGCCGAGGACGCCCGCCGTAGTCGAGCCGATGACGCCACGCCTGCGCTTGGTCGATGGGGTGCAGGTCGACGTGGAAACAGGTGAAGTTCGGGACTGATCACGGCTCGCAACGCGCAGGCAAGAGCGTGCAGGGCCACGCGGGGGCGCTGGCGATGGTGAGTGGGATTAGTCCGTCACCATAAGTGTCATGGCCAGGATCCGGCCAGAGTGACGACCAACCATGCACCGAAGAGATACGGGCCTAGCGGGATCTGCTTGCGCCGCCGGGGGATGAATGCCGCCACCAGCGCAGCAAGGAACGCGAGCATACCCAGTAGCCACACAGATCCGAGAGAGAGTGCCCCGGTGAGCAGGCCAACCAGAGCACCGGCT
>CALMLL010000001.1 GCA_937868075.1 uncultured Marmoricola sp. | reverse complement strand
GTCGCCGCAGACTCTGCTCCGGCCTGGCCTCGACCTTGCCGGTCCCCCAGCCTCGACGTACCGCTGCGCCACGCAGCGCATTGAGCAGCACCGTCTTGCCGACTCCACGCAGTCCGGTGAGGACCAGCGAGCGTTCCGGGCGCCCCTTCGCCACCCGTTCCAGAGTGATCTCGAAGCCGCGGAGTTGCTCGTCGCGGCCGGCCAACTCCGGTGGGCGTTGCCCGGCTCCGGGGGCATAGGGGTTGCGGATCGGATCCATGATCGGACTGTATGTGCGAATCTAGCGATTCCTTTAGACATTGGTAGCGTGTCGCATCGCGGGCGAGCCGGTGCCGTAGGCTCCAGCACGTGCCCGAGCTGCCGGAGGTGCAGGCGCTGGCCCACGACCTGGCCAGACGTCTCGATGGCCGTGCGATCAATCGCATCGACTTGACCCACTTCGCTGCGCTCAAGACATTCGACCCGCCGATCTTCTCCCTCAACGGGCAGTTCGTCACCGGCGTCGGGCGGCACGGCAAGTTCCTCGACATCGACATCTCCGGCACCCACCTGATCCTCCACCTCGCCCGTGCCGGGTGGGTGCGATGGCGCGATGAAGTGCCTGCCCTGCCGGCTCGACCCAACCCCAAGAACCCCCTGGCCGCCCGGATCGTCCTCGATGATGACTCCGGACTCGACGTCACGGAGGCCGGGACCAAGAAGTCCTTGGCGATGTACGTCGTCCGCGACCCCCTCGACGTACCCGGAATCGCCTCGCTCGGACCCGACCCGCTCTCCCCCGACTTCACCCAAAATGCGCTGGCCCAGATCCTCAAGCGGGAGGGTCGCTCCCAGATCAAGGGGGTGCTGCGACACCAGGGCACCATCGCCGGCATCGGCAACGCCTACTCCGATGAGATCCTGCACGCGGCCCGGATGTCGCCGTTCAAGCCGGCCAGTTCCATCGAGGGTGCCGACCTGGCCACTCTGTTCCAAGCCGTCCAGGGCACCCTCAACGACGCCATCGCCCGCAACGACGGCCTAGCTGCCAGCGAACTCAAGGGCGAGAAGAAGTCCAACATGGCGGTGCATGGCCGCACCGGCCAACCCTGCCCGGTCTGCGGTGACACCGTGCGCGAGGTGAGTTTCGCCGACTCTTCGTTGCAGTACTGCCCCACCTGCCAGACCGGCGGCAAACCCCTGGCCGACCGGCGGATGAGTCGACTACTCAAGTAGCTACCGCAGGTACTCCGCGACCTGTTTGGCCGCTCGTCGGCCGGAGAAGTAGGCGCCGTGGACGGTGGAGTGATAGTCGGGTTCGGTGCTCTCCCCGGCCAAGTAGACCCCCTCACCGATCGGCTTGGTGAGCGCAACTCGATCGGCTCGGGTCGACCCGACGGCCGCCATCGAATACGAGCCCAACGCCCACCGGTCAGTTGACCAGTCCGAGGTCTTCACCGCGACCGGCCGGGGAGTCGAGCGGCCGAACATCCCCCTCAGCACCTGGTGCGCCTGGGAGATCACCTCGCCGGGGTCGGCGGCTTCGACTTCGCGGGCCACTTGGCCCCCGTTGAAGCCCAAGAGCACCGGCGGCCCGGCCTTGGCGAAGCTCACCCACTCCGACCAACGACCAGCCTCGGCGTTGAGGTATTCATGCCAATCCACCGAGGTAGGCCAGAAGGGCTTGTCGAAGCGAAAGAACGACTTGCTGAGCACTCCGGAGTCGAGCGCGTCGATGGCAGCCCGGGTCCGCTCGGGCAAAGTGATGTCGATCGTGCCGCGCTTGAGCACCCCCAGCGGCACGGTGAGCACTGCGGCCCGGGCGCGGCGTACTCCGGCAGGCCCGCTCACGGTCACGCCCTCGTCGGCAACTGCCACCGAAGTCACCGGAAAACTGGTGGTCACGCCTACCGGCCTCGCCAGCCAGTTGACCACCTGGTCGTAACCACCGGGGAAGAGCGCGTCGACCCCGCTCTCGGCAAACTCCTTGCCCTCATCGACAGTGAAGGCCGACAGATCTGCTGGGTCTGCGCCCCATTCGGTGACAAAGCGGGCGTTCAACGTGAAAGTCAGTTCCGCACGCTCACGTGAGGTCAGCCTTGGCGAAACGCGGGCAACGGCGTCGGCAACCGACTCGTCGGACTCCCGGCGGTAGGCCTGCTTGAGGGCGAGATCGATCAGGTCTTCCCACCGCTGCAGTCGCGGCTTCTTGGTTCCCAGGCGAGGGTCGAGGTAGAGCGCTCCCGATTCGTACGACGTGAGCACCCGCTCGGCTCCCGCCTGGTCGGCAATCTTCGACAGCGGGTTCTTCGCGGCGCCATGAACCCAGGAGGCGCCCATGTCGAGAGGGATCCCGGGCCACTCGCGGACGGTGTGAATGCGACCGCCAATGCGATTTCTGGCCTCCACGACCTCCACCCCGAAACCCAGTCGGTGCAGATAGGCCGCTGCGCTGATCCCAGCAATGCCGGCACCTACAACCACGACGTCAACAGCAGCTCGCGGCGACTTCTCTTGGCCATCGGCAGAGCACGCCGCTATGGAGAGGCCGGTAGCCAACAACGCGGCCCGACGGGTCCACATGACTCCTACTTCCTGGCCGCCGCAATGGCAGCCGACAACATCACGACCGCGGTCGCGTACGACGTCACCGTTGGGCCGGCGCTGACAACCGGGGCGAGGGCCAACACGACAACCTCTACCACCACAGCCAGGGCCAGCACCTTGACGCTGGCTTGACCGGCCGCCCAATGCAGCAACATCAGACTGATCAACACCAGCAGTACCGGGCCGCCCAGCAGGTTCAAGACCTTGTCGTCGAGTGTCTTCGCGCCGACCAACAACTTGGCTAACCCGACAGCCAGCCCGAGCAGACCCACGTGCAAGGGCAGATGCAGCGCGACCCAGGTACGACGCTGGCGGCCACTGAATGCGCCACTCACCCGGTGGGCCAGGAAGTAGGCCCACCAAGCGGCAACCAAGATGACCACGATGGGAACCAGAGCGGCCAACTTGATGGCCCACAGCGACTCGTCGCCAGCCGTGAGGGCGAACTTGACCAAAACCTCTCCGATGATGACGACGGTGAGTTCGCCCAGGCGGTGCCGGAGGCGGGGGCCATCGACTGGCCCATCAACTGGGCCCGACACCACCGCCATCGCCGTCTCCAAGGCCAGCAAGACCAAGACCAGCAACCACAGCGCCATCGACGGACCACTGGGGGCAATCCAGGAGCCGATCAGGCAGGCCACCCCGACTCCCAGGACCAGCGGCGTACGACGCCCCATCCTCCCCGAGAGCCAGCCCAAGACGACGATGCTCACCAGCAAGAGCCCCAGGAGGATGTCGTAGACGGCTTCGGAGTCGGCGATCGAGTCCCCGGAGGCGACTGCGAGCACCAGCAGCCCCACCATCTGCACCGCGATAACCGCTACCGGGGTTCCTCTCAAGGGCGGTCGATCACCGTTGAACGAACCGCTCCAGAATCCCGTGAGTAGCCAAAAGCAGCCGAGAATGGCGTAGGTCAAGGCGAACCAGGCCGCACCTGACCAGGTGTAGTCGTAGGCGAACGATCCCGAGATCGCGACTGCGGAGGCCGCCATCGCCAGGTCGTAGAAGAGGTCGAGCCACGTGGGCGCGGGCCAGCGCAACGAAGTCTGAGGCACGAGCGCCAGCCTAGAAGTCCCAATCGGGCGTCGGTGAGTTGAGGGCCGCGCGCAGCAACACCAGGTACTCCGCCCGCGGCACCTCCACCACGCCCAGAGATGCAAGATGCGGGGTCTGCCACTGCACGTCGAGCAAGCGACGCTGCCCATCGCGGATCCGCTCCACCAAGGCCACCAGCGCCACCTTCGAGGCGTCGGTCTCCACCGAGAACATCGACTCGCCGGCGAAAAGGCCACCGATGCTGACGCCGTACAACCCGCCGACGAGTCGGCCGTCTTGCCACGCCTCCACCGAGTGTGCCCAACCGAGAGTGTGCAAGAGGGAGTAGGCCTCGATGACGTCTTCGTCGATCCAGTTGCCTTCCGTTCGGCGCTCGGCGCAGGCGCGGATCACCTCGGCAAAGGCGCTATCAACCCGGACCTCGAACCGCCGCATAGACCGCCGCAGCGACCGCGAGACTCGCAGGCCGTCAGTGGGCAACACCCCGCGTCGTTCCGGGCACCACCAGTCCAACGAGTCGCGGCCCGGCATCGGGAAGATCCCAGCGCGGTACGCCGCCAGCAGCGTCCCAGGCTCCAGATCGGCGCCACTAGCCACGTAGTCACCAGGAATGCGTGCCAAATCACCCGAGTCCGGGAACATCCACTTCGTCTCGGGTGGTTGTATCTGCACATCGGCCATCCAACACCGGCCGTCACCCAACAGGCCACCAGCCACCAGGAGAACCCACATGGGCATCGGTCGCAACATCACCAGTGCGCTCACCCCTAGCGTCGCCGAGATCGCACCCGGCTTGACCGCGAGATTCGTGCACGAAGCTCTGGAGCGCGCCATCCATGGCATCGGGCCGTTCCCCCCGGCGGCCAAGGCCGCAGAAACCCAGTTGGCCGAGCAGAAGGGTGACGTCAACAAGGCCATCCACGAGGTGATCGAGAACCACGTCCGCTGGTCCGGTCTTCAGGGTTTCGCCACCAACCTCGGCGGCCTGGTCACCATGGCCGCGACCATCCCGGCCAACATCACCGGCCTGGCGATCCTGCAGTGTCGGATGGTCGCCGGCATCGCCCACCTACGCGGCTACGACCTCAACGACCCCAAGGTCCGCAACGCCATCTTGGCGGCCATCCTCGGTGAGGAGTCGGTGCTCGCCTTGATCAAGAAGAAGCAGTTGCCGGGCACCCCAATGGCGATCGCCACGGCACCGGCGTACGACTCAAACCTCGACAAAGTGATGGCCGCGCAGGTGGCCAACACCCTCATGCAGAAGGTCGCCGGCAAGCGTCTGGCCGTCACCGCCAGCAAGCGCGTGCCGGTAGTGGGCGGCTTGGTCGGCGCCGGCACCGACGCCTACTCGACGTGGAAGGTCGGTAGGTACTGCGAGCGAGAGTTCCTCCCCAAGCGCTCCTAAGTCCCCCGGTGTTGAGCCCGACGGCCTTGGCGGTTGAGAAGGACCGACCCGGAGGTTGAGCTCGACGAAACCCGGGCGATGTTGGGTGCCTCGATTTCGACAGGCTCAATCAGCGGGCTGCCCCGGCGGTTGAGCCTGACGAAACCCCGGGCGATGTTGCGGACCTCGATTTCGACAAGCTCAATCAGCGGGCTGCCCCGGCGGTTGAGCTCGACGAAACCCCGGGCGATGTTGCGGACCTCGATTTCGACAAGCTCAATCAGCGGGCTGCCCCGGCGGTTGAGCTCGACGAAACCC